>DATHOA010000377.1:0-12490 GCA_035485475.1 Steroidobacteraceae bacterium | reverse complement strand
CCTGCATCTGTCCGCGGATGAACAGGCCCGCCTGCGCGGCATCCAGCCCCTGGCCTCGCTACGCCAGACTCTGACGCAGGCCATGATCCACACCCAGGCGACCGGCTGGCCGGCGGATGCCATTATCGTCACCGGGGATGTGGTCCATGACGACCCGCGCGGCTACGAGGTGTTCCGCCGGGAATTCCGCGCACTGGGCGTGCCGGTGTGTTGCCTGGCCGGCAATCACGACGATGCGGCGGCCATGGCACAGATCCTGGACCAACCGCCCTTTGTCACTCACGGCATTTTTGATTTGAGCGGCTGGCGCCTGGTGCTGCTGGACACCAGCGTGCCGGGGCAGGACGGTGGCCACCTGGCGCCCCCACAGTTGCAGCTGCTCGAGCGCGCCCTCGCCGGCGCCACCACCCCGGTGCTGGTGTGTCTGCATCATCATCCCGTGCCCATGTCCAGTGACTGGCTGGACCAGATCGGCCTGGGCAATGCCGCGGAGTTCTTCCGCATCATCGATGCGAGTCGCGCGGTGCGCGCCATTCTGTGGGGCCATGTCCACCAGCCATTCGATGCCTTGCGCCGCGGCGTGCGGCTGCTGGCGACCCCGTCCACCTGCGCGCAGTTTCTGCCGCATGCTCATGACTTCGCCATCGACCCGCGGCCGCCGGCGTTTCGTACTCTGGAACTGCACGCCGATGGCCGCATCATTACGGATCTTCACTGGGTGGACTCATGCGGCACTGGCTCCTCGCACTCTGCCTCCTCGGCAGCCTGAGCGCCCGCGCGCAAAGCCCCGTATGGGCCCTGCATGGCGCGCACAACACCGTGTACCTGGCCGAGTCGGTGCACCTGCTCAAGCCCGCCGACAGCACCCTGCCCGCTGCGTTCACGCGCGCCTACGAGGATTCGAGCCAGCTGGTCATGGAAATGGACCTGGCGAAACTCGATACCAGCAGCGTGGCCGCCTGGATGCTCGAACACGGTCGCTATCCCGAAGGCGAATCAATGATGCAGGCCTTGGGGCCCGAACGCTTTGCGCGCCTGGCCGCCCAGGCGAGCGCGCTGGGCCTGCCGCTGGAACAACTGGCGGTGCTGCGTCCCTGGGTCGCGGCGCTGACGATCACCGATCTGATGTATCTGAAACTGGGCTACGACCCGCAGTCCGGTGTCGAGGAACAGCTCGTGGCCCGCACCCAAAAGGACGGCCGCGCGACCGCCGGCCTTGAAACGCTGGATGAGGAGTTGGGGCAGCTCGAACACCTCTCCGCCGACGACCAGGCGCGGTTTCTCGAGCTCACCTTGCAGGATCTGAAGGACACGGCGGACGAAACCGACCAGATGCTGGGCGCCTGGCGTACCGGCAACAGCGCGGCTCTGGCGTCGCAGTTGTCCGATGCCTACAACCAGTTCCCGCAGCTATACCGGGTCCTGGTCAGCGACCGCAATCAGCGCTGGCTGCCGCAGATCAAGGCCTACCTGGCCGCGGATCACAATGTGCTGATTGTGGTCGGTGCGCTGCACGTGGTCGGCAAGGGCGGCCTGCTGGACCTGCTGCGCATTGCCGGCATCGTGGCCACACCGGTGCTGGGGGGAGGCGCAACGGGTGCCGTTCAGGCCCCGAGCAGCTCGCGCCACTGAGCAGCCACCGCGTGCAGCGCAAATCGCGGATCCGCACGTACCACGGGGCGCGCGCCGCCGCGCCATTCGCGTACCCGTTCAATGTAGGCATCAAACAGTCCCGCAGCGTCGGCCAGGCGTGCAGGCAGCCGCCGCCAGCGCGGCGTCAGGCCACCGACGACAGCTTCGTAGCAACGGTAGGCGGGTTTCACCGGCAGCAACTGGCGCACATCGCCCAGGACTTCGGCGGCCGCGCCAAAATCATGCGTGAGCACCGGTGTCCCCAGCGCATTTGATTCGGCGTACACCAGACCGAACGTTTCGGGTATCCGAAAATTTGGCTGGAAGGTGCACAGCGAGCGACGCACCTGCGCCTGCATGACGGCCTGCGGTTGCGGCCCGAGAAATTCCACTCCGGGCAGCGTTGCCTGTGCGTCGGACTTGTAGCCGGGATTGCCCACGACCAGGCGCAGATCCGGGATCGCCCGCCGCAGCGCGCCGAAGGCATCCAATGCAAACGCCAGGCCCTTGTTGGGCGAAGAAAAAAACGCCAGTTGCCGATCATCGAACGGGCTGTCGTCAGGCTGCAACGTCTCATCCAGCGGGTTGTAGCGCGTACACACCGACAGGCCGTCGAGGCCCGCCCAGCGCAGCGTCTGCAGCACATCCTGCCGATGCGTGTCGGACACGCACACGATGGACACTTTCGCGGCACGCAGAATATCGGCGCTGCGGCGCAGGCGCCTGCCGCGCTTCGATCCGGGCCGCAGCTTGTCATGCAGCCACAGGTGCAACTGCGCGTTCGGAAACAGGTCCCGTGCCTGCGCCAGTGCGCGCGCTTCGCGGATCACCACGACGTGCTCCGCAGCGGCCTGGGAGTGCACCGGCAGATATCGATCCCAGGCGCTGGTGCGATTGTGCTGCATCACACAGGCGCTCAAGGAGTCCGCAATGCGCATGACACTGGCCTCGGTGCCCTGCACCGCACGTTCGCCGAAGGAACGCGTGTCATAGGGCAGCGGGCTTACGGTGTCGAGGAATACGATACGGCTCATGGAGGCGCCCGGGGCGCGAGCGCCGCAATCCAATCCAATATCTGTGGCATCGCATCGCGCAAACCCGCGGCACGGCCGCGTGCCACAAGACTGAGGCGCTCGCGCTGGTCCGCATGCAGCCGCGCGGCCGCCTCGACCACGGCGGCCACGGCCAGGGGCGCATCGTGGATCAAACCCAAAGTTCGACAGCGCGCGATGCGCGCCGCCTGATCGTGAGCGATCGGCACCGCCACGCAGGCGCAGCCGCAGGCGAGTGCCTGCAGCAGGGTATCGCCGCCATTGCTCACGACTACCCGCGCCCGACGCAGCAGGGCGACCAGCTGTGGCTGGGGCAGCAGCGGCAGACGGGTGAGCGATGCGGTGCTGCCGAGGGTATCGCGCGCGCCCACCAGCACCGTGCACAGTCCCCTCGCGGCCAGCGCCGCTGCGGCAGCGCTGATGATGCCCGGTGCGTCGCGGGCACCCGGATGTGCCGTGCCACCGCCGGGCACGACCAGCACGAAATCCTGCAGGTCCGGCAGCGGCCCCGGTTCCTCGATCCCGACCGGCAATATGGTGTCCAGGAAATGCACCCGGGGTCGTCCCAGAACTTTGAGCTTCAGCCTTTCGAACACGCCCAGTTCGCCGGCGATGAAGCTCGGAAAGGCAATCCAGTGTTCGCTGAGCAGGCGCATCCAGCTGCACCTGAAAGCCTTGCCGCGCTGGCGGCGGCGGGAACTGATGTAGATCACACGGGCGCCGGCGGCATGCGCGGCACGAATCTGGGAGGTGCGGCCGGCGTTGTCAAAAATCACGATGTCCGGCTTGAACGCAGCGAGCAGCTGCAGGACCTGCGGGGTGTGCAGGGTCGCGGACCCCGGCAGCAGCGTGACCGGAAAGGGGCACTGCGCGGCATACGAAGCCTGCGCGCTCAACGCAAAATGCAGCTGCGCGTCCGGCCAGCGGCATTGCACGGCCCGCGCGATTTCGCGCGTGCGCGCGTATTCGCCAAAGCCGCGCGCCGCGGAGACCGGTACAAATAGCACTCGCATGTCGGCGCAGGATACCAGCCGGCGGCCGGCACGCTAGACGACGGCGCGAGGACCTGCCGGAGTGACGTAGCGGTTGCGGGTCACGCGCTGCTCGGGCCTCAGCACGCCCAAGCGTTCCAGCCGCGATTCCACGCTGGCGAGGCTGCGATGGTGGTCGGCGGCGATCTGCGGCAGAGGCTCGCCGTTGTTGAATGCCGCCAGCACCTGTGCATCGTCGGTTTGCTGCCACGGCCGCCCGGTGTTCCTGGGCAGCCTGGCACGACGGCGCCGGCGGGCTTCATCGGCATCGAGCACCGCCATCGCACACAGCAGGGCGCGCATCACCACCGCATGGTGCAGCACCAATGACTTCGGAATCGGGTAGCCCGTTACCGGATCGACCCCTTCGACCAGGGATTTCAGGGTCGCTTTGGCGGCGGCAAGTTCCATCGGAACCACTCGAGGTATTGGGTTCCGAACCAGTGTGGCGAGAATTGCTGCGGCAGGACAGCCGCAAATCTGGTGCAATTGCCCACAAATGCGCGCATTCGCCTGGTTCCTGGGACTGATACTGCTGGCGCTCGCCGTCATGGCGGCGCTCACCTATCCGGTGTGGCAGCTGCTGCAGCCGGTATTCGGGTTTCCTTTTCACCGCGTCGCGGATCGCCTCGGCATGATCACGCTCGGCGTCGGTTTCGTGCTGGTTGCCAGGCGCCTGCGGCTGGCGGATCGCAACAGCCTGGGGTTCGGCCTGCCGCCGCGACAGTTCCTGCGCGAGGCCGGTATCGCATTTGCAATCGGCGTCCTGCTCATGAGCCTCATCATCGCGGTCATGCTGGCACTGCATCTGCGCCTGCTGCGCCCGGGAGTGGTCTTGAGCGCGGCGACCTTCGGCAAGCTCGCCGCGCAGGGCCTGCTGCGCGCCGTCGCGGTAGTGCTCATCGAGGAAACCTATCTGCGCGGCGCCATGTGGACCGGCATCTCCCGCGAGTCCGGCGCGCTGACCGCAACCGTGATCACCTCGCTCATCTATGCCCTGACGCATTTCGTCAGCAAGTATCACATCCCTGCGGATCAGCTCGGCTGGCACAGCGGCATTGACATGCTGGCGGGCTCGTTCGGCGCCTTTGCGCGTCCGCTGGAGGTGGCCGATGCCTATATCTGCCTGTTCGCCGTTGGCGTGGTGCTGGCGACGGTACGCATGCGCACCGGAAATATCGCGGCGAGCCTGGGGTTACACGCCGGTTTCGTGTGGGTGATCACCTTCGTCCGCGAGACTTCCGTGGCCGATCTGTCCAATCCGCTGCATGCGCTGCTGAGCCAGTTTGACGGTGTGGTCGGCTGGCTGGTATGTGCCTGGACGGTGCTGGTGGGTTTTGGCCTGAATCGATTCTACGCGGCGCGCCTCAAGCGGGCGTAGCCACCATGGGCGCCAGCCACTGCAGGCGTTGCAGCGGATCGTGGTTTTCGAGGCTGTGCTGACGCTCCTGGGAACTCAGCGGCATCAGTTCCAGCAATCGGTAGCTCACCCACTCGGCATCATCAAAGTTGCGCGGAATATGCGCATAGGCGGGCGGCAGCTGCGGCAGCACCTCGCGCAATGCCGTAACCAGGTTCGCGAACTGCGGGGCCACCGGCATGGTCGGGTGCGGCGCCAGCCAGCTCACCTGCCCCACGATCAGGCGGTCCGGTTGCTCCTGTCGTGACTCGAGCCGGAACACTCGCTCCCCTAAGCACAGCAACCCCAGCAGGCCGTTTGACAGGGTGTGGAAATCGATGATGCGGGCGCTGGTACCCATCGCCGCGATATCACTGACCGCACCGGCTTCAGACCCTTCAAGGATGCGCACCACGCCGAAGGGCGTGCCGGTGCGCATGCAGCGGCCGACCATGTCCAGGTAACGCGGTTCAAACACCTGCAGCTGCAGCGGACCGCCCGGCAGCAGCACGGTTTGCAGTGGAAACAGCGGCAGCTGCGCTGCGCTCTGCGTCATTTTTCAAATCGCTGGCGTAATGCGGTCAACAGCTTCTCATGCAGACCGCCAAAGCCGCCATTGCTCATGACCAGCACGCTGTCTCCCGCGGCGGCCTGCGCCGTCACGGCAGCGGCCATGGCGTCGATGGTCGCCACGGCATGGCCACGGGCACCGAGCTCGCGGATCAGTGGCGCGGTGTCCCATCCCAGATCGGGCGGCGTGAAGATGTACACCTGGTCCGCCGCGGCCAGCGAGGGTGCGATGAGGTCGCTGTGCACCCCCATGCGCATAGTGTTCGAACGCAGCTCCAGTACTGCGAGGATGCGCTCTCGGCCGACACGACGCCGCAGGCCATCGACGGTGGTGGCAATGGCCGTGGGGTGATGCGCGAAATCATCGTAAACGCGGATGCCCTGCACTTCGCCGCGCAGCTGCATGCGCCGCGCAATGCCCTTGAACGTACGCAGCGCTTCGATGGCCGTGGCGACGGGCACGCCGGCGTGGTGCGCGGCCGCAATGGCCGCCAGGGCATTTTCCATGTTGTGGGCACCCATGAGTTCCCATTCAACCGTGCCGCGGGATTCGCCGGACTCGATCACTTCAAAGCGTGAGAAATCCGCCGCGCCACCACTGCCCGCACGCCACTGCGACTTGACCCCCGGCGCGCCCGAGAATCCCTGCAGCGGTGTCCAGCAGCCCATCTTCAGGGTCTGTGCGAGCCGCTCGTCACCGGCATTCCAGATGATGCCGCCGGCGCCGGGCACGGTTCGCACCAGGTGGTGAAACTGCCGCTGGATGGCCGCGATGTCCGGATAGATGTCGGCATGGTCGAATTCCAGGTTATTGAGCACCAGGGTGCGCGGATGGTAGTGGACAAACTTCGCACGCTTGTCGAAGAACGCCGTGTCGTACTCGTCCGCTTCGATGACGAAGAATGGTGCTGCGCCCAGGCGCGCACTGGTATTGAAGTTGGCCGGCACGCCGCCGATCAGAAATCCCGGGGCGAGCCCCGCATACTCAAGTATCCACGCCACCAGCGATGTGGTCGTCGTTTTCCCATGGGTGCCCGCCACGGCAATCACCCAGCGGTCCTTGAGCACTTCGCGTGCCAGCCATTCGGGGCCCGAGGCATAGGGCAGGCCTCGATCCAGCAGCGCCTCCACCACCGGCACGCCGCGCGTCATGACGTTGCCGACCACGACCACATCTGGCGCGATATCCAGCTGCGCGGCCTCGAACCCCTCGACCAGCTCGATACCGAGCGCGCGCAGCTGCGTGCTCATGGGGGGATAGACATTGCGGTCGGACCCGGTGACTTTGTGACCCGCGGCCTTGGCAATGGCGGCGATGCCGCCCATGAACGTCCCGCAGATTCCCAGAATATGAACGTGCATCAGTAACTCGCGGATTGAAACGTTGAGACTTTAGCGCAGCCCCGGCAACAGACCGAACATCAGCATCCAACCGGCGATGAACTCCAGGATAACCAGCGCGACGCAGGCGGGCATCGGCCACTCCAGCGCGGCCCGCAGTACCCGCCCGGTCGCGGCGACCATCCATGCCAGCACGATGATGTACACCACACTGACCGGCAGTTGCCAGGTGTCATTTTCGCCCAGACGTCGCACCAGCCATTCGGAAGACAGCGACAGCGGCGCCAGCACCGCGCGATAGCCGAGTATCGCTGCCGCGGTCTGCACGAAGCGGGCGCTGCGACCGAACGTGCGCAGCAGCACCCAGTACCAGGCGAGGGTGAACACCACATCCAGCAACAGCGCCCGCAACCACGGCCCCGCCGGCAACGGTAGCAGCAATACCATCAGTGCATTGACAATGCAGTACGCTAGCGCCGTCAGCAACAGCAGCAAACCGACGGCGGGAACATCCTGTGGACCCCTGCGCAGCAGTGCAATCTGACTGTACAGGCGCAGCAGCTCGGTCATGGCTTCCGGGCCCGGCAAATGGCTCGCATAATGCGCACATTAACAGAGAAAATCCGGACCAATTACCACGATGATGATCAACAACCGGGAGGCTCTGGAGGAGCTCGCCCAGCGCCTGACACGCGCTACGGCGATTGCACTGGATACCGAGTTCCTGCGCGAACGCACCTATCGGGCGGAGCTGTGTCTGCTGCAGATCGCGGACGCCACCGGGCCCCTGTGCGTGGATCCGCTGGCCCTGGCGGACCTGTCGGCGCTGCAAGCGGCACTGGTGGGCGGCACTGCCGTCAAGGTCATGCATGCCTGTCGGCAGGATATCGAGGTCCTGCTACCGGCAGTCGGATTCGTCGCACCGGTATTTGATACCCAGATCGCCGCGGCACTGACCGGCATGCCCGCACAGATCGGGTACGCCGAACTGGTGCGGCGCGTGACCGGACGGGAATTGAGCAAGGCCCACACGCGCGCCGACTGGTCACGTCGCCCGCTGTCCGCGGAACAGCTCGATTACGCGCTGGATGACGTACGCTACCTGCTGCCCATCCGCGAACACCTGATCGCGGAACTGACCCGCCTGGGGCGCATGCCCTGGCTGCAGGAGGAACTGGCCGCCTTGCAGGACCCGGCCGACTATGCGGTCGATCCGGACGAGGCCTGGTTGCGGATTCGTTCCTTCAAGGGACTCGACGCGGATCGCTCCCGGCTGGCCCAGGTGCTGGCAGCCTGGCGCGAGCGGCGCGCCGATGAGCGCAATCGGCCGCGCGGCTGGATTCTGGACGATGCCGTGTTGCGCGACATCGTCGTGAGGGTACCGCGCACCGTGGATGAGCTGGCCGCGCTTGCCGATATGCAGCCCGGCTTCGTCAAGCACAACGGCGCTGAGCTGCTGGGGCTCATCGAGGCAGCCCGCATGCCGGCCGTGCTGCCGCGGGTGAACTCGCGTGGCGCACCCGACCCGCACAAGGCCGCGCTGGTGAAGAAATTGGCGACCGTGCACCAGGCCGTAGCCACCGAGCTCAACCTGCCGCCCGAGATCCTCGCCACCCGGCGCGATCTTGAGCAGCTGGCGGATGGCCGCCAGGACACCGCGGTCATGTGCGGTTGGCGACGCGAAGTCATCGGTCAGCGCTTGCGCGCAGCGTTATGATCGCTGTCGCATATCCAAGCTAGGTGAGCGTGCGATCGATGGAGGGTAATGGCAATCATGACGAACGAACTGGCGAGGCGGAGGATCCGCGCCAGCGTCTCGCCGACGAGCGCGCGCTGCGCGCGGAGGCTGAACGCGTCAGTCGCCTCAAGGATGAGTTCCTGTCTACCCTGGGGCACGAGCTGCGCGCCCCGCTGCATGCCATTCTGGGCTGGTCGCGCCTGCTCGAATCCGGCCGCCTGGCGCCCGAAGACGTGCAGCGCGGCGGCCAGACCATCGATCGCAATGTGCGCAATCTCGCCCAGCTGGTGGATGACCTGATTGACATGAGCGGCCTGTTGAGCGGCCGTCTGCGACTGGATCCGGAGGAGACGGATCTGGCGCAGATCGTCGAAGCGGCGCTCGAGACGATGCAGGCCACGGCCGATGCCAAAGGCGTAAGACTGGAGAAGAGCCTGCCGGCCCAGGCCTGCCTGGTATTTGGCGATCGGCAGCGGCTGCAGCAGGTCATCTGGAACCTGCTCAACAACGCCGTGAAGTTCACGCCGCGGGGTGGGCTCATCACCACGTCACTGGCGCGCGACCATGGCAACTGGGAAGTGAAGGTCACCGATAGCGGCATCGGCCTCGGCCCGAATGCCCTGAAAATGGTTTTTGACCGCTTCGGCCGCAATGAAACCCCGCGCCGCGGGCCACCCGGGCTCGGGCTCGGACTGGTCATCGTCAAACAGGTGATCGAACTGCACGGCGGCCGGGTATGGGCCAACAGTGCCGGCGAGGGCCATGGCGCGACCTTCTACGCCCTGATGCCGCGCCTCGCCCCACACGAGCCGGTAGCCGATGTCGTCACACTGGAAAGTGCGGACCTGCACGGGCTGCGCGTGCTGCTGGTGGACGATGACAAGGAAACGCTCGAACGCTCCCGGCAGAATCTGAGCAGCGCCCGGGCCCTGGTGGCCACGGCAACCAGCGTGGAGTCAGCGCTGGAGGCGCTGCGCATCTTTCATGCCGACGTACTGATCGCAGACGTGAGCATGCCGGGGCGCAATGGCTATGACCTGATCCGCGCCGTGCGCGCCAAGCTCAGCGCACAGGAGCTGCCCGCCATCGCGCTCACCGAGTTCGCGCGGCCCGAGGACGCGGTGCGCGCCCATGACGCCGGATTCCAGATGCACCTGACCACACCTGCGGATGCCGACGAACTGGTCAGCGCCGTCGCCCAGTTGACGCGGCGCACCTGAAGCCCCGCCCGCCTTAGCGGTGACGGCGCGCCTCACCGGCTGCCTTCTTGCGCGCCGGAGCCTTGCGGGCACTCTTGGGCTTCGCCCGGACGGCGGACTTTCCGGCCTTGGCGGCAGGCCGCTTGGGCGCCGGCTTGCGCCCGGGTTTCTTTGCCGCAACTTTGCGGGCGGGCCGCCTGGGTGCAGGCTTTGCCGCAGTTTTGGCCGCAATTTTGGCCGCGGGCTTGAGGGTGCGCCGGGTAGCAGGCTTGCGGCCCACTGTGGCCAGTACGGCCTCCAGCCGCGCGGTCACGACGTCCAAATCGCCCTCGGCATTGATCTTGCGCAGCAATCCGCGCTTGTCATAGAAGTTCGCCAGCGGGCTCGTCTTTTCGTCATACACCTTGAGGCGATCGGCAACCGTCGCTTCATTGTCGTCCGGGCGCTGGAACAGATCGTGTTCGCCGCCGGTCTTCGGGCAGGTCTCACCCGGCGCCGGTGGCGAGGTGAACACATTGAATACGCGGCCACAGTTGCGACAGGTACGCCGGCCGCCGATACGACGCACCAGCTCCTCATTGTCTACCTGCATCAGGACCACGACATCGAGTGGCTGGTCCAGCCCTTTCAGGAGACCCTCGAGCGCGGCGGCCTGGGACAGGTTGCGGGGGAAGCCATCGAGAATGAAGCCGCTGATTGCATCGGGTAGAGCGAGGCGTTCCTGGATCATGCCCAGCACGATCGCGTCATCGACCAGCTTGCCCGCATCCATCACCGACTTTGCCGCCAGGCCCAGCTTGCTCTGCGCCGCGACCGCGGCGCGCAGCAGATCTCCGGTGGAGATCTGGGGGATGCCATGGCTTTTGGTGAGGCGTTGTGATTGGGTGCCCTTGCCCGAGCCGGGCGGTCCCAAAAGTACAATTCGCATAAGAATTCGGCCCCTGTCGGCCTTTGGGCCGATCTTCCGGATCTTTGAAGTTGGTGGGCAACGTTACCGGCCACGCACGGCTGGGTCAATTCGCCCGCCGAAATGCACACTCGACCGGGGTGTTTTTGGCTATCCTCCCAGGCCTCAATTCCAGCGCGAACGGCCACTCCAAATGACGCGAAAAACCAGCAAATCAAGCACCCGACGCAATGCCTTCTATGCCCAGTCCGGCGGCGTGACGGCGGTCATCAATGCCTCGGCCTGCGGCGTGATCGAAACGGCCATGAAGTACCCGCGCCAGATCGGCAAGTTGTACGCGGGGCGTCACGGCATCATCGGCGCGCTGACCGAGGACCTGATCGATGTCAGCAAGGAGAGCCGCCAGACCATCCGGGCTCTCAAACATACCCCCTCCGGTGCGTTTGGTTCGGCCCGTTTCAAACTCAAGAGCCTGGAACAGAACCGCGCCGAATATGAGCGCCTCATCGAAGTTTTCCGGGCGCACGACATCGGCTATTTCTTCTACAACGGTGGCAATGACTCGATGGACACCGCCCTGAAGGTGTCCCAGCTGTCGCAATCACTGGGCTATCCGATCATCTGTATCGGCGTCCCGAAGACCGTCGACAACGACCTACCGCACACCGACTGCTGCCCGGGATTCGGCTCGGTGGCCAAGTACATCGCCGTTTCGACGCGCGAGGCCGGCATGGATGTGGCCTCGATGGCGCGTACCTCGACCAAGGTGTTCGTGCTCGAGGTCATGGGCCGCCACGCGGGCTGGATCGCTGCCGCGGGCGGGCTGGCGGGGCGCAGGGCCGGGGAGCCACCACACATCATCCTGTTCCCGGAGATCCCCTTCGACCAGGCCGCATTCCTGGCCAAGGTCAAATTCAGCGTGGACAACTACGGCTACTGCGTGGTCGTGGTTTCAGAGGGCGCAGCCTATGCGGATGGCCGCTTCCTGGCCGAGGCCGGCACCAAGGATGCCTTCGGGCACTCACAGCTCGGCGGCGTCGGGCCAGTGGTCGCGAACCTGGTCCGGGAAGCCCATGGCTACAAATACCACTGGGCCGTGGCCGACTACCTGCAGCGCGCCGCCCGACACATTGCCTCCAAAGTGGACGTTGAGCAGGCCTATGCCTGCGGCAAGGCCGCCGTGGAGCTTGCCGTCACGGGACGCAATGCCGTAATGCCGACCATCGTGCGCAAAGCTTCGAAGCCGTACAAATGGGTCATCGGCCATGTCCCATTGGCCGAGGTAGCCAACCAGGAAAAGAAGATGCCCCGCGACTACATCACGGCCGATGGCTTCGGCATCACCACCGCCTGCCGCAGGTACCTGGAGCCACTGGTGGCCGGTGAAGCCTATCCGCCATACAAGGATGGCCTGCCGGATTATGTGCGGATCAAGGGCGTCCCGGTGCGGCGCAAGCTCAAAACTGACTTCAAGGTCTGACCGCCCGCGCGTGGGTGTGTGATATAAGTTTTCGGCTGCTTAAGGCGGAAGCCTTAGGGCTCACATGAACGTTGATCTTTTGGGGGATTTGCTGATGGATGCCGCGAGTTGGTTGTGGGTGGCGATAGCAGCCGGAGTGGT
>DATHOA010000376.1:0-10574 GCA_035485475.1 Steroidobacteraceae bacterium | reverse complement strand
GGGATCTCGCGCTTCTCGATGAGCGCGCCCGTGCGCCAGCCGCGGCCATCGATGACCTGCTCGTTGGCGAGCACGGTTTGATCCACCGGATCCCAGTTCACGACGCCGGTGCGCCGGTAGGCGATGCCGGTTTCGAGCATGCGCAGGAACAGCCACTGGTTCCAGCGGTAGTAGCCCGGATCACAGGTCGCGACTTCGCGCCGCCAGTCAATGGCCAGCCCCAACGACTGCAGCTGGCGCTTCATGTACGCGATGTTGTCGCGGGTCCATTTGGCCGGGGGCACGCCGTTTTGCATGGCCGCGTTCTCGGCCGGCAAGCCGAACGCGTCCCAGCCCATGGGCTGCAGCACGTTGCGCCCCTGCATGCGCATGAAGCGCGCGATCACATCCCCGATGGTGTAATTGCGCACATGCCCCATGTGCAGCCGCCCGGACGGATACGGGAACATGGACAGGCAGTAATACTTGGGCTTGCCCGCTATCTCCTGGGCTGCGAACGCCCCGGTCTGGTCCCAATAACCCTGAGCGGCCCGTTCAATGGCCGCCGGATCGTAGAGCTCCTGCATGACGTGTCAGTTCAGGCGCAGCGGTACGAAGATCTGGTGATCCTGCCGTTGAATCAGCAGCGCGATCGTCTTGCCGGCGGTCTTGGCCGCGGCCATCAGATCCGCCGTGCTGCGCACCGGCTTGCCATTGACGCCGAGGATGATATCGCCCGGCTGTATGCCCGCCGCGGCCGCGGGACCTGCCACCGAGTCGACAATGAGCGTGCCCGCGGTCTGCGCCTGCTGCTTCTCCTCCACCGACAGCGCGTGCACCGTCAGCCCGAGGCGTTCGGCCTGACCGCTGGCCGGACCCTTGGCGGGCTTGGCCGCAGCGTTGTCCTGGTCTTCGTTGACCAGGGCGATCTTCACATTCAAATCCTGGGCTTTGCGCTCGCGCCACACCGACACCCGCACATCGCTCCCGGGATGCATGTTGGAGATCAACAGCGACAGCTCCCCGTAGTGATCAATATTCTGGCCATTGACCGCCAGGATGATATCGCCGGCCTTGACGCCGGCCTTTTCGGCCGGGCCGCCGGGTTCGACTGTTTCCACCAGTGCGCCACGCGGCCGACCCAGACCAAAGGCCTCGGCAAATGCGGCGTCGACATCGCGGATCTGCACACCGATGCGGCCGCGCACGACATGGCCGGTCTTGATGAGCTGGTTCTCGACATTCACGGCGATGTCGATCGGAATCGCGAATGACAGGCCCATGTAGCTGCCGGTCTGACTGAAGATCTGCGAGTTGATGCCGACCACTTCCCCGCGCGTGTTGAACAGCGGGCCGCCGGAGTTGCCCGGGTTCACCGCCACGTCGGTTTGAATGAAGGGCACCACGGAATTGTCATTGGGTATCGAGCGCGCCGTGGCGCTGACGATGCCGGCGGTGGCGGTATTGTCGAAGTTGAAGGGCGACCCGATGGCCACCACCCACTGACCGGGCTTCAATAGCCGCGGATCACCGATCTTGACCACCGGCAGATTCTGGGCCTCGATCTTGATGACGGCGACATCGGTACGCTCGTCCTGGCCGATGACCTTGGCCTGGAACTCACGCCGATCGGTCAGACGCACGGTCACGGTCTGCGCCGAGGACACCACGTGCGCGTTGGTGAGAATGTAGCCATCGGGGCTGACGATGAATCCCGAACCGGTGCCCTTGGCCGGCGGCGCATTGCGCTGCTGGCCGCCGCCGCCCTGATTGGGGATGCCGAAGCGACGGAAGAAATCGTTCAGCGGATCATCCGCCTCCGGGCCACCGCGACCGTTGGCCTGCGGGCGCTCGAGCACCTCCACGTTCACGACTGCCGGACCGTAGCGTTCCACCAGCGCCGAGAAATCCGGCATCGTTGCGGCGGGAAGCGGTTCGGCAGCCCGTGCCGCCGGGGCCCCCTGCGCCAGGGACACTCCGGAATTGAGGCCGAAGGCGAACGTGGTGATGGTGGCAAAAGCTGCCCCGCGGGCCGACCGTGAAAGGGTCATGTACGACTCCGTCGCAAAATGTTGAAAGGTCAAGATAACCGTGGACAGCGGCTCAGCCGCCAAGGTTCCGCCTGCCATGGACGACCAATCCCCACGCCAGGATCGCTACCAGCGTGGTGGCCGCGAGGGAAATTATCAACCAGTTTCCGAAGCGGGCGAAAGGCGGCAGTCCCTGCATCGGAACCACCGAGCCGCGCAGCACCGCCGGCACATAGCCCGGCGCCGTGGCCAGCACCCGCCCGTCGGGCCCGATGATCGCCGAAATCCCGTCATTTGCAGCCCGCAGCAGGTAGCGGCCGGTTTCGATGGAGCGCATCTGGGCGATCTGCAAATGCAGGTAACGCGCCGTGGAATGGCCAAACCAGCCGTCATTCGTCACGGTCACAAGTGCATTGGCCGTCCGCAGCATCCCCAGGTTCGAAGTGCCATATGCATCGTCGTAACACACGGCCGGCAGCAGGATCAATCCACCGGCCTTGATGGGCGGCTGGTCGGCCGCACCGTACTGGAAACCCACCGACGGCAGGTTCATGAACTCCAACCATCGCAGCGCAAAAGCCGGTCCCCGTATGGCCTCCGTAAAGGGCACGAGGTGCATTTTGTCGTACCAGTCGACGCTCGCGCCCATCGTCAGGATGGAGTTGTAGTAATTGCCATTGCCGGCATTGCGCTCCACACCCAGCACCAGGGCCGAATTCCGGGCCCGCGCTTCGTGATAGCGCGCCAGCAGGTACTGGGTCAGATTCTGCGCGAAGTCCGGTAATGCGGCTTCGGGCCAGACGATGACCTGGGCACCCAATACCTGGCGTGTCAGGTCGCGGTAAGCATCGAGCTGGGCATCGCGATGATCATCCAGCCACTTCTCACTCTCCGGAATGGCCGCCTGCACGATTGCGACGCTGATCGGGGGGCCTGCGGGATGCGTCCAGGCAATGCCACGCAATGCCCCCGGAACGACCCAGGTCAGCACCAGCACAATGCCCGCAAGCAGCTGCTCGCGCCGTACGCCCACGGCCAAGGTCACCAGCGCACCCGCGCCCACCAGCAACAGCGCCGATACACCGTACACGCCAAGCACCGGGGCGATACCGGCCATCCAGGTCCCGGTCTGCGAATACCCCAGCGACAGCCACGGAAAGCCGGTCAGGAACCAGCCCCGCACCCACTCCACCAGCAACCACAGGGCCGGCAGTCCCGCCATCCAGCGCACGGCGCCGCGCGCCGGTAGCAGACGGGCCGCGGCCCAGCCCAGCAGCGCGCCATACAGGGACAGGACGCCCACCAGCCCGGCCATGCTCACAAGGGCCACCAGCCGCGAGGCGCCACCGATCAGATGAATGCTGATGTACAGCCAGTAAGTGCCGCTGCAGAACATGCCGGCGTTGAACCAGAACCCCAGCGCGGCGGCGTGCCGGGGCGGTGCGTCCTGCCACAGTGCCATCAGCAGGAGCGGTGACACCAGCGCGAGCAGCCACAGGTTCGCGGGCGCGAAGGCGGCGGACAGCGCAACCCCGGCCGCCGCGGCCAGCGCCAGCCGGACGCGTCGGTCCGCCAGCAGCGGAATCGAGCTCAACAACATGTTTTGCGCAAGGCGCCTCAGTCCGCCGCGGCAGCGGGGGGCGTGGGCAGATCCCGATTGCAGGTCACGCGCAGCATGTCGATGCGGCGCCGATCGACCCGCACGACGCGCAGCTCCAGGTCCTCGAACGTCACGGCCTCCCCGCGGCGCGGCAGGCGCCCCAGGTTCTTCATCACCAGGCCCGCGACGGTATCGAAGTCCTCATCGGCCAGGTGGGTACCAAAATATTCATTGAACTCTTCGAGCCGCGTGACGCCGCGCACCGCGTACTGATGCTCGGCCTCCTTGCGGATGTTGTGGTCATCCTCTTCGACATCGAACTCATCGTCGATGTCGCCCACGATCTGCTCGATGACATCCTCGATGGTCACGAGACCGGAGACACCGCCGTATTCATCCACGACGATCGCCATGTGATTGCGATTGCGGCGAAATTCCGTCAGCAGCATGTTCAGTCGCTTCGACTCCGGCACGAACACGGCCGAGCGCATGAACTCACGGATGTCGAAGCGCTCGTGCTCCTCGGCCACACACAATCGCAGCAGGTCCTTGGCGAGCAGAATGCCGACGATGTCGTCACGGTCGCCATCCATCACCGGAAAGCGCGAGTGTCCGCTTTCGATGACCCGCACCAGGATTTCCGGTGCCGGCTCCTCGCGACGTACCACCGCCATCTGCTGACGCGGCACCATGATGTCGCGCACCTGCAGGTCGGCCACATCGAGCACGCCCTGCAGCATCTGCACCGCTTCGCCGTCGATGAGGCCGTTCTCGCGCGCTTCATGGATGCGGGCCACCAGCGCCTCGCGGTCATGCGTGTCACCCGCCAGAGTCTGGGTGATGCGACGCAGCCAGCGCCCGGTGGTGTTGCCGTCCTTGGACACTAAAGGCTCCGGTAGGGGTTGGTGATGCCGAAGCTTTTCAGAACCGCCACCTCGCGCCGCTCCATGCGCCGTGCCTCATCATCCTGTTCATGGTCATAGCCGAGCAGGTGCAGCGCCCCATGGATCACGAGGTGTGCCCAGTGCGCCGTGATGGTCTTGTGCTGCTGGCGCGCCTCCGCGCGCACGACACTGGCGCAGATCACCAGATCCCCGAGCGCTCGCGGCGCGGCGCGCGCAGCGGCCGCCGCGGCCGGCAATTGCGGCACCGGGAACGACAGCACATTGGTCGCACTGTCGCGGCCCCGATAGCGGGCATTCAGGCGTTTGCTCTCGGCCGGTTTGACCACGCGTACCGCCAGTTCCGCACCGGCGGCACGGCGGCCCAGCGCGGCACTGGCCCAGGTGCGGATCTGTGCCGCAGTCGGTGCCCAGTCGCCGGCCTCGCGCAGCACATCGACCAGCAGCGGCGCACGTGCGGCGGCGCCGGCGGGTGGCGGCCTCACAGCGCGTCATCCTGCGCTTCGTAGGCCTGCACGATGCGTTGGACCAGCGGGTGACGCACGACATCACGCGCATCAAAGAAGGTGAAGGACACGCCGGCGACACCTTTGAGCACGCCGATCGCATGCCGCAGCCCGGACAGCTTGCCGTGCGGCAGATCGGTCTGCGTGACATCGCCGGTCACGACCGCGAGTGAGCCAAAGCCGATGCGCGTCAGGAACATCTTCATCTGCTCAGGGGTGGTGTTCTGCGCCTCATCCAGGATGATGAACGAGTCATTGAGCGAGCGTCCGCGCATGAACGCGAGCGGCGCCACTTCGATCACGTTGCGCTCAATGAAACGCGCGACGCGGTCAAAGCCCAGCATTTCGTACAGCGCGTCATACATCGGCCGCAGGTAGGGATCGACCTTCTGCGTCAGATCGCCCGGCAGGAACCCGAGGCGTTCCCCCGCTTCGACGGCCGGCCGCACCAGTACCAGGCGCCGCACGCGCTCCGCCTGCAGTGCCTCCACCGCCGAGGCCACCGCCAGGTAGGTCTTGCCGGTTCCGGCGGGCCCCACACCGAAGGTGAGATCACTCACCTTGATCTGCCTGAGGTACTCGCGCTGGTTGCCGCCGCGCGCGCGCACCGAGCCGCGCAGCACGCGGATGGACGGTTCGTTAGGGTCGCGCCCGGCGGGATGTTCACCATCGTTGGTGCGCTCGTGCAGCGTCAGATGCACCCGATGCGGCGTCACATCCTCATCCTTCGACAGCCGGAACAACTCCCGCAGGGTGTCCTCGGCCTCCGGCGCGCGCTCACCGACCACACGGAACGTCTCGCCACGCCGATGCACCTCGACGTTCAGCCGGTTCTCGACCAGCCGCAGGTTCTCATCCAGTGGGCCACACAGTTTTGCCAGCCGCATGTTGTCGGCGGGCTCGAGCTCAAACTCACGCTGCATCACGTACCTTGACTCGCCCGCGCAGTGTGTGCGCACGGGCCTCGGTGATCGTCACATCGACAAAGCGGTTCATGAGCGAATCGGGACCTGCGAAGTTGACCCAGCGATTGTTCTCGGTGCGCCCGGCCAGCTCGTGCGCGTCGCGACGCGCGCGCCGGACCACCAGTACGCGCTGCTCGCTGCCCACCATTCGTTCGCTGATCAGCCGGGCGTGGTTGTCGATGTGCGCCTGCAGCTGCTCCAGGCGCTGCTGCTTGACGGCCTGGGGCACATCATCCGGCAAGGATGCGGCGGGCGTTCCCGGCCGACGGCTGTACAGGAAGCTGTAGGACGAATCGAAGCCCACGTCACGGATCAGCTGCATCGTGGCCGCGAAGTCGCGCTCGCTCTCGCCGGGAAAACCGATGATGAAATCCGAGGAAATACTGATGTCGGGGCGCACCGCACGCAGCTTGCGGATGCGGTCCTTGAACTCCAGCGCGGTGTAGCCGCGCTTCATCAGCGACAGCACGCGGTCCGAGCCACTCTGCACCGGCAGGTGCAGGTGATTCGCGAGCTTCGGCACATTCGCGTAAGCCTCGATGAGGCTGTCCGTGAACTCCACCGGATGCGAAGTCGTGAAGCGGATGCGCTCGATGCCATGGATTGCGGCGACGTGATGGATGAGCGTCGCCAGATCGACCCGCGCGCCATCGGCCATCGGTCCCGCGTAAGCATTGACGTTCTGGCCCAGCAGCGTGACTTCGCTGACGCCCTGGGCCGCCAGGGTGCGCACCTCGGCGAGTACATCGGCCAACGGCCGGCTGATTTCCTCACCACGGGTGTAGGGAACGATGCAGAAGCTGCAATAGCGGCTGCAGCCTTCCATGATGGAGACGAATGCGGAGGCGCCATCGGCGCGCGGCGGCGGCAGCTCATCGAATTTTTCGATGGCCGGAAAACTCACATCCACGACACTGCGGCCGGTGCGGCGCAACTGCGCGATCATTTCGGGCAGGCGGTGCAGGGTTTGCGGACCGAACACCAGGTCCACACACGGGGCCCGTTTCACGATCGTGCCGGCCTCCTGGCTCGCGACACAGCCGCCCACGCCAATGACGACATGCGGCCGCGCGGCCTTGAGCGCCCGCCATTCGCCGAGCAGCGAATACACCTTGTCCTCGGCCTTCTCGCGCACCGAACACGTGTTCATGATGAGGACGTCGGCCTCGGCCGCGGTGTCGGTGGGAACCAGGCCAGCACTGCTATGCAGGACATCCGCCATGCGCGCGGAGTCGTATTCGTTCATCTGGCAACCGAACGTCTTGATGAAATAGCGGCCGGACATACCTGGGAAAACCATGGAAACAGCGGCGATTTTACCCGGCTGCGTGCGACCGGCGTGGTGAAACTGTGAATGTCATCACGGCAGGCGAAGACCGGGTGCAACATGCCCTATACTACTCTATAGTTCGGAATATAGAGTTGTTTAAGTATATTTACGCCGACCCTCTGAAAAGCACCTACCGCACCGGGAACCGCCATGACCCCCTCGACTGCCACCACGCTGAACGCCACCCTGCTCAGCGTCGAACAGGTTGCCGCCATCCTGACGCTGAATGTGCGCACGGTGCGCAACTACGTGCGCAGCGGCGCGCTGAAGGCGACCCGCATCGGCAAGCAGTACCGGATCGGCGTTGCCGATCTGCAAGCCTTCACGGGCCGAGCGGTGGAAAGTCACGATGAGCGGGTGCGGTCCCCGGCCGGGCGTGTGGAGGTCTCCAGCATCATCAACGTGGAGGGCGTCACGCCGGCGCTGGCGAGCCGGATCACCAACATGCTGATGGCCACGGCCAATGTGTTGCGCTCGATCGCGCAGCCGGTGGCGGTATCGACGACCTACGACGTGCAGCTCGATCGCATGCGGGTGCTGTTGGCGGCGGATCTGAAAAGCACGCGCGACTTCCTGTCCATGATCAACGCCGTGCTCGAGGAGCCGGCGGGGCCAGCCTCACTCTAGAACGGAATATCGTCGTCGAAATCGTGTTCGGTGCTGGTCGCCGGCGCGTCGCTGAATTCCCCGCCGCCGCCGCTGGCGCCGGCCGCACTGCCGGCACTGGCCGGGCTGCCCGCACCGCGGCCGGTATCGCGCCCGCCACCGCCCGCCCCGCTGCCGCCGCTCGCGCCGCCGCCCTGGCCGCGGCCCCCGAGCATCTGCATGTCGTTGCCGACGATTTCAGTGGAGTAGCGGTCGTTGCCGGTCTTGTCCTGCCACTTGCGGGTACGCAACCGCCCCTCGATGAACACCTGCGAGCCCTTCTTGAGGTACTCGGCGGCCACTTCGGCGGTGCGACCGAACAGCACGACCGTGTGCCATTCGGTCTGTTCCTTGAACTCACCGGACTGCTTGTCCTTCCAGCTCTCGGTGGTCGCAATGCGCAGGTTGGCGATGCTCGAACCGGAAGGCAGGGCGCGCACTTCAGGATCCTGACCCAGATGACCAATGAGAATGACCTTGTTGATGCCGCGTGCCATGGCAGACCTTCCTATGCGCAATATCGTCCGCATAGTGTAGACGCACGGCAGGCCTGACGCGACGGCGTATGCTTACTGGTTTTTCCACTTTTGACTGGGGCGGGCCTTCCCGCACACGAGACATGCAGTACATCCGCATCCGCGGCGCCCGCACCCATAACCTCCGTGGCATCGACCTGGACCTGCCGCGCGACAAGCTCATTGTGTTCACGGGCCTGTCCGGATCGGGAAAGTCCTCGCTGGCCTTCGATACGCTGTATGCGGAAGGCCAACGCCGCTACGTGGAGTCGCTGTCGGCTTACGCGCGCCAGTTCCTGTCGATGATGGACAAGCCGGACGTCGACAGCATCGAGGGTCTCTCCCCGGCGATCGCGATCGAGCAGAAGGCGACGTCGCACAATCCGCGCTCCACGGTGGGCACGGTCACGGAGGTCTACGATTACCTGCGTTTGTTGTTCGCACGTGCCGGAACTGCGCGCTGCCCGGACCACGGCATTGATCTGACCGCCCAGACCGTCAGTCAGATGGTCGACCAGGTCCTCAAGCTCCCCCAGGACACCCCGGTCGCGTTGCTGGCGCCACTGATCAGTGACCGCAAGGGTGAACACGGCCAGGTGTTCGAGGACCTGTCGCGCCAGGGTTTTGTGCGGGTGCGCATCGACGGTCACATTCATGAACTGGATGCGCGGCCGGACCTGGATCCGAAGCGCAAGCACAGCATCGAGGTCGTGGTGGACCGGCTGAAGGTGCGTCCCGACATCGCCGCGCGGCTGGCCGAGTCCTTTGAAACGGCGCTGCGCCTCGCGAACGGTCTCGCTCATCTGATCTATCTGCCCGGAAGTGCCCTGGCGGCGCAGCAACCGGTGGTGTTCTCGAGCCGTCACGCCTGCCTCGTATGTGGCTACAGCGTGCCGCCGCTGGAACCGAAGCTGTTTTCGTTCAACAACCCGGCCGGAGCCTGTCCCGGCTGTGACGGGCTGGGCGTCAAGCAGTTCTTTGATCCGCGGCTCATCATCACCAACGGATCCTTGTCACTGGCCAGCGGTGCGGTGCGCGGACGCGACCGCAATAACGCCCATTACATGGAGATCGCGACCTCCCTCGCCCGCCACTACGACTTCGACGTGGAGACGGCCTGGGAGGATCTGCCGCAGAAAGTCCGCAAGGCGCTGTTGGAAGGCAGCGGCAGTGAGTCGATCGAGTTCCGGCAGCTGCAGGCCAATGGCCGCATGTCCCGCAAGCGCCACCCGTTTGAAGGCTTCATGCCCTATATGGAGCGCCGCTACCGGGAGACCCAATCCCCGCGCGTGCGCGAGGAGCTGGCGAAATATCTGGGCACCCAGCCCTGTCCCGAGTGCGCCGGCACGCGCCTGAATCGCACGGCGCGTTTTGTGTTCGTCGGCGAGTACACGCTGCCGCAGATCGCGCATCTGTCGGTGGGAGATGCGCTCACGAGGCTGCGCAGCCTGGAGTTGCCCGGCTGGCGCGCCGAAGTCGCCGCGCGGATCCTCAAGGATGTGGGCGATCGCCTGGCGTTCCTCAAGGATGTGGGGCTGGACTATCTGACCCTGGAGCGCAGTGCCGAAACCCTCTCGGGCGGCGAGGCGCAGCGCATCCGCCTGGCCAGCCAGGTCGGTTCGGGTCTCACCGGCGTCATGTACATCCTCGATGAACCCTCGATCGGTCTGCACCAGCGCGACAACGCGCGCCTGCTGGGCACACTGGCCAAGCTGCGCGACACCGGCAATACCGTGATTGTCGTGGAACACGACACCGAGGCGATCCTGGCCGCGGATCATGTGGTGGATCTGGGGCCGGGCGCCGGCGTGCACGGCGGCAGCATCGTCGCCAGCGGCACCCCCGAGGAGATCAAGCGCAATCCGGCCTCACTCACCGGCCAGTACCTGAGCGGCGCGCGGGCGATCAAGGTCCCGCAGGAGCGCACGCCGCGCATCCCCGGGCGCAACCTGCGCATCCTCGGTGCAACCGGCAACAATCTGCGCGATGTCGATGTGGACATTCCACTGGCACTGTTTACCTGCGTGACCGGGGTGTCGGGCTCGGGCAAGTCCACGCTGATCAATGACACCTTGTTCAATCACGCCGCGGCCCATCTGAAC
>DATHOA010000375.1:0-36796 GCA_035485475.1 Steroidobacteraceae bacterium | reverse complement strand
GGGTGCTGAGGATCGCGACACAGGCCGCGACCAGAAACAGTCTGGGTTGCAAGTGGGTGCTCCGTTTCAATTGCGCGTCGCAGCTGCGGTTACATCGATCGGAATGGACAGGTGTACGGTTCTGGGCAACAGACACTCCCGATCGCTGCAGGCCTGAAAGCGCACGCTCACGGGAATGAGTTGTTTGCCTGCGGCCAGGTCCCGACCCACCCGCACCGGCAGGTGAACGATGAAGGGATGGGTATACAGTTGTGTCTCGAATCCGAAATGCGTGTCCTGGACCTTCTCGGCAGCCGTTGCGGAGGTCGGACCGGCCGCGGTGACGATGGTGTTGGCATCGAGTGTGAGCCGCAGCGGCGTCGGGCCGCCCGAGTGCTGCTCGAGTGCGTACACGTGCCAGCCTTCCTGGACCTCGCCGGACAGATCAATCGTCGCCGTGCTGCCGCGCGTGATTGCGGCCGCGGAATTCACCGCTGCCGACCAATGCACCGCATCGGGGATGTCCGGGCTGTCGGCGCCGGCGATCGCAAATATCCACGGCGCGACCAGTAGCGCGAGTCGAGCTTTCATCGCAAACGTACTCCACTTGAATTGTGTTTGTTGATTTGCGAGGAATGTATTCGGCGATTGCCGGAAACACAAGCCAACGCTGCGTCAGTTATGGACTAGGCTCATGACAAAATGGCATGTCA
Source organism: Steroidobacteraceae bacterium (assembly GCA_035485475.1). GTDB lineage: Bacteria > Pseudomonadota > Gammaproteobacteria > Steroidobacterales > Steroidobacteraceae > DAIDKA01. The sequence continues at coordinate 36,104 of DATHOA010000375.1, read as the reverse complement.
ATTGTGGGCACGGAACGGCAGTGCAGTTGGCTTGAGTCTCGACGCGGTGACGTTTCGGTGACATCACTTTCCGATGCATGCGTATGCCAAGAGGGCATTGGACGCAACGTCTGCGTGGACCGGATAGTAGCGCCATGCCAAATGAACACACCTGGGCCGTAGTGCTTGCCGGCGGTGAAGGTCGCAGGCTCCAAGGGCTGACCACGACGGCAAACGGAACCGTGATTCCGAAGCAATATTGCTCGCTGCTCAGCGGACCATCGCTTTTGCAGGAGGCGCTGCGTCGCGCGCAGGCAATCGCACCGCCCGAGCGCATCTGCGCGGTGGTGGCGGACCAGCATCGGCGCTGGTGGTCGCAGCAGACGCAATCGTTGCCGCCGGGCAATGTGGTCGTGCAACCGCGCAATCGCGGTACCGCGAATGGAATTCTCCTGCCCTTGCTGCAGATCCTGCGGCGCGACCCGAAAGCCCGTATCGTTCTGCTGCCATCCGATCACTTCTTTGAGGACGAACCCGAGCTCGCGCACTGGCTGCGCGTTGCATCGGCACGCGCGTCGTCACAGGCCGCCGAAATCCTGTTGCTCGGATTTGAGCCGCGCAGCGGGGATCCGGAACTGGGCTACATCGTTCCTACCCTGCCGAGCGGATCCGGATGCTGGACGGTGGGTGCCTTTGTGGAGAAGCCACCGCTGCTGCGGGCCAGCGAGTTGGTGCGGCAGGGTGCCTTGTGGAACGCATTCATCATTGCCGCCGGCGGCCGGGCCTTGCTCGCGTTGTATGAACGGCATTGCGGGGATGTCGTGCGCAGCATGCGGGCCGCACTCGATGCCGCGGCCGCCGGCGATATGGCGGCGCTGCCGGGGCTGTATGAGGAACTGCCGGACATCGATTTTTCGCGGGACCTTCTCGAGAGTGCCGAGCAACCGCTTCGGGTACTTGCCGTGCCACAGTGCGGCTGGAGTGATCTGGGCACACCGGAGCGCGTTGCCGCAGTGCTGCTCGAGGGCGCGAGAACCCGCACCTTGCGCACCCGGCAGGACCACGGTGCCTTGTTCAGCCTTGCGACACAGGCTCACAGGGAAGCGGCAGTCCGCATCAATACCGGCCCGGCGAGGTGATGGGCGAGTCGCGCCGCATGCTCCCGCAGTTCCGGTACGGCCGTCGATTCCCAATGCTCCGGCCGCAGCATCGGCCCTACGTAGTACAAACCCTCGACGCGGCGGCCCTGCGCGTCGAGCAGCGCACCGAAGGCCGCGGTGCGTACGCCCAGGCCCAGGGTGTCGGGTACCGCCAGGCCTTGTGCGAGCAAGGAGCGCAGCAGCGGGTCCTGGCAGCGTCGCGGATCGTAGTTCGGGCCGGTACAGTTGATGACGCGGTCGACGAGCAACGTCTCGTAGGTGCGGCTGCCGCGGGGCCGCCACCTGACGCGCACGCGCTCGCCGGCGCGCTCAAGACCTGCGATCCGTCCGGCGTGAACCGACAGCTTGCCCGCATCGCGCAGTTTCGAAAGTTCTGCCAGGGTCTGATGCGGCAGCCGGTGGCGATGAATGTCCCAGTACGGTCGAACGTGTCGCAGGAATCGCTGGCGCTCACGGGCCGGCATGCGTTGCCACAGTTGCGGCGCATGGCCGCGCAGCACGTTCATCAGTTCGCGCCAATCACCCCCGCGGCCCACAATCTCAGCGGCGAGTCCGCGCACGGTGCGAAACAACGAGCGCGTCGAGAACGACGCGGCTTCCAGTAGCCGTCGGGTATCGAGCTGGACGGGTTCGTGGCCCAGGGCGGTTTGCGAGGGCGGCACGAGCCCATGACGCGAAATGGCGTACACCTGCACGTCGGGGCGCGACGCACTGACGCCCGCCGTGACCACATCCGCCATGGTCAGGCCTGTGCCCACCACCAGTACGCGCTCTCCGGAACGGAATTGCGCCGGGCCGGTCCACGGGTCCGCCACATACGCCGCTGACCCCAGCAGTTGCTGGCTGCCGGGCAGTCCTTCGGAGGGGGGATTGCCGAGCGCGAGCACGACCTCATCGGCGAGCAGGGAGCGTCCATCTGCCAGCCGCACGCTGTAGCCTTGGCCATTGCTGTCGCGCTGCAATGCGCAGGCGATTCCGCAGACCCGCTCCAGCTGCACGCCTGGCGCGGCCTCGCGTTCGGCTGAACTCAGTCGCGATTCCAGGTAATCGCCATAGAGGCTGCGCGGCAGGAAATCGTGGGCGGTGGTGCGCGGGTAGCGCGCGAGCGCGAAATTCAGGAAATCCAGCGGCTGCGTGGGGTCGGCCGACATCCGGCCCGCCGGGACATTCAATAGATACTGGTATGTGCGGTGGGCGTATGCCACGCCGCGACCCGCCGGTGCGCGGTCCAGCAGTGTCACGCGCAGGGGCGCGCCGGATGACCGTTGCAACAGGTTGATGGCAACACTCGTACCGCTGAAGCCGGCACCGATGATGGCGATGGTCCGTGGCGAATGATTCACGCTTGGCTCCGATCATTGAACTACGACCGAGCCTAGCGAAATCGGAGTATCAATCCGGTATCGATGCGGTGAAAGTTCGGGATGATCGTGCGGTGATCAGCCAATTGAACAGCGCGACCGTGATCGTGGCCACCAGGACGAGCGTGTCATTTGGCGCCCGGCGCCGCGGGCGGCTTCCACACGTTGTTGCGCCGATCGTTATCGGGCAGCACGTGGTCGGGATCGACAGTGACGGCGATGATCGGCTGGCGGCTGTCGAGAACGGCCGTGTAGCGCGCCTGCTGCAGCCAGGTTTCCACGGGCAGCTTGAGGCGGCTGCTGCTGCCGTCGGCGAAATCAATCTGCACCGTGGCCGGTAGCACCAGCGAGTCCAGATTCGCGATGGTCACGCGCGCGCCCTGCAGCGGGTCGCCGTTGACGTACTTCACATCCTCCACGGCAAGGTCGAACGTCCAGTTGTTGAAATACCAGCCGCGCCAGAACCAGGACAGATCCTCCCCGGCCGCGCTTTCCATCGAGCGAAAGAAATCGGAAGGGGAGGGATGCCGATACGCCCATTGGCGGATGAAGCGGCGGAATGCCCAGTCGAAGCGCTCTGGCCCGAGGATCTGCTCCCGCAGCAGAATCAATCCCAGCGCCGACTTGAAGTAGCTGACGGGATGACTGTATTTGCGCGGAATCAAGTCGGCATTGGTGAGAATGACCGGTGCCTGCGGATCATTCAGCAGCGGCAGGATATCATCGACCGGATTGCCGCCTCCCGGGGCGTATTCCTGATCGCGCTTCGGACCGTACACGCCATTGGCGAAGGCGTCGGACTCGTACACGTCGATGAAGGTGTTGAAGCCCTCATCCATCCAGGCGTCACGGCGCTCATCAAAGCCAACGACCATCGGGAACCAGGTATGGCCGATTTCGTGCGCCGTGAGCCAGAACAGCTCCTTGCCGCGCAGCTCAGCGCCGTCGAACAGCAGACCCGGATATTCCATGCCCGAGACCTTGCCGCCGACATTCACCGCGGCCGGATACGGATAGGGCAGCCAACGGCGTGAGAACTCCTCGACCGCGTGCTTGAGATATTCCGTGGAGCGGCCCCAAGCCTCATCACCGGCACTCTCGGCCGGGTAGAAGGACATCGCCAGGGCGGTGCGGCCCTCCGGCAGACGGATGCGCGCCGCATCCCAGACGAACGCCGGCGATGCGCTGAATGCCACGTCACGCGTGCGGTTCATCCGATAGTGCCAGGTCAGCTCATCGGGGTGTGCGGGCCGGCTCCCCGGATCGACAACCTCCGCGGCAGTGCGGATGAATACCGTGCCATCGCTGCCGCGGGCCTGTTGCAGGCGCGTGCGCTGCTGCGCCGTCAGCACCTCTTGCGGATTTTGCAGCTCGCCTGAACCGGCGACCAGAAAGTTAGCGGGCACGGTGATGTAGTAATCGAAATCCCCGTACTCGAGATAAAACTCGGCGCCGACGTAGGGCAGCGTGTCCCAACCGCGCAGGTCGTCGTACACCGCCATGCGTGGATACCATTGCGCGATGTCGTAGATGTCACCGTTGCGGGTCGAACTGTAGGCGGTGCGGCCGCCGAAATCACCAGGTATCTGGTAGTGGTAACGGATCGCCAGTTGCAGGTGGCCGCCGGTGGGCAGCGGTTGGCTCAGGCGCACCTGCATGCGGGTGTCCGAGACGACGTAGTCAGCCCGGCTGCGCCGGCCGCCGGCCACCACTTCCACGGTCTCGAGCTCATAACCGGCGGTGGTCTGCTTGCGTGCAAAACCGCCGCCGTAGGCGGATCGAGACTCACCCCGGTACATATTCTGCTCGAGTTGCACCCATAGGCTATCGAGCGCCGCAGGACTGTTATTGGTGTAGGTAATGACCTCACTGGCCTGCAGTTGCCGAGTACCGGTGTCGAGCCGTGCATGGATCTGATAATCCGCGCGGTTCTGCCAGTAGTCGGGACCCGGTGCACCATCAGCCGACCGATAGCGGTTGATGGGCTGCGGCAGAGTCAGCCGTGCGAAGGTGCGCAGCGGATCGTAGCCCCCGTGCGCCGACTGGGCGTGCACTGACGTGGTCGCGACGATCAGCAGCGCCAGGCTGGCAAACAGGCCGCGGTATCGGCTCATCTGGACCTCATCATTCACTCGATAGTAATGCCTGCGCGTCCGGTATGGCTATGCAAATCGCAAGCGGCAAGCAAGATGTCACTGCTGTGTCACCGCCACGCGACCGCCTTTGTTACGGCCCGCCGATATACTCCACGACACGAATGAAACTCCAACAACTGCGTTTTCTCACTGCCGTCGTTCAGAACGATCTGAACCTGACCGCCGCCGCCGCCAAATTGGCCACGACACAGCCGGCGGTCAGCAAGCAGTTGAAACTGCTGGAGGGTGAATTGGGGTTTCGAATCTTCACCCGACGAGGCCGCTCATTCACGAACGTGACGCAGCCGGGAGAGCGCATCGTCGCGCACGCGCTGCGGGTGTTGCGCGAGGTGCAGAACATCAAGCGCATGTCGGAGGAGTTCAAGCACGAGGATCGAGGTGCGCTTGCCATTGGGACGACACACACACAGGCACGCTACGTTCTGCCAACGGTCATCAAGAGCTTCTGCGAAAAATACCCTGAGGTGGAGTTTCATCTGCACCAGGGTACCTCCGAGCAGATCGCCGAGATGGGCAAGCTCGGCCGCATCGACTTCGCGATAGCGACGGGTTCCCAGCAACTGTTTCCGGAGCATGTGCTGCTGCCGTGTTACCAGTGGCACCGTCGAATCGTCGTGCCCCGGAATCACCCCCTGGCGCAGGTTGGCGTACCGAGCCTGGCGGAACTGGCCCAGTATCCACTGGTGACGTACGTATTCAGCTTCTCCGGACCCTCGTCGCTGTCGGACACGTTCGCCCAGGCGGGACTGAATCCAAGGATTGCGCTCACGGCGCGGGATTCCGATGTGGTCAAGACCTATGTGCGCCTTGGATTGGGGGTGGGCATCATTGCCGGCATGGCGCTGGACCCGAAGGAGGACCAGGATCTGGTGTCCATCGATGCGACCCATCTGTTCCCCGTCCACACCACCTGGATCGGTTTTTTCCGTGACGGGTTGCTGCGCCACTACATGTACGACTTCATGCAGATTCTCGCACCGCACCTGACGCGTCGGGTCGTCGATCGGGCCTTGGAATGCGAGTCGCCGCAAGGCGTGGCGGCGCTGTTCGCCCGTGAGCCGCTTCCCGTTCGTTGAAGCGGATGACCCTGCTCGACCTGTGTCAGTGGCTCTACGCTGCACCCGCAAGCACGGCGCTACGTGAGTCGGATGTGGTCTTTCCGCTTATCGAGAGTGTTCACGTATTGGCGATCAGCCTGATTGTCGGCACCATCGTGACCGTGGACCTGCGCGTCGGCGGCATCATTCTGCGCGGCGAGCCGCTGACCCGCGTCACTCGGGCGCTGCTTCCCTATACCTGGTATGGATTCGCCCTCATGGTGATGACCGGCCTGCCGTTGTTCGCCGCCGAGGCGGCCAAGCTTTACGCCAATCCCGCCTTCCGCGTGAAGCTGTTGTTGCTCGGACTTGCCGGGCTCAATGCCGCGTTTTTCCATCGCACGGCGCAGCGCAGCCTGCATGACTGGGATCGGCGTGGCGCCGCTTCGATTCAGGCGCGGGTGATTGCGGGAGTGTCCGTGGTGCTGTGGTCGGGAATCATCGTTTCGGGCCGTTTGATAGCGGTCTTTCACCCGCATTGATGTTGCGGGGCAGGCATTGCTGCTGAACTGGCTACAAGGCACCGCGCTCAGCACGGCGATTCGCCGCTCGGACTGGGCGGTCATGGCACTGGAGGCGGTGCATCTGCTCGGATTGGCATTGCTGGGCGGGGCGGGGTGCATCACCGCACTGGCGGCGCTACGCCGCGCCGGACTGCACGGAATGTCGGTCGCGACCCTTGCGCATGGCCTTCGCTCGCTGTTCGGCGCCGGGTTGTTGCTCATGACGGTCTCCGGCGCATTGATCGTGCTGTCGATGCCGTTCAAGTACTACCTCAACAGCGCCTTTCGCATGAAGATGCTGTTGCTGGTACTTGCCGTCGTGGCGACCGCCGGGCTGCTGCGCATGGGCCGCGGCGCTGCGCCCACTGGTCGGCAGCGCGGCCTTGCATTGCTGGCGGCGCTGCTGTGGCTCGCAGTGGGCTTCAGCGGGCGACTGATCGGCTTCCTGTAATCGCAACTGCGATCTGGTTATCTCCACATGAGCAAGAGTTGTTATTCAACGCCGGCCCGGCCCGATACACTCGTTTCTGGCTCCCTGGCGCGGTGTTCTTGAAGAACGTAGACCCCCTCTGCACTATCGGATTGCCGCGCCAGGGTAGCCACCAGACCTTCAAATGCTCATGCAGATGGACTTGGTCTCAAGGTAGTTGTTGAGCACCTCGTGACCCATCTCGCGGCCCCAGCCGGATTGTTTGTAGCCGCCGAATGGCAACGCCGCATCGAAGATGTTGTAGCAGTTGATCCATACCGTGCCCGCTTTGAGCTTGTTGGCAATGCGATGCGCGCGCTTGATGTTGCCGGTCCACACACCGGCGGCCAGACCATAGACGGTATCGTTGGCGCGGCGGATCAGCTCGTCATCGACGTCCTTGAAGGGCATGACGGTCACAACGGGACCGAAGATTTCCTCCTGGTAGACTCGCATCGTATCCTTGGTGCCGTCGAGCACGGTGGGTTGTACGAAGTAGCCCACCTCGCCGTGCCGCTTACCGCCGGTGTGCGTGCGTGCGCCTTCCTCCCGGCCTGACTTGAGGAATCCCGTCACCCGGTCGAATTGAATCTTGGACACCAAGGGTCCCATTTCGCTCGACGGGTTGAGCCCCGGCCCGAGGCGAATGTTGCGGGCCACATTGCTGACACCTTCGAGCACCCGATCGTAGTGCTTGTTCTGGACGAACAGGCGCGATCCCGCGCAGCAGCATTGGCCATGATTGAAGAATATGGCGTTCGAAGCGCCGGCAATGGCCAGTTCCAGATCGGCGTCCTCGAGCACGATGTTCGGGGATTTGCCACCCAGCTCGAGAGTCACTTTCTTCAGATCGTTCGAGGCGGCTTTGACAATGAGCTTGCCGACCTCGGTTGATCCGGTGAAGGCGACCTTGTCGACCTGGGGATGCGCGGCAAGCGGTGCGCCACAGGTCTCGCCAAAGCCCGTTATCACATTGAGTACACCGGGCGGCAGGCCCGCGTCCAGACACAGCTGTGCAAGGTGCAAGGCCGAAAGCGGCGTCTCCTCCGCCGGCTTGAGCACCACGGTACAACCGGCGGCGAGCACCGGGCCAAGTTTCCAGGCCGCCATCAACAGTGGGAAATTCCACGGGATGATCTGCGCCACGACCCCGATCGGTTCCCGGCGCGTGAAGGCGTGGTACTGGGCATCCGGGGTGTAGGGCACCGACAGGGCAATCGTATTGCCTTCGATTTTCGTAGCCCAGCCTGCCATGTAGTGGAACAAGTCCGCTGCCAAGGGCACATCGGCGGCGCGCGCGACGCCGATGGGCTTGCCGTTGTTGAGCGCTTCGAGCTGCGCCAGTTCCTCGAGGTTCTCGAGGATCAGGTCGCCGATCTTCCACAGGATCCTGCCGCGCGCCGAGGGCGACATGCTGGCCCACGGGCCCGTGTCGAAGGCCCTGCGCGCGGCGGACACGGCCAGATCGACGTCAGCCTTCTTGCAGTTGGCGACATGGGCGATCACGTTTTCGGTTGCCGGATCGAAGACCTCGAAGACTTCGCCCGCCTGGGCATTCTGCCAACGACCGTCGATCAAAGCCTGACGCGGTTGCCCGACAAAGCTTTTCACCCGCGGGCTCAACGAGATCATATCGATTGCTGCGTTCATGGGCGTCTCCTCACCGGTATAGCTGAAGGTTGTCGGGCGGTCGTCGAACCACGGAGCGTAGCGCCGCCGGCTGTGAATGTGTAGACCACTTGAACGGGGCCGTTCGGCGTGTCGATCCTACGGCAGCTCGAAGACGATCAGGGTCACACCCGCCGCCGGGGCGACCACGTCCGGAACAAACGCGCGGCTGGCGGATCCCATGGGGCTGCCACTTCCGGCCACCACCGCCAGGTACTGGTGGCCGTGAGCGGCAAAGGTGACCGGTGAGGATTCAGGCGCTGCCGCGAGGCGCGTTCGCCACAGAACCTTCCCCGTTGCCTGGTCGTAGGCAGCGAAGTAGCGGTCGACATCGCCCGTGAACAGCAAGCCACCGGCAGTCGCCAGCGTGGATGAAGCGAACGGTATGCGTTGTCGATGGGTCCACAGGATCTGGCGTTTTTGCAGATCGATGGCCACGAGCCGGCCGAAGTTGCCATCGTGGTGCGGCGGCGGGCGCGAGCTGAAGTGCATGTCGAGACCGCCCTGGGCGGTTTGCGCGGCGCCCCGCGGCGTATAGGTATAGTCGGCGCAGTTCTCCAGTACCGGCACGAACAGCACGCCGCTGTCCGGGTTCAGTGCCGTCGCCTGCCAATTGCGCGCGCCGATGCTGTTCGGACACATGAGTTTCGCTTTGCCAGCCTCCGGCTGTATGGCCGGATTCATCTGCTTCTCGCCCGTCAGCGGATCAACTGCCGTGACCAGGTTCTGAACGCCGACATCGCTGGAGAACACAAAGGCACCGGTCGCAGCGTCCATGGCCTCGAACAACGCGGTCTTGCCGCCGGTCACGACCAGCATCTTCGGCCGACCCGCGACGTTGAGCCTCACCAGCGATTGCTCGAACACCCAGTCCAGGTCCCACACATCGCGCTTCTGGTGCTGGAAGTACCAGGCGAGGGCGCCCGTGTCCGGGTGCAACGCGACCGTGGAGTCCGTGTAGAGGCCATCGTTGGAACTGACACTGGCGGAGCCGCTGCGCGGTTCCAGCAGTGTTGCCGTGTCGTAGGTATTCCCGATTCCGAAATAGACCAGGTCGAGCGCCGGATCGTAGCTGCCGATCGTCCACACGCCCCCGCCGAAGCGCTCTTCGACCGGCGCGCCGTTCCAGCTGTCGCCGCCTGGTTGACCGGGACGCGCGATGGTGTGAAAGCGCCATTTCTCCTTGCCGCTGCCGGCATCCAGGCCGACGATGAAACATCCTCCCGGATTGCCGACACCGAGACTCACGCCGATGATCACCGTGCCCTTGACGACGATCGGTGCGCCATTGAGCGCCAGGCCGCCGCCCGCGGCCCCGCTCGGGACGATTTCGTGGTCCCACAGCAGATGGCCGGTGCGGGTTTCCAGTGCAACCAGGTGTCCATCGGCGGTCGGCGCAAACAGCTTCTCGCCGTAAATGGCCAAGGCCCTGCCATGCGATGAGCCGAAGCCCTGACCGCTGGGCAGCGAACGCAGGTATTGCCACAGCAGGTCCCCGGTCGCGGCGTCCAGCGCCTGCACCGCCGGGCCACTGGATACAAACAGCACGCCGTCATGAATCAGCGGCGTCATCTCATTCACGCTGGGCGGCAACACCCAGCTCCAGGCGGTTCGCAGGTGCTGCACGTTGGAACGATTGATCTGGCTCAATGGGCTGTAACCCAGCCCGTCGTAGGTGCGACGTCCCATCAACCAATCCGCTGCAGCCGGATGCTGTAGTGCGGCATCCGTGACGGAGGTGAGGGCGGACAGCTTGTCGGTGTGCGACTTCAGGGCCGCCAGGTACTGCGGATCCTTGTCGGGTCGCTGCATCGCTCCCATCATGCCCGCAGCCTGGTTCTGCGGCCGGGGCGCTGCCCGGGCATCGGCCGGCGCGGCGCCGGCATTGGCCTGAAGAATGTACGACTCAACATTCGCGTAGGCCTCACTGCTCAGTGAGCCGAGCCTGCCCGGGGGCATGGTGGTACGAATCTGCTGGGAGAATGCGGCGCGCGTGCGCCCACGCCAGTGACCTTCGAATACCGCTCCCGTCAGGGCCGGTCCGAATTGCGTGCCTTCGAGTGCCGCGCCATGACAGGACTGGCAGGTCTGCACGTAAAGCGGCCGTCCCTGCGTGGCCTGATCAGCCGTATAGGGCGTCCCCGAATCCGCAATCAGCAGGCCCTGGGCATGGGCTGCCGAGGCCAGCAGCAGCAGCGCACCGGCAGCGCCGCGGCTCCAACGCGCTACGTACGGCACTTGCTATTGTTCTGTTTGCTTATAGGACGAGGCCGCATCCAGCTTGCGGCCGTCCGGGAAGGCGATGTCGCGAGCGCTGGCACGGAGCGCTCCGTCGCGGGCCTGAAAGCCATTGACGATGATCTTGGCGCCCGGGGTCACCGAGGTCTTGGTCCAGCCCCGGCGCAGCAGCAGGCTTGGCGCGCCGCCTTCTATTTTCCAGTGATCCAGCGAGCCGTCCTGCTTCTTCACGTCCATATAGATCCACGAATGCGGGTTCACCCACGAAAACTGCACCACGGTCCCTTCCAGGTGCACCAACTTCTGCGAATCAAACTCGGCCGCGAAAGAATGGTGGGCCTGTACGGTCGACGACAGGGTCAAGGTCGTCGCGACCAGGCCGGCGAGGACGCTAACGTGCTTCAGCATGGGGGTTGATCTCCGGTGTGTGGGCCATGCTCAGTGCTTGGCCGGCAATTCCAAGTCCTTGTACAGCAGCTCCTCGACGAAGGGCACGCACTTGTACTCCAACAGTTCGGCGTTCTGCTCGACATGCTTGTAAAGAGGCATGCGAATCGTCCAAGGCTTGCTGTAAGTCTGCGGATCCTCCATGGTCGCTTCGTAGCGGATGACCGTTGGGCTCTCCATCGTGAAGCGCTCGATGACTTTCAGCGCCGGACTGAAGAAGTTGCCGGCACGGTCAAGATGAGCACGCGCATTGAACCCGGTGGTCTCAACGACCAGCGTATCGCCCTCCCAATGCCCGTTGGAAATGCCCATCCAGCTGTCCACCTGGGGTTCGCGGGGATGGCCCATGAAGATCGTGCGGTTGGACGTGGCGTAGCTATAGGCCATCAGGATGTCGCGATTGCCCTGGATGATCTGAAACGGGTAAGGCAGGTACGTCGCCCGCGGAATGCCCGGCAGATAGCATAGGGTTTCCGGATCGGACTTCGGCCAGCCGGCGCGCAATTCTTCCCGCGTCTTCAATGCCTGCGGCAAATAGGGAATCGTCTCCCCGACGACGACACTCTTTCCGGCAGGGATCGCGAACAGCGCGCCCAGCTGCCACTGTGAATCGATCTTCTGTGCCGGGTGCGATTCAAGGTTCCAGTCCGCCGAATTCATCGCTTCCCAGATGCCGTTCAGATTTGGTTTGCCGGCCAGCCGCGGCACCGCGGCCACAGCCACCGCGCTGCCCAGTGCCAGGACGAGCGCGATCGCGACGCACAAAGAATGACCTGATTTCATGAAGTGACCTGTTGTTATGCGGCGCGATCTGATGTCTTGACAATGGTAGCAGCGCAGGTCAGTCTCCGCAACACGAATCAAAGGGTCCCTGATATAGGAATGACTGATTGGATCGGGTTGAGAAATCAAGCTGGTAGCCATAGGAACGGACATGCTCAGAACAAGTTATCTCGCACTATCGCTGGTTGCAGTATCGGTTGCGCACGCGGCGTGGCAACAGCCGAAGACGCCATGGGGGGATCCGGATCTGCAGGGCACCTGGCCGATTTCCGACCTGATGACCGTGCCGCTGGAGCGACCTGAGAAATACGGCACGCGCAGCCAGTTCACGCCCGATGAACTGGCGGAACAGCGCAAAGCGGCCGATGCCCAGAACCAGCGCTATAAAGAAGAGGAGTCAAAGCATCAGCTGGGCATGGGCCACTGGGTGGAAGACACGAGCCTGCCGGTGCAGACCTCCTTGATTGTGGATCCGGCCAACGGCCGCCTGCCGGCGCAGACGCCGCAAGGCGCCAGCATGTCGGCCAGTATGGGCAGCGATTGGAATCGCAAGGTATTCGACAGCGTGGCGGACTTCGGCACCTGGACCCGGTGCATCACGCGCGGACTGCCCGAAGGGATGTTTCCCAATCCCTACAACAACGGTATCCAGATCGTGCAGGCACCCGGTTACGTCGTGATAAACCTGGAAATGATCCACGAGGCGCGCGTCGTGCCGCTGGGCAACATGCCGGCCGTCCCCAGCGTGATCAAACAGTGGCTGGGTTCTTCGCGCGGCCACTGGGAGGGCAACACCCTGGTGGTGGAGACGACCAACTTCAACGGCCAGACGAGCATGACGGATGTTCCGACCCGCGGGGCGCCCAAGGACCCGCGCGCCTCCAGTACCGAGATGAAAATCGTGGAGCGCTTCCAGCGTACCGCCAACGATCGGATGACCTATACCGTGACGATCGATGACCCGATGACGCAGAGCGCGCCATGGACCGCGCAATTGCCCTGGAAGCGGGACGATAGCTACCAGATCTATGAGTACGCCTGTAATGAAGACAATGAGGCCATCCGCAATTTCATCGTGACATCGCGATATCAACGCGCCCACGAGAAGAAATAGCGACGGACCCATGACGCAGCACCGGGTCGTCACGGCATGAGCTTGAGAGCGTTCGGCAATTGGCTGGAATCCACCTCTTTGAGTCATCTGATCCAGACGACGCACGGTGCCATCGCGGATATCCAGGTGGTTCACATCATCTGCCTGGCGACGCTCGTGGCGCTGGCTTTGATCTTCTCGCTGCGCATCGCCGGCCGTGGGCTCGCCGTCGAATCCCTGGCAAGTCTCGCCGGGCGCTTCTTACCGGCCATGTGGACCTGCATAGCGTTGCTGCTGCTGACCGGATCCCTGCTCATCATTGCCGAGCCGGGGCGTGCCATTGCCAACAAGGTGTTCTATATCAAGATGGCGCTGGTGGCGGTCGCGGTTGTCATCACCTTGTGGCTGGCCGCCGTCGCGCGCCGCGAACCGGAGCGGCCCAGGACCATCCATGTGGTTGCGGCCGGGCTGTATATGCTGATCTGGGCCGGGATCATCGTGGCCGGACGCCTGATCGCCTATTCGGTGTGACGGCCAGTACCTTGATTCCTGATACTCTTCAATGGTTGCAAGGTACCCGCCTTGCCGTATCGATCAGTGAGTACTGGTTCCCGTTCATCGAGTCCCTGCATGTGATTACGATGGCCATCGTCGCCGGTACCATCTTCATCGTCGATACCCGGCTGATCGGACTGACTTCCACCCAACTACCGTTCAGCTACGTCTCGGAGCGGCTCCTGCCCTGGACCTGGGGCGCGTTTGCCTGTTCGGTGGTGACCGGAACGCTGATGTTCATCGGCAATGCCACCGGCTACTACGGCAACACGGCCTTTCGCGTGAAGATGGTGCTGTTGCTGTGCGCGGGCCTGAACATGCTCTTCTTCCAATACGTTACGTTTCGCGGCGTCTCCAGCTGGGACTCGGGGCGTCCACCGGCCAAGGCCCGTCTCGCGGGAGCCATCTCGGTGGGCCTTTGGTGCGGCGTGATCGGATTCGGCCGTTGGATAGGCTTCACGGCCTAGGGGTGGGCGCCATGGATCACATTGTCGCGCGCACCTGTCGGCTGGCCGATGCCCTGGTGCGCATCAGTGCTCGGCAAATGAAGCAACGCTGGAATATTCGCAACACGGATCTGCGGCTGCTGAACGTTCTGGATGATGTCGAGCGGCTGTCGGTGAACGAGATCAGTCGCCGGGCGCTGCTGGATCAGGCCTGGGTCAGCCGCTCGCTGCGCGCCCTGGAGGCGCGCGGTCTGGTGCACCGCTGCGCTGATGCCAGCGACTCCCGGCTTACGCTCGTAAGCCTGACGCAGTCGGGGCGCGAGATCCTGGATGAATCGCGTCCGTATGCCGCCTGGAGTGAAAGAGTCCTGCTCAGGGGCGTAGACGAAGTGGCACTCAAGGCGCTACTGGACCAGGTCGAAGCCAATACCCAAGGTCTGATCGATACGTTTGAGAATCTGGATCCGGGTCCGAAGCGATGCGGCGCGAAGAAGAAGTGAGCGGCCGGCGCAGCTGCGCGCAACCAAATTATGAGGTGTGACATGAGAATTGCCTTGCGGCTCCTCGCATTGATGGGTCTGTGCGCCACGCTTGCCGGCGCAGCATCTGTCCCGCCCTTGCTGCGCGCGCCGATCAAAACGAGTGCTGGTCTGGTCTCGGGTGTGGCGGGGCGATTGCCGGGGGTGGTGGCCTTCAAGGGCATACCGTTTGGTGCGCCACCCGTCGGCAGCCTGCGTTGGCAGCCACCCCAGCCGGTGACTCCGTGGAGCGGAGTTCGTGCCGGGGATAAGTTCGGGCCCGTTTGCATGCAGCCCAAGCAGCCGGATCGGGTGCCGAATAATCGCGCGGTTGATCTGCCGGATTCTCCGCCCATGAGCGAGGACTGCCTGTATCTCAACGTCTGGACGGCGGCGCGCTCAGCGCACGCGAAACTACCGGTGATGGTATGGATTTTCGGCGGAGCCTATACCGAAGGGGCGGGCTCAACACCTTACAACCAGGGGGACACCCTGGCGGCCAAGGGCGTCGTCATGGTTTCGTTCAACTATCGCCTGGGGGCCCTGGGCTTTCTCGCCCACCCGGAACTGACTGCCGAGTCACCCCATGGCGCTTCGGGCAACTACGCGCTGACCGATGCGCTCGCCGTGTTGCAGTGGGTAAAGGCCAATATCGCAGCCTTCGGGGGTGATCCCGGCAACGTGACGATTTTCGGTGAATCCGCCGGCGCGGCGATCTCCTCGGCACTGACCGGTGCACCGCCTGCGGCCGGGCTGTTTCAACGCGCCATTTCGGAAAGCGGAACCTGGATGGGGCTTAGTCTTGCGCCCATGCGCACGCGCGAGTCCGCCGAGCAGCAGACCGTGAAGGCGGCAACGGCGCTCGGTGCGCCCAACCTCGCTGCCCTGCGCGCGCTGTCGGCTGTCGATGCCGCCACGAAATTGCCGAAGCAGGGCATGATCATTGACGGCTGGGTGATACCCGAGGATCTGACGCGGACGTTCGCTGCGGGACGCCAGAACCATGTCGATGTCCTGGTCGGTTCAAATCGCGACGAAGGCTCATTTGCCTCGGGTTTTGGACCGCCGATGACGCTGCAGAAATGGAATGACGGCGCGACCCAGCGCTGGGGCGAGCTGGCGGCTCTGGGGCAGAAGGCTTATCCGGCCGAGAATGACGCCCAGGCCGCCGCAAACAATGAGCGCCTGTTTACCGACAACCTGGAGTGGATAACGCGGCACTTCGCCGCGCGCCAGCGCGCCATCGGCAACCGCGCCTACATGTATCACTTTGTCCATGTGCCGCCGTATGCCACCGGCGCGCGCAACCTCGCCGTCTGCCACACCTGCGAGCTGCCCTATGTCTTCGACAATCTCGGCACCCCGCGTTTATACCCCGACAGCAGTTCCCCGGAATTGGCGCTGGCATCGGCGACGGAGGCCAAGCTCGCCGCGATGACTTCGGCGTACTGGGTCAATTTTGCCAGGACCGGGGACCCCAATGGCCCAGGGCTGCCGATGTGGCCGCTGTTCCACGACGTCACCCGTGGACCGGTGTTCCACATTGACGTGACGCCGGCCGTCGGGGATTCACTGGGTGCGGACAAACTGAAACTGTACCAGGCGCTGTATGACCGCCAGAACCCCAGGTAGCAGCGCCTACTGCCAACCCTCGACGTAGGCCACCACGTCGCGAAGGTCGCGTTCATCCTCGGCGGTACGCGGCTCGGGAAAGATCTGCGGCATGCGGGGAGCGGGATTCTTGATGAGCACCGTGAGTTGCGCGGCGCTCATCCGGGATTTGACGGATTTCAGATCCTTGCCTTCCACCCGGTCACCCTCCGCTCCATGGCACACCCCGCAGGTCTGCGTATAGATCTGCTTGCCATGTGTGACATCGGCGGCCGTGGTCCGCGCGGGCTGCGCTGCCGATACCGGCAGCGCCATGATGACGATGCTGGGACGTCCCACCGCGCCAAAGGCCGTCGGGGAGACATTTCCCGACGTGAAGGCGACAAATTGCCTGCCCGCGCGTGAATAGGTCACCACGCCGCCTGCGATGGAACCTCCGGTTGCGACCTTCAGCAGCGGCTTGCCGTTCGCGCTGTCAAACACCAGAAAATTGCCCGCATTATCCCCCGTCATGACAATGCCGCCGGCGGTGGGCGTGACGCCTCCTATGATGGGAGTCGGCGACGGGTACTTCCAGCGGATTGCCCCCGTGTCGGCGTTCACGGCCGTCAACCATCCGGTCGGCGCGGTACCGCTGGGAACGACCGAGCCGCCGAAGTTCAAGCCACGCGGCACGAATGATCCGCCCGGCGCCGTCTTCACAGTCATGCACAGATCGACGGCGCCAACGAATATCGTCATGCGCCGCGGATCAAGCGCCGGGCCATTCCACTCGACTCCACCGGCAGCCCCGGGGCACACCGTCACACCGGCCGGGGTGGCCTTCTTGCGCACGATGTCGACCGTGGTGACCGGCACCTTGAAACGCACCTGGTGCGACTTGCGATCCACGATGTGCAGCAGGCCATCCTTGCCGCCTGCGGCCAACATGTTCTCGAAGTGGCTGTTGCGGAACAGCATGGGGGCTGCCCCAAGATCGTGGTCGTGATCGTCATTCGGCTGCAGTTGATACCACCATTGCAGCTTGCCGGTACGCGCATCCAGGACCACCACGCTATTGGTGAAGAGGTCGCTCCCGGGGCGATCGGCGGGGGCGAAATCCGGTACCGGATTGCCCACCGGCACGAAGACTTCGGCGGAAGTAGGATCTACGGTAAACGTGGACCAGGTTCCGCCACCCCCGTGCAGCGCCCACCGCGAATTTCCCCAGGAGTCGGCACCGGTCTCCTTGCCCAGCGGAATCGTATTGAAGCGCCAGACCTCCTTGCCGGACTGCGCGTCGTACGCGAGGATTCTGCCCCGGATCCCGAACTCGCCTCCGGAGATTCCCGCTATGACCAGCCCGTTCCACACCACGGGGGCGGACACGAGATATTCACCGACGCCCGGATCGCCGACGATGCTGGTCCACAGCTCCTCGCCCGTCGCGGCATTGAGGGCAAGCAAACGCCCATCGTCGGTGCCCCTGAATACCCGCCCACTCGCGTAGGCGGCGCCGCGATTCACCGTCAGGCCCGGGGGCTGACTGCGTTGATACACGTGACGCCACCTGACGCGGCAGGTCACAGGATCGATGGCCAGAGTGTCGGTCGGCGTGGTGATGAACAACCTGTCGCCGACGACCACGGGGCCGGCCTGCAGCGACCCGCGGGCTGCCACCTGTACACGACACACCTCCACGAGGTTGGCCGCGTTGGCAGCATTGATCTGGTCCAACAAGGAGTAGCGCTGCCCGTCCAGGGTGTTGTTGTAGCCTTCCCAGTCCGCCCCGGTCAGGGCCGGTTCGCCGGCCGCCCGGACCCCAACGGCCGCGACTGCGCAGCAACAGGCCAGCACCCCGACCGCGGCCCGCCGTGCACCAAAATGGTAGTTCATTTGCGGCCTCCCGTGCGGCTCAGATCATCGTTGAGCGTGTATAAGGTAGCCTGCGAACCAGCACCTGTAAACCCACCCGGGCCGCGACTCGCGTAGAATTGCCCCGCACTGCACTCTCGGCCGAGCGTCCGCGCCGGCGCCGGCCCAGCGCATATACCCAGAAGAACTCAAGAGTCGCAACATGCTGTGGAAATTGACAACGCGCTATCTCAGGCCGCACTGGCTGCTGGTCGCGGGCGTGGCGGTGCTGCAGGTATTGCAGTCCCTGGCCCTGCTGTACCTGCCGGCTCTCACCGCCAGGATCTTCGATGAGGGTGTCGCGAAGGGCAATATCCGGCTCATCGTCACGACCGGCCTGCTGATGCTGGCCATCACGTTCGTGCAGATACTGTGCACGGTTGCGGCGGTGTACCTGAGTGCCAAGGCCGCCATGTCCTTTGGTCGCGACGTGCGTGCCGCCGTGTTCGAACATGTCGGGACCTTTTCGCAGCGCGAGGTGTCGCAGTTTGGGGCGCCGTCGCTGATTACGCGTACCACCAACGACGTACAGCAGGTGCAGATGCTCGTCATGACCACCTGCACCATGCTGGTGGCGGCGCCGATTCTCAGTATCGGCGGCATCATCATGGCAGTGCGCCTGGACGCCCACCTGTCCTGGGTGATCGCGGTCAGCGTGCCCGCCATGATGCTCGGGCTGGGCCTGGTCATGTCGCGCATGATTCCGCTGTCCCGCACCCTGCAGACCCGTATCGATGGCATCAACCGCATCATGCGCGAGCAGCTGAGCGGTATCCGGGTGGTGCGCGCATTCGTTCGCGAGGATGTCGAAACCCGCCGCTTTGCGGTCACCAGCCGCGAAGTGGCCGACACCAGCATGCGCACCGGACGGCTCATGGCGCTCATTTTTCCGGTGATCATGATCGTGCTCAACGTATCGAGCGTGGCAGTCGTGTGGTTGGGAGCCTATCGGATCGAGGCGGGCTCCATGCAGATCGGGACCCTGATTGCCTTCCTCACCTATCTGATGCAGATCCTGATGGCGGTCATGATGGCCACGTTCATTCTGACCATGCTGCCGCGCGCTTCGGTGTCGGCGGAGCGCATCAGCGAAGTGCTGCGTACTCAGTCCAGCGTCACCCCGCCCGCAAACGCCGTGACGAACATCGTGCGACACGGCAAGGTGGAACTGAAGAATGTGGCATTCGCGTACCCCGGTGCCGATGAGCCCGTCGTCAGCGACATCAGCTTCGTGGCACAACCCGGGAAGACCTTGGCGATCATCGGCAGTACCGGCAGCGGCAAGTCGACGCTCATCAACCTGATTCCGCGCCTGTTCGATGTCACCGCCGGTGCCGTGCTCATGGACGATGTGGACGTCCGCGCGCTGGCCCCGGAGGAGCTGGGAGCCTCCCTGGGACTGGTTCCACAGCGGCCCTACCTGTTCTCCGGCACCGTGCGCAGCAATCTGCAGTACGGGAAGGCCGATGCGACCGATGAAGAGCTGTGGCATGCGCTTGAGATCGCGCAGGCCAAGGACTTCGTCCAGGAACTCGCCGGGGCTCTCGAGGCGCGCGTCGCGCAGGGCGGCGTCAACCTGTCGGGCGGGCAGCGCCAGCGGCTCGCCATTGCCCGTGCGCTGGTGAGGAAACCCAAGCTCTATCTGTTCGACGATGCCTTCTCGGCACTGGATACGGCCACCGAGGCGCGCCTGCGCCAGGCGCTCAACCGCAATACCGAGGGTGCGACCCTGATCGTGGTGGCGCAGCGCGTGTCCAGTGTCGCGCACGCCGACCAGATCCTGGTGCTTGAGAATGGCCACATCGCAGCTCATGGCACGCACGCCGATCTGCTGACCAGTTCGACGACCTACCAGGAGATAGTCGCATCGCAGCTGGTCGCGGAGGATGCGGCATGAGCAGCGCCGAACGCAGCAGCACCGAACGCAGCAGTGCGGAGCCCATGCCGACACCGGCGCGCCCACCGGGCCGCGGTGGCCCGTTTGCCGGGATGGGCATACCGGTGAAGAAGGCCAAGCAGTTTCGCCCCAGCGCGCGGCGGCTGCTGGCCCAGCTGCGACCGGAGCAGGGAAAACTCCTGGCCGTCGTGGCACTGGCCATCCTGGCGGTGGCCTGTTCGGTGACCGGTCCGCGGCTGCTGGGTCAGGCCACGAATATCGTGTTCTCCGGCGTCGTTTCGAAGTCGTTGCCACCGGGTGCGACCCAGGTCGACATCATTGCCCGGTTGCGCGCCACGGGTCATGGCGCACGTGCCGACATGCTCGGCGGCATGAAGCTCACTCCGGGGCACGGCGTGGATTTCACCGCGCTCGCCCACCTGCTGTGGTTGACGCTGGCACTGTATGCGTGTGCCGCGACGTTTACCTGGGCCCAGACCTGGCTGCTCAGTGGCATTGTGCAAAGAACCGTTTATACCCTTCGCGAAACGGTGGAAGCGAAGCTGCATCGCCTGCCATTGCAGTATTTCGACGCCAACAAGCGCGGCGAGGTGCTCAGCCGTGTCACCAACGATGTGGACAATATCGCGCAGAGCCTGCAGCAGACCATCAGTCAGCTGATCACCTCGGTGCTGACCGTGGTGGGTGTGGTCGCGATGATGTTTGCACTGTCGTGGGTGATGGCACTGATCGCGCTGGTGACGGTGCCACTGACGATCGGCATCACTGCCTTCATTGCCAAGCGTTCACAGAAGCTGTTTGTTGCACAGTGGGCCCATACCGGCGAGCTCAACGGCCAGATCGAGGAGATGTATTCCGGCCACGCCCTGGTGAAGGTATTCGGACAGCAGCGCGCGGTCGCGGAAAGATTTGCCGCCAAGAATGAAGCACTGTTCCAGACGGGCATGGGCGCACAGTTCATCAGCGGTCTGATCATGCCGGCGATGACCTTTGTCGGAAACCTCATCTACGTGGCGATCGCCGTGGTCGGTGGCATCCTGGTGGCTTCGGGGTCTCTGCAGGTGGGTGACGTACAGGCGTTCATCCAGTACTCGCGGCAGTTCACGCAACCGCTGGCGCAGCTTGGCTCCATGGCCAATCTGCTGCAGTCCGGCGTGGCTTCCGCGGAGCGCGTCTTTGAGGTGCTGGACGCGGACGAGGAGCGCGCTGACCCGCTCGATGCCCGCAGCGCTGAAACCTCGCGCGGGCAGCTGGCCTTTGAGAAGGTCTCGTTCCGCTACACCCCCGACAAGCCGCTGATCGAGGACCTGAGCCTGATCGCGGAACCCGGTCATACGATCGCCATCGTGGGGCCCACCGGGGCGGGCAAGACGACACTCGTCAACCTCATGATGCGATTCTACGAAGTCGATGCCGGCCGCATCACGCTGGACGGCGTCGATATTGCGCAAATGACGCGCCGCAACCTGCGCTCAAAGATGAGCATGGTTCTGCAGGATACGTGGCTGTTTGCCGGGTCGATCCGCGACAACATTGCCTACGGCCGGCCGGAGGCCAGCGAAGAGGATATTGTCGCCGCCGCGCGCGCCGCTTACGTGGACCGGCTGGTGCATGCGCTGCCGAAGGGCTATGACACGATGCTCGATGGGGAGGGCGGCACGCTCAGCACGGGTGAGCTGCAGTTGATCTCCATCGCCCGCGCGTTCCTGGCGCGTCCCTGCGTGATCATCCTGGACGAGGCCACCAGCTCGGTGGACACCCGCACGGAAGTGCTGGTGCAGAAGGCGATGCGGGCGCTGCGCGCCAATTGCACGAGTTTCGTCATCGCACATCGACTCTCAACCATTCGCGACGCAGACCGAATCCTGGTGATGAACACCGGCCGTATTGTGGAGCAGGGTACGCACACGCAGCTGCTGGCGGCCGGTGGGGCGTACCACGCGCTCTACCAGGCGCAGTTCGCTGACGTCAATGCCTGACAGCTTGCACTAATGGCAGGCAGCCTTATATCCTGTTCGGTGCGCACGACAATGGGATTTCAGGAGCGATATGTACAAGCGTCCGGTCGGTACGATTTATCTGCTCAAGCGAGCGGAACTGGCGGTGCGCAGTTGCATGGATGTGGCGCTCGCCGAATTCGATCTGACGCCTGCGCAGTTTCTGATGCTCTATCGGTTGCGTGACCATGCCGAGCTGTCCGGGGCCGCCTTGGCGCGTGACATCGGGGTGCGCCCGCAATCGATCATCGGGTTGATCAGACCGCTGGAGACCAAGGGCATTCTGGAGCGCGAGCCAAGCCCCGCGCATCAGCGCGTACTGCACATGCGCCTGACGAACGCGGGCAAGAAGCTGTTGGCGGATGCGATACGCGCTGCGGGCCGCATTGAAGCCGAACTGCTCACGGATATGGATGACAAGCAGGTCGCGGCCCTGCAGGACGCGATGGCGGCGCTGTGGAAGAGTGCCGAGAGCAACGCGCTGCACCCCGGCTCGATTCGTGCCAAGGCCCAGGAACTCATGCGCGAGCATATTGCGGTCTCACAGCGCCGTGGACCGCGCGCCGTCCCGGAGCGCACCCGCAATGCCTCGGTTCGGCCGCGCCGATAACCTCAGGTGTGCTTCACCATGTCGCCACCGCGCCGTACCGAGATGCTGGCGATGAGGCCGTCGCGCAGGCGGTAGCTCACCAGCACGCGCCCCTCGAGGTACTCGCCCGCCTTGAGAGCGCCGACGACGAAGTCCGGCGCATCCTCGAGCGCCGTGAAGCGCGTGACGGCATCGAGTTCAATGCCATCGACCGTCGCCGCGACGCTGTTTACCGTGAGGCTCTCGCGGATGCGCTCGAACATGGGGCGGTAGAAGTCGATGATGCCCTGGCGTCCCAGTATCGCCGGCACCGATCCCAGCTCGAGCCGCACATCTTCGGTGTAGAAGCTCGGGAAGCGCTCAAAGTTGGCGGCGCTGAAGGCCGCCATGTAGGCACGAAAGGCGGCGAGCTGGCTGGGATGCGGACCCAGACGCGGCAGCTGCGTGACTCCCTTGCCCGGCGGCCAGGTCATGGATTTCAGCTCGGCCACCTTGCCATCACGGATCCGGTAGGTGACGAAGAACTTCACGGTCACCAGATCACCCGGTCGCAGGTGACCGAAGGGGAAGTCCGCGCGCTCCTTGCTGGCGTGAAAATCCATGTCGACCTCGGCGAACAGCAGACCCTCGCTCTGGAGCACGTTCTGCGGCCGCATGACTTCACGCACGCCATCGTGGGCCCAGTCAAGGAAGCTCTTCAGAGCGGCCTTGCCGCGATATTCGCGCGCGCCACCCGTGAACACCACGTCATCGTGGAAGTATCGGGCCACCAGCTGCGCATCGTCGCCGGTATTGAAGAGCTGTTCGTACGCCGCGTAATCAATCATGAGTTCTTGCCGGTGTCCAGGTTCCATGGAAGGCGGGTTTCAACCGCATCGGTAACCTGATCGTGGCGATGGGGCCCTGCGCGATGCGTGTCGCATCGAAGACGTTCAGGTTGGTGAGCATGGCTTGTCCGTCCGTCACTGCCTGCACGATCCAGCCATCGCCCTCCGCTGCATCGGGCGCGCGCGGAATGAAGCACGGCTCCATCGCGGGGCTGGTGGCCGCCGCCGCCCAGGTCTGCGTAACTCCGCTCTCAAGGTCAACATGACCGAGCTGATTGCGTGTGCCGCTGAATCCCAGCAGCCAGCCATGTCGATAGCGCGCCATCTGGTAGCGGTCGTCATTGCGTGGGAAGTCGCCGATGAAGTCCGATAACACCGTGACCCGCTCGAAGCCTGCGTCCTGCGAGTCCAGATTCACGGTCCAGCGGGTGAGCTTCACCGCCATGCCCGAAGGATCGAAGGGCTTGCCGAACTCCGGGAAGAACGGGAACAGATTGCCCGGTGCCACACAGGCATCCAGGTGGATGCGCGTGCCTTCCTCGAAGGCATTCATCACGTGGCTGGTGAACTGGTTTGGCGCCTTGAACCAGCGAATCTGCTCGCCGCGCCCGAAGCGTGGCAGCACGCCCAGGTAGATTTCACGTCGCGGATCCCAGCCGTAATAGGCGAAGCCCTTTTTCAGGCCTTCCTCGCCTGCGCCCATGATGGGTACGACTGGAAAGATGATGTGATTGCGGGTAATACCGCAGTCATGCTGCTCGGCAAAGTAGGGCATTTGGAACCATGCCGAATGGATGACCTTACCCCGGGGGCTGACCTCGAAGTACACGACGTCGCGGGTGAAATCGCCCTTGGCACCAAAACCGAATCCCACGAGGTTCCCCGTCAGCGGATCGATCTTGCAGTGGGCGGAGCAGGTCGGGCCGGGGAGTGTGCCCTGGAAGTCCCAGTTGCCGAGGGTCTCCAATGTCTGCGGATCCATCGCCACCGGCGGACTGTCCTCGCGCAGCGCGAGCAGCACGCCATGGTGCTCCAGCACGTTGGTGTTGGCCAGGTTGCGGCTCATGCCCGCGACGCTGGGATCATCCGTCCACTTATTGCGATAGCGACCGAACAGTGCGCGCCCCGCGGTGCGCTCGGCCTTGAACCGATCGGTGCGCACGTAGCGTGACTTGAGCGATACGTGACCGTCGTGAAAGCGGAACATCGAAACCATGCCATCGCCATTGAACGGGACATCATTGGCGAACAGCGGCGGGAACTGATGATCGGCCGCGACGCGATAGAATGCACCGTCGATTTCGCGGGGAATCTCGCCGAGTATCTCCAGATCGGCCAGGTCCGCCTCCACGCGGCAGGGAGCATTGATGCCCTGGAACATGGGTATGTCCGGAAATCTCATCGTAATACATATATAAGGGGTCCTGTCTCTATGCGCAACTCCAGCTATACGTACCGGTTCCGGGGTCCGTTGGCAGATCCCGCAGTGCGGGGCGGCGCGGCACCCCTCTATCGGCGCACGACGGACCTCAACATGATCATCGAGCGCGATGTCGCCGTGAGGCTGCGCGACGGGACCACGATGTACGTGGATGTGTGCCGACCCGAGGATGAGGCGCCGGCGGCGCCGATCATCGGCTGGGGGCCCTACGGTAAGCATGGCCACACTCGCTACGCCACCGTGTTCCCCAACGCGGGTGTGAATCAAGACGCGCTGTCGCCCTACACCGCCTTTGAAGCGCTCGATCCGGCCTGGTGGGTGCCGAAAGGTTACGCGATCATCAACCCGGATCCGCGCGGCACCTGGCACTCGCAGGGCCGGGCAACCTACGTCTCGCCGGAGGAGACCGCTGACTTCTGCGATCTGATCGAATGGGCTGGAACCCAGCCCTGGTCCAATGGCAAGGTGGGACTGTCCGGTGTGTCTTATCTTGCCGTAGCGCAATGGTTCGTGGCCGCCGAGAAACCGCCGCATCTGGCTGCAATCAATCCCTGGGAAGGCTGGTCCGACACTTACCGCGAACTGGTGCGCCATGGGGGCATACCGGAAACCTCGTTCTGGCCCTATCTTCCCCATCGCTGGGGCCACTCGGTCACGCAGATCGAGGATTTGCTCAGCGAGGATGCCGAGCATCCGCTGCTGGATGCCTTCTGGGAGTCCAAGGCCGCAGCGCTCGAGAAGATCACCGTACCGGCCTTCGTGGTCGCCAGCTGGTCCGATCAGGGCCTGCACACCCGCGGCACGCTGGAAGGGTTCAGGCGCATCGCCTCGCCGCTGAAGTGGCTTACCGTGCATGGCCGCAAGAAGTGGGCTTACTACTACGACCCGCAAGCCGTGGCCCTACTGCGCACGTTCTTTGATCACTTCCTCCTGGGCAAGAACACGGAGCTGATGTCGTGGCCGCCGGTACGTCTGGAGGTGCGCGAGCGCTTCCTGGTCGGCAGCACGCGCGCCGAACGCGAATGGCCCATCGCGCGCACTCGCTACCAGTGCTGGTATCTCGACCCGCATGGCGGTGCCCTGGTGGCCGCGGCGCCGGATGCCGAAAGCAGTGTGGCCTACGATTCCGCGAACGGGCGTGCCACATTCGACTTTCGCTTCGACTCCGCAACCGATCTCATCGGCCACATGAAACTGCGGCTGTGGGCCGCGGCGCACAGCGCGCAGGATATGGATCTGTTTGTCGCCATCCAGAAACTCGACCGCGCGGGCAAGCTCGTGCCCTTCGCGTTCTGGGCGCATTTCGATGATGGTCCGGTCGCGCTGGGTTGGCTGCGCGCCTCCCACCGTGAATTGGATGCGCAGCGCTCGACGGCGTGGATGCCGGTGCTGCGTCATGCACGCACGTTGCCGCTGACACCCGGTGAGCCGACACGGCTGGACATCGAAATCTGGCCGTCGGGGACGCATTTCGACAGTGGCGAGATCCTGCGTCTCGTCATTCAGGGGCGCGATATCTACGACTACCCGAAGCCCATCATGGCCGACCGCCATGAAAATACGGTCAATGCGGGCGTGCACCGCATCTTCGGCGGCGGCCGCTTCGATTCGCATCTGCTCGTTCCCGTGATCTAAACTGCGCGTGCGAAGTATTAATCCAAGGATCCGAGTTGAAAATCCAAGCAGCCGTATCGCGCGCCGGGACCGCGCATCCCGAAATTGAGGAGCTGGAGCTGGAGGACCCGCGGGTCGACGAGGTACGCGTGCGCATCGTCGCCACGGGAATCTGCCACACCGATGTGAACTGTCATGCCGGGTTTGGCGTCCCGATTCCCAAACCCATCGTGCTCGGACACGAGGGCGCGGGAATCGTCGAAGCGCTGGGTGCCGGAGTGCACGGGCTGGCGGTCGGTGACCCTGTCGTACTCAGTGGCGGATCGTGCGGCGTGTGCCCCAGCTGTCGAGCCGCGCGGCCCACCTATTGCCGCGATGCCATGAAGCTGAGCTTCGGCGGCATGCGCGCGGATGGATCCTCGCCATTGAGTCAACACGGAACGAGAATCGCGGGCGCCTTCTTCGCCCAATCCTCGTTCGCCTCGCACGTCGTCGTACCGGAACGCAGCGCCGTAAAAGTGCCGGCCGATGTGCCGCTGCACCTGCTGGGACCGTTGGGGTGCGGAATCATCACCGGTGCGGGTTCCGTACTGGAAGCGTTCCGCCTGAGGCCCGGGCAGTCGATCGTGGTGTTTGGCGTCGGCAGTGTGGGGATGGCGGCGGTCATGGCCGCAAAAATCGCCGGCGCTTCGCGAATCGTGGCGGTGGATGTCTCAGCGCAGCGCCTCGCGCTGGCGGTGAGTCTGGGCGCCACGGACACCGTGGTGTCAGGCCCGGCGACCGCAGCGGCTCTGCGCGAAATAGCCCCCTTCGGCTTCCACTTCAGCTTCAACACCACCAGCGCACCTGCCGTCTATACGCTGGCGGCCGAGTGCCTGGCCAATGAAGGCACCGCTGGGTTCGTGACCCGACCCCAGGGCGAATGGTCGCCCAGCATGGGGGCGCTGCTGGCCGGCGGCCGCAAGCTGCAGGGGATTCTCGGTGGTAGCGCCGCGCCCCAGATTTACATCCCGTTGCTCATCGACTATTGGCGGCAGGGGCGGTTTCCATTCGACAAGCTCATCGCGCAGTACGCATTCGAGCACATCGGCAAGGCATGGGCGGACTGCTCGGCGGGAACGGTGCTCAAACCGGTATTGAGAATGTAAGCGTCAGGCTGGATCCCGCAATATGTTAAATGTGATCGGTGCTCAGCGTCCGGTCCGGCCTGATTTTCCCCAGGCATGACTCCATGGCCAGGCATCCGCTAAAGTGGGCGTCCCCGTCCCGAGCGGGGTACTTGCCGCAGTGCAAGAGAGCCCCCCAAACCCGTGAGCATTCAGTAGCCTAGACGCATGAGTAATTCCGCATCCCCGCCTGACTTCGGCAAGGTCCGCAAATTCGAACACCCCGGTCGTGGCAAGGCCCGGGCACGGCTCGTGCCAAAGGGGCGCACCGTCGATCCGCACGCCACCCATGAGATTCAAGGGCTGCTCGGTGATCGACCCCGCGAGCGCCACCTGCTGATCGAGTACCTGCACCTGATCCAGGATGAGTTTGGCCAGATCTCGGCGGCCCATCTGGCGGCGCTGGCCGAAGAGATGAGTCTGGCCTTCGCGGAGGTTTTCGAGACCGCGACCTTCTACGCGCACTTCGATGTGGTCAAGGAAGAGGACCAGCCGATTCCCGCGTTGACCGTGCGCGTCTGCGACAGTCTGACCTGCGAATTGTTTGGTGCCGAACGGCTTCTGGAATCGCTGCACGGTGAGTTGGGGAAAGGCGTGCGCGTGGTGCGCGCCCCCTGCGTGGGACTGTGCGATCACGCACCGGCGGTCGAGGTGGGGCACAACTTCCTGAAGCGGGCGGATGTTGCGAGCGTGAAGACGGCGGTCGCCCATGGCGATACGCATCCGCATGTCCCGGACTACATCGATTACGAGGCCTACCGCGCCGCGGGTGGCTACCAGACTTTGGAGCGCCTGCGCTCCGGGGCGCTCGGTGTCGATGCCGTCCTTGCCATCCTCGATGACGGCGCCCTGAAAGGCCTCGGCGGCGCAGGTTTTCCCACCGGGCGCAAATGGCGATCGGTCCGCGGGGAAAAAGGCCCGCGCCTCATGGCGGTCAATGGCGATGAGGGCGAGCCGGGAACCTTCAAGGATCAGTACTTCCTCAACACCGATCCCCACCGCTTCCTGGAGGGCACATTGATTGGCGCCTTCGTGGTGGAGGCCGCCGAGGTCTACATTTATATCCGCGACGAATACCCGATCGCGCGTGAAATACTGGCCAACGAAATCGCCAAGCTCCCGCCCGGCGGTCCGCTCCTGCACCTGCGTCGCGGGGCCGGGGCCTATATCTGCGGCGAGGAGTCCTCGCTCATGGAGTCCATCGAGGGCAAGCGGGGCTTGCCCCGGCACAAGCCCCCTTTCCCGTTTCAGGTCGGACTGTTCGGGCGCCCGACGTTGATCAATAACGTCGAGACGCTGTACTGGGTCCGCGATCTGATCGAACGCGGCGCGGCATGGTGGAAGGGCCATGGCCGCAATGGCCGGTTTGGACTGCGCACCTATTCGGTGTCCGGACGCGTCAAGGACCCCGGGGTCAAAATCGCGCCGGCCGGCCTCACCATCCAGGAATTGATCGATGAGTGCTGTGGGGGGATGAGCGACGGGCACACTTTCGCGGCCTATCTTCCCGGCGGTGCCTCCGGCGGCATCCTGCCCGCCTCGATGAATGACATTCCACTGGATTTCGGCACGCTGGAGAAGTACGGCTGCTTCATCGGCTCGGCGGCAGTGATCGTGATGTCTGATCAGGATGATGTACGCGCCGCGGCCCTCAATCTCATGCGCTTTTTCGAGGACGAATCCTGCGGCCAGTGCACGCCGTGCCGCGTGGGCACGCAGAAGGCTCGCGTGCTGATGGAGCAGGGCGTGTGGGACACCGCTTTGCTGGGCGAGCTGTCCCAGTGCATGCGCGACGCCTCGATCTGCGGTCTGGGACAGGCTGCGTCCAATCCACTGACCAGCATTATTCGTTTTTTCCCGGAGCTGTTCTCCCCACCACAGCTCGTAGCTGCCAAGTAGGTAAGTGAGTGACGTATGAGCAGTAACCCCAAAGAGCATGCCGGCCAGTACGAACTCAACGCCTTTCGTGCGGCGAGCAACGAGGCGGCCGCGGCCAAGGCGGCGCCGCAGCCCGTACCCGCGTCAAATCCCCTGACCAAGGCCCGACCCGGCGTCCTCTTTGAGCTGGACGGCCGACAGGTCGAGGCCGCCCCCGGTGAAACCATCTGGGCGGTCGCACAGCGTGCCGGTACGCACATCCCCCATCTTTGCCACAAGCCCGAACCGGGCTACCGGCCCGACGGCAACTGCCGCGCGTGCATGGTTGAAATCGAAGGTGAGCGGGTGTTGGCCGCCTCGTGCATGCGCCTGCCCGGCGTGGGCATGAAGGTGAAAACGGCCACGGACCGTGCGACCAAGGCGCGTGCCATGGTGATGGAGTTGCTGGTGGCCGACCAGCCGCAGCGCGCCACCTCACACGACCCAACCTCGCATTTCTGGCAGCAGGCCGATTTCGTCGCGGTGACCGAGAGCCGCTTTCCGACCGCGGCACGCTGGCAGCCGGATGTGAGCCATCCGGCCATGCGCGTCAACCTGGATTCGTGCATCCAGTGCAATCTTTGCGTGCGCGCCTGCCGCGAGGTTCAAGTCAACGATGTGATCGGCATGGCATTCCGGTCGCACGAGTCCAAGATCGTGTTCGACTTCGATGACCCCATGGGTCAGTCGACCTGCGTGGCTTGCGGGGAGTGCGTCCAGGCCTGTCCGACCGGTGCCCTGATGCCCGCCGCCTACCTGGATGCGAATCAAACGCGCACGGTCTATCCGGATCGCTCCGTCGATTCACTGTGCCCGTACTGCGGCGTCGGTTGCCAGGTCAGTTACAAGGTCAAGGACGAAAAGATCATCTACGCCGAAGGGCGCAATGGTCCGGCCAATCACAATCGGCTGTGCGTCAAGGGCCGCTTCGGCTTCGATTACGTTCACCATCCGCACCGTTTGACCAAGCCGCTGGTGCGGCTCGATAACGTGCCCAAGGACCCCTACGATCAGATTGATCCGGCGAATCCCTGGACGCACTTTCGCGAAGCCAGCTGGGAGGAAGCCCTCGATCGCGCCGCGGGCGGACTGAAGAAGGTCCGCGACACCAAGGGCCCGCGCGCCCTGGCGGGATTTGGCTCTGCCAAGGGGTCCAACGAAGAAGCCTACCTGTTCCAGAAACTGGTCCGCACCGGTTTCGGGTCAAACAACGTCGATCACTGTACGCGGCTTTGCCACGCTTCTTCCGTGGCGGCGCTGATGGAGGGACTGAACTCCGGTGCGGTCTCCGCGCCCTTTGAGGCGGCGCTGGATGCCGAGGTGATCATTGTCATTGGCGCGAATCCGACGGTGAATCACCCGGTTGCCGCGACCTTCATCAAGAATGCCGTCAAGCAGAACGGCGCCAAACTGATCGTGATCGATCCGCGGCGCCAGGGCTTATCACGCCACGCCTACAAGCACCTCTCGTTCAGGCCCGGTTCGGACGTGGCAATGCTCAACTCCATGCTGAACGTCATCATCACGGAGAAGTTGTACAACGAGGAATACATTGCCGCCCATACCGAGAACTTCGCGCAGCTCAAGGCGAACATCGATGGCTTCACACCGGAGAAGATGGCGCCGGTGTGCGGGGTCGACGCGCAGACCCTGCGCGAAGTGGCGCGCCTGTATGCCTGCTCGAAAGCCTCGCTGATATTCTGGGGCATGGGCATCAGCCAGCACGTGCACGGCACCGACAACGCACGGTGCCTGATCGCACTCGCGCTCGTCACCGGCCAGATCGGGCGCAAGGGAACCGGACTGCACCCGCTGCGCGGCCAGAATAACGTTCAGGGCGCCTCCGATGCGGGCCTGATCCCCATGGTCTATCCCGACTATCAGTCCGTCGACAACGTCGAGGTGCGTAAGTTTTTCGAGACGCTCTGGGGCCAGAAGCTCGATCCGCAAAAGGGCCTGACGGTGGTCGAGATCATGAATGCGGTCCATGCCGGCACGATCAACGGCATGTATGTCGAAGGCGAGAATCCGGCCATGTCGGATCCGGATCTGAATCACGCCCGCCAGGCCCTGGCGATGCTCGATCACCTGGTCGTGCAGGACCTGTTCCTGACCGAGACGGCATTTCACGCGGACGTGGTGTTGCCGGCCTCGGCATTTGCCGAGAAGTCCGGCACTTACACCAACACCGATCGGCGCGTGCAGATCGGCACCCCCGTGCTGCCCCCGCCCGGAGAGGCGCGGCAGGACTTGTGGATCATCCAGGAGATCGCCAAACGCCTGGGCCTTGACTGGAATTACGCAGGACCCGCGGAAGTGTTCGCGGAACTGGCCAAGACGATGCCCTCGTTCAACAACATCACCTGGGAGCGCGTGGTGCGCGAAGGGTCGGTCACCTATCCGGTTGACTCTGCCAATGTCCCCGGGAACGACATCATTTTCGTTGATGGGTTCCCGACCGCAAATGGCAAGGCGAAGATCGTACCGGCCAACATCCGTCCGCCCGACGAAGTGCCCGACATGGAGTACCCGATGGTCCTGTCGACGGGCCGGGTACTCGAACACTGGCATACCGGGTCGATGACGCGCCGCGCCGGGGTACTCGATGCGCTCGAGCCCGAGGCCGTGGTGTTTTTGGCCCCGCGCGAACTGAACCGACTCGATCTGGAGCCGGGCGACACCCTGAAGCTGGAAACGCGTCGCGGCGCGATCGAGGTCAAGGTACGAGCCGACAGTGATGTGCCGGTGGGCATGGTCTTCATGCCCTTCTGTTACGCCGAGGCCGCCGCGAACCTGTTGACGAATCCGGCGCTGGATCCGACCGGCAAGATCCCCGAGTTCAAGTTCTGTGCGGCGCGTGTCTCGCCGGTTCGCGAGGCAGTGGCGGCTGACTAGCCGGCCGGTGTGTCTCGCGGTCCTGCGAGCAGCGCCAGTGTGGCCTGCAAGGGACTTGCGCACGTATTGATCAGGTCCGCGACGGCGACGATGTCGTGCAGATCCACCACCGGCACGCCGGCGTGCGGGAATCTTTGATCGCTGGCGACGGCGACGATGCGCGGGTCTTCGGGATGCAGCGGGGTCTTGCCGGTGGCCCGGCGAAAGACTTCCATTTTCGAATGCCGCTGGGTCTTGAAGCCTTCGATCAGGATCAGGTCGCAGGGGGAGACTCTTTCAAGCAGCTGCGCGAGGGTTGCTTCGGCGCCGTCGCCCACCTCGTGCATCTGCACCCAGCGGCGTGCCGACGAGACGATGACTTCGCTGGCGCCGGCTTTTCGATGTTCATACGAATCCTTGCCGGGTTCATCGACATCGAAGGCGTGATGGGCGTGCTTGAGCGTCGCGACCCGCATGCCTCGGCTCAGGAACAGCGGAATCAGTTCCACGATCAAGGTGGTCTTGCCCGAGCCGCTCCAGCCGACCAGGCCCAGCACCCGGGCGCCGCTCATGGTTCAGTTCCCGCGGGATCTGTCAGCGCCACCAGGCCTTGCTGGGCAATGATCGCCTGACCTTTTTCCGACAGCAAAAACAGCGCCAGGCGCATGACTTCGGGCCTGTTGGACAGTACCGCGACGCCGTAGATGGGATGCGGATCGATGTTCGCCGGTACCACCAGGCTGGTCAGCTGCGGCAGTTCCTTCTCCAGGGCGGCCGTTCCACTGCAGTAGGTGATCGACATATCGATGGCATGGGTTGCAAACAATGCGGCCGCGGCGCTCTGAGCCGGTGTTGCCGGTGTCGCGACCAGCGTCATGGATGCCTGCGCCTTCTTCTCGAGAATGGCCTGCGCACCCGGGTGCAGGGCTTCGATACGCTTGAAAATGCTCCAGGCATAGTCGCCGGACGGATCGGCAATCGGTGTGGAGGTTTTCAGACGAACCTTCGCGGCGAGCAGTCGATTGATCACATTGGCCGCCGTTACGCCGGCCGCCTTGCGCGACACGATGCACATCCGGTTGCGGGCAAAGGCGATCACCGGCACCACGGTACGGCCCTGCGCCGCCAGTTTCTCAGGCGAACCCAAGTCGGCAGACATCAAGAGGTCCGCCGGCTCACCTTTCTCAATGCGCTCGCGCATGGACCCGGAGCCGCCGAAACTGGATTTCACCTCGATACCCAATGCGGGGCCGGCCTGTGCGGCAAGCTCCGTCACTACGCCGCGCAGGCTGCCCGCCGCAAAGATCTGTACCGTCTGTGGCTCACCCGCCGCGCCACTGTTCACGCAGGCGCCCAGGCCCAACACCACCAGCATTCGCGTGGCCATTTGACTTTGAATCATTGCCCAAGGCTCCCCTGTGCTCCGGCCTGCAGTATGCCGCAGCTGCGCCGGCGGGCGTATATTCGAGACTTGCGCGATTCAAGTTGCAAGCGAGCCATTCTTTGACGGCCATGGTGGGTATGGTTCTCGCCGGCGGCCGTTCGGTGCGCTTCGGGGGCGAAAAGGCGGCGGCTGAGCTTGCGGGAACTGCCTTGCTGATCTGGGCGGCGCGGCGACTGCAGCGTAACTGTTCCATCGTGGCGGCCAACGTGCGAGCGGGGACGCAGGCCGAGGCCATCGCGCGCGCAGACGGACTACCCTTGCTGTATGACGTGCCGGGCGATGCCCTGGGGCCCTTGGCGGGCGTCAAGGTGGGGCTCATATGGGCACGCGACCTCGGCGCCACCGTGCTCGCCGTCAGTCCCTGCGATGTGCCGCTGCTGCCGGATGATCTTTATGTACGTCTTGGCGCAGCGGCGGGCAGCGGACCCGCCCTGGCCGAGACTGCGGCGGGTGATCAGCCGCTCTGCGCGCTGTGGCCCGTCAGTGCACTGCCGCAAGTCACCGAAGCGCTGCAGGGCGGCGCTCATCCGCCCACCTGGCGCTTGTTGCAGACGCTGGGCGCGACGCGCGTGCGTTTTGCAGACGAAGCGGCATTTGCCAACGTCAATACGCGGGCGGACCTTGCCGCCATTGCGGCACGAGTTGCCTAGTTCGGCGCTTCACCACCGGTACAGGGTCGCCACGAAGCCGGCGGGGTAGGGTGTCGCCTGGGGTGGAAGTTCGATGAAGCCATCGGTTCCGGCCAGGGCCAGGAAATCGCCGGACCCATTGGGCCGATGCGGCTGGGCCAAATGACGCCCTTGATCATCGTATTGCACGCTCACGGGCACGAACGAGGCCATGGG
This sequence comes from Steroidobacteraceae bacterium, assembly GCA_035485475.1. Taxonomy (GTDB): domain Bacteria; phylum Pseudomonadota; class Gammaproteobacteria; order Steroidobacterales; family Steroidobacteraceae; genus DAIDKA01. Next base: position 1,516 of record DATHOA010000375.1, on the reverse strand, counting down.
CCGGCCGCGCAGTATGGGCGCCGCCAAGGCAATCGGAACGGGTAGAGCGCGCCGCGTTCCCATCGCCGCAATCAGCGCCGGCACGACGTAGCGGACCAGGCATACCAGGGTCGCGATGGGGTTGCCGGGCAGCCCGAACACCGCGCATCCCTGGGTACTCACGCCGAACCACATCGGCATTCCGGGCCGCTGCGCGACCTGGTAGAAAACTTCCTCGACACCCAGCTCCTTGAGGACCTTGGGGACGAAGTCGAATTTTCCCTTCGACACCCCGCCGCTGAGGATCAGTACATCCGATTGCGCCAGATGTCGCGCGAGTCGGTCGCGCAGCATCTGTTCGTCATCGAGCAGGTGGTCGGTTCTGACTTCCTCGAAACCCTGTCCGGTCAGTGCCGCCACGACGGCATACACATTCGAGCGCCGCACCTGGTGCGGCGCGATCGGCTGACCGGGCTCGATGAGTTCATCCCCGGTGGAGACGACCATGAACCGCGGCTGTCGACTTACCGTTACGGCGGCCAGGCCGGCCGATGCGACCACGGCAATTTCCGGGGCCCCCAGTCGCGTGCCCGTGCGCAGCATCGGCACGCCGGGGCGGCTATCCGAACCACGACGCTGTACGTTGCGGTCGGGTTCCCCGAGCGCGTTACTCTTCAAGGACACGGTTTGCTCGATGAGGTCGTATTCCTCCAGGGGGATCACGCAATCGGTGCCGCCGGGCAACATCGCACCGGTCATCACCTCGATCGCGCCGGTGGCATTCGCGAGCGTCAGCGCCGGTGCGCCGGCCGGCTGCGTTGCTTCCAGCGCGTACTGGCGCACCCCGCGGTTGAGGGTGTCACTGCGAATGGCAATACCGTCCATGCATACCCGGTCGAACGGCGGGTTGTCCCGCTCCGCGTAGACATCCTGCCGCAGCGTTTGGCCCAGGCAGGCGGTGAGCGGGCGCGTTTCGGCCGGCTGTGACCTGATGCGAGCCGCAATCGCGGCTTGTGCCATTTGCGGAGTGATTGCCGTAACGCCTCGCTTGGTGGGTGACCTGATGGGGGGTAAGAATGCCTGCGGAGGGTTGCTATTCTAGCGAATGCGAGGCGTGATGCGGCTGGGCAAACGGCGTACCCTGCTCGCGCAGCACTATCACGGTGGAGACGCATAATGGTCCTGGGATTGGCATTTCATATTCTTGCAGCGGTCATCTGGGTTGGCGGCATGTTCTTCGCCCACATGGTCCTGCGCCCCAGCGCCGGTAAGCTTGACTCAGCCACCCGCCTGGCGCTCTGGGCGCGCGTGCTGGGACGATTCTTCACCTGGGTTTGGCTGAGCATCGCGGCACTGCTGGTCAGTGGCTTCGCCATGGTGATGGTCGGGTTCGGCGGGTTCGCCTCGCTGGGTCATTACATCAATGTGATGATGGCGGTGGGAATCGTCATGATGCTGCTGTTTGGGCACGTCTTTTTTGGGCCCTTCAAGCGCTTTCGCCGCGCCGTCGCCGCCGCCGATTGGAGCGAGGCGGAAC
>DATHOA010000374.1:0-10514 GCA_035485475.1 Steroidobacteraceae bacterium | reverse complement strand
CGCTGCACGACCGGAATGCGCGCCGCCAGCGCCGCCATGACTTCCGGATTGGCCGGCGGCACCGCGCTGGAGATCACCACCACGTCGGCGCCGTCGATATTGCGCTGCGCATGACCGATGGCGATCTGCGCACCCAGCTGTGCCAGGCGCTGCGTCACCGTGTTCGCCTTCAGGTCCGAACCCTGCACGCGATAACCCAGGTTGATGAGGACTTCGGCGATGCCACTCATGCCGCTGCCGCCAATTCCGACCAGGTGGATGGTGTGGATGCGGCGCATGCGATCGGCGCGATCGAGGATCATGCCGCACCTTCCGCATAGCGCAGGCAGGCCTGGGCCAGATCCTGGGCCGCGTGCGGCTGCGCCAGGTCCCGTGCCTTGATCGCCATTTCCAGCAATGGCACCCGGTCGGCACACAGCCTGCGCAGACTCTCGCACAGGCGCTGGGGCGTGAGATCCCGGTCCGCGATCAGCAGTGCGGCCCCGTGATCGACCAGATAGGCCGCATTGACGGTCTGATGGTCATCGACCGCTGCCGGAAACGGCACCAGGATGGAGGCCACCCCGACGGCGGCCAGTTCACACACGGTCAGCGCGCCCGAGCGGCAGATCACCAGGTCGGCCCAGCCATACGCCTCGGCCATGTCCTCGATGAAGGCCGTCACCTCGGCGCGCACGCCGCTCTTGGCGTAGTTCTGTGCCGCCGCCTCATGCCAGCGTGCGCCGGCCTGGTGGCGGACATTCACTGCAAGACCGCCACCGAGCTGGGCGAGAGCCAGCGGCACCACAGTATTCAGGCGCACGGCACCCTGGCTGCCGCCAAAGACCAGCACATTGATCGCGCCATGCCGTCCGGCGAAGCGCACCTGTGGCGTGGCGGCCGAGGCAATATCCTCGCGCACGGGATTGCCGATGGTGGTGGCGCGCACGGCACGGTTGAAACTGTCGGGGAAGGCTTCGAGCACCTCATCGGCAATATGCGACAGGCAGCGGTTGGTGAATCCCGCCACGGCATTCTGCTCGTGGATGATGAGTGGCCGGCGCGTGAGCCAGGCGGCGACACCCCCGGGTCCGGTGACAAAGCCTCCGAGGCCTACCACCGCCAGCGGCCGATGTCGGCGCATCACCTGCAGGGCCTGCCACAAAGCGAGACTCAAGCGAAACGGAGCCGCGAGCAGCGTCAGCCAGCCCTTGCCGCGCAGTCCGCCCACGGAGAGCCACTCGATGGGAATCTGTTCGGGCGGAATGACGCGCGCCTCGAGCCCCTTGCGCGTGCCCAGCCATACGACCGGCTGGGAGCGGCGGCGCAGCAGGCGCGCCAGCGCCAATGCCGGATAGACATGCCCGCCGGTGCCGCCGGCCATGATGAGAATCGGGCGGGCGCTCATGCATCCTCCCGCACACGGGCCGCGGTACTGCGCGACGGCGCAGTCGCCTCGTGGTACACGCGCAGCACGATGGCCGACCACATCAGCGCCACGACCAAACTGGAGCCGCCATAGCTCATCAGCGGCAGGGTCAGACCCTTGGTGGGCAACACCCCCATGTTCACGCCGATGTTGATCATTGCCTGAACGCCGATCCACACCCCGAACCCGGCGGCGAGGTACGCACCGAACTTCAGCCCCGCCTCATGCGCCAGGCGCGCGGTGTGCAGGCTGCGCCAGGCCAACGCGAGAAACAGGCCCAGGGTCAGCAGCACTCCGAGCAGTCCGAGCTCCTCGGCGAGGACTGCGAATATGAAATCGCTGTGCGCCTCGGGCAGGTAGAACAGCTTCTGCACGCTCTCGCCCAAGCCCACCCCGAACATCTGGCCGCGCCCGATCGCAATCAACGACTGCACCAGCTGGAATCCCGAATGGAACGGATCATCGAACGGATGCAGGAATGCGGTGATGCGGGCCCGCCGATAACCGGAGGATTCCGCGGCCACGACGAACAGCGTCAGGGCGCACAGCACCAGCAGGGTCATCCAGCGCAGGCGGCCGCCGGCCAGGAACAACATGATGAAACCGGTGGCGAACAGCACCGTCGCCGCGCCCATGTCCGGTTCGGTCAGCAACAGGCTGCCGGCCAGCAGCAGCACACCCAGCGGCTTGAGCAGGCCGCGCAGCGTGCCGCGCAGTTCCTCTTCCTTGCGCACCGCGTAGCTGGCCACATAGATCAGCACCAGCAGCCGGGCGAGTTCGGAGACCTGGAAAGCAAAGCCGCCCAACTGCAGCCAGCGCCGGGCGCCGTGACTGCGATGACCGACGCCGGGCACCGCGACGATCAGCAGCAGCGCCAGCCCGATGAACAACAACGGCACCGACAGGCGCTCAAGCTGATCAGTGCGCACACAGAACATGAGCGCGCCCGCGCCCAAACCTACCGCCAGGAACAGCAGCTGCTTCTCGACATAGGCAAAGCTGTTGGCCGCGGACTCCTGGCTGGCCACGGAGATGGAAGCGGAGGTGACCATGATCATTCCGAACAGCACGATCGTCGCCAGCAACGCCACCAGCACGAAATCAATGCGCAGCCCGCCTTTGCGGTGCCCCGATTGCGCAAATGCCAGTGGCAGGACTGCGCTCATGCCGCCAGCTCCCGGACCGCGCTGCTGAACACATCGCCGCGGTGCGCGTAGTTGCGGAACATGTCGAGACTCGCGCAGGCCGGTGACAACAGCACGGTGTCACCGGGGCGCGCCGCCTTTGCGGCGGCGCGTACCGCCTCAGGCATGCTGGCACTGCGCTGGGTGGGGCACACATCCTGCAACACCTGTTCGATGGCCGGCGCGTCGCGGCCGATGAGCACCACGCAGCGCACCTTGCCGCGAAACGCGTCACGCAGCGGTGTGAAGTCCTGCCCCTTGCCATCGCCGCCGGCGATCACGATCAGGGGCCCGGCCATGCCCGCGACCGCCGCCAGGGTCGCGCCGACATTGGTCCCCTTGGAGTCATCCACATAGCTGACGCCATGCACCTCGGCCACCCACTGGGAGCGATGCGGCAGGCCGGGGAAGCTCGCCAGTTCCTCGAGCATCACCTGCAGCGGCAGGCCGATCGCTTCGCCCAGGGCCAGCGCGGCCAGCGCGTTCGCCGCGTTGTGCATGCCCGTAAGCAACATCGACTCCATCGCGATCAACGGTTCGCCGCGCCGCATCAGCCATGGCTTGCCAGCTTCGCGCATCGCCACGGTGTAGTCGGCACCGGGCGCATCGCGCAGCGAGAAGCCGACGACGCGCGCCGCCTGGTGCGGCATGGCGGCGACCAGCGGATCATCCAGATTGATCACGGCCGTATCACAGCGCGCAAAGATGCGGGCCTTCGCGGCCGCGTACTCACCCAGCGACGCGTAGCGGTCCATATGGTCCGGCGTGACATTCAGGACCGTCGCGGCGCGCAGATCCAGTGAGGAGGTGGCATCCAGCTGATAGCTGGACAGTTCCAGCACATACAGTTCAGTGGGCTCGGCATCTGCCTGGGCGGCCCGCAGCAGGTCCAGTGCCGGTTCACCCAGATTGCCGCCCACGCGCACCCGCATGCCGGCGCGCTCGGCCATCCGGCCCAGCAGTGTCGTCACGGTGCTCTTGCCATTGGTGCCGGTGATGCCAACCACCGGCGCGTCCGCGGCGACCGCGAACAATTCAATGTCCCCTGCAATCGTAATGCCGCGCCGGCGGGCTTCGGCAAAGAAAGGATCCGACAGCGGCACACCGGGCGAGGCGACCACGCACACCGCCTCATCGAGCAGACTGGTATCCAACTTACCGAAGCGCACGGTGATACCCGGATCGAGCAGGGCCAGTTGGGCGCGCCCCGGCGGATCCGCGCGGCTGTCGGTCACGCACACCCGCCAGCCACGATCCAGCAGATAGCGCGCGCACGACAGCCCCGTGACTCCCAGACCCACGATGACCCCGGCCGGCTTGTTGTGCGTGTCGCTCATCGCACCTTCAGGGTCGCAAGGCCCAGCAGCACCAGCAGCAGGGAGAGAATCCAGAAGCGCACGATCACCTTGGGTTCCGCCCAGCCCTTGAGCTCGAAATGGTGGTGGATGGGCGCCATGCGGAAGATTCGCTTACCGGTCAGTTTGAAGGAGGCCACCTGCAGGATCACCGAGGCGGTCTCGAGCACGAAAATGCCACCCATGACCAGCGCCACGACTTCCTGGCGCACGATGACGGCAACGACGCCCAGCGCCCCCCCGATTGCCAGCGCACCCACATCGCCCATGAATACCTGCGCTGGATAGGTGTTGAACCACAGAAACCCGAGGCCCGCGCCGCTCAGCGCCGCGCAGAACACCAGCAGCTCACCGGCCCGTGGCACGGCCGGAATCGCCAGGTACTCGGCGAACTTGGCATTGCCGCTGGCATAGGCGAAGACGCCCAGTGCGGCGCTGACCATCACCGCCGGCATGATCGCGAGTCCATCGAGCCCATCGGTCAGGTTCACAGCGTTGCTCATGCCGACAATCATCAGGTAGCCCAGCGCGATGAACGACACGGCCGAAAGCGGTTCCGCGAAGCGCTTGACGAAGGGCAGGAACAGCGTCGTTTCGGCCGGCGACTGCGCGGTGTAATAGAGCACCGTCGCCGCACACAGTCCCACGATGGTCTGCCACAAATATTTCTGGCGCGGGACCAGACCGCGGGAGTTCTTGCCGGCCAGCTTCAGATAGTCGTCATAGAAGCCGATCAATCCGAATGCGAAGGTGACACCCAGCACGGTCCACACGAACCGGTCGCGCACATTCGCCCACATCAGCGTGCCAAACAACACCGCTACCAGGATCAACGCTCCGCCCATCGTGGGCGTCCCGGCCTTCGGCAAATGCGACTTCGGACCGTCATCGCGTACCACCTGCCCGATCTGGTACTTGGACAGATGCGCGATCATCGACGGTCCGATCAGCAGCGAGAACACCAGCGAACTCATGCACGCCAGAATCGCCCGCAGCGTCAGGTACGAGAACACATTGAAGCCGGAGTAGAAGGCGGTCAGATGCTGGGTGAGCAGGTACAGCACGGTCAGGCTCCCTGGTTCGCGGGAGCAGCCGCTGCCGGTCCGACCAGCGCCGCCACGACCTTTTCCAGACGGTTGAAGCGCGAACCCTTGACCAGCATGCGCACCTCGGCGGGGGAAAACTCAGGCGGCGCGCGCGCGAGCTCGGCCCCCAGGCCTGCGGCGAGAGCCGCGGTATCGGTGAACCAGCTGGCGCCGGCACCGAAGGTTTCAACCGCCAGTTGCGCCAGCGTCCCGGTCGCGAACAAGCGTTCAATCCCGGCAGCCTTCGCCTGCACCCCCACCTGGCGATGGGTCTCGGTTGCGTAGTCACCCAGTTCGCCCATATCGGCGAACACCAGCCAGCGACGGCCCTCGAGCTGGGCCAGCACCTCAATTGCCGCGGCCACCGAGCTGGGATTGGCGTTATAGGAATCGTCGATGATCCAGGCGCCACTGCCCGCACGCTTGAACTGCAGCCGGCCGGGGACGGGGCGCATGCTGGCCAGGCCGCGCGCGATTTCGGCCAGGCCAACGCCTGCGGCGCTCGCCGCCGCGGCCGCGCCCAGGGCATTGATCAGATTGTGCCGCCCCGCCAGGTGCAGCTGAGCGGGCACGCTGCCCTGCGGGGCGTGCAGAGTGAAGTGTGTGACAAAACCCGAGTCATCAATGGTCGTGCGGATCGAACCGGCCGTGAAGTCTGCTCCCGGTTCCAGGCCGAAGGTCGACACTTGGGCGGGCGTCATGTTTTTCCACAGCAGCGCGAAGGGATCATCGTGATTGATGATCGCGGTGGCCTGCGCACTCAAACCGGCGACCATCTCGCCTTCGGCACGCGCGACACCCTCCAGGCTGCCGAAGCCCGCGAGATGCTCGGCACCGGCATTGGTGATGATCCCGATCGTGGGACGGCCGATACTCACCAGCGTCGCCACTTCCCCGGCGCGGTCGGCACCCATCTCCACCACTGCGAAGCGATGGTCAGCGTTGATCCGGAACAGCGTCAGCGGCACCCCGATGTGATTATTGAGATTGCCACGGGTACTCAGGCACGGGCCGACCTGCGACAGGATGCTCGAGATCAGTTCCTTGACGGTGGTCTTGCCATTGCTGCCGGCGACCCCGACCAGCGGGATGGCGAAGCCTTCGCGCCAAGACTTGGCGCCGCGCGCCAGCGCGGTCAGGGTGTCCTCGACCAGAATCTGACTGCAGGCACTGGCTTGCTGGGTGCGCACCACGGCGCCGGCGGCGCCGCGCGCCACGGCGGCGGCCACGTAGTCCTCGCCATTGAATCGCGCACCCGACAGCGCGACGAACAGCTCCCCCGAATTCACGGTCCGCGAGTCAGTCGACACGCCGCTGAATGCGACATCGGCGCCGATCAGCCGTCCGCCGCAGCTTTGTGCGAATGCCGCCAGCGTGGCCTTCATGCTTCGGCCTCCAGCTCACTGCGCGCAACCTGCTGGTCGCTGAACACGCGGCGGGTGGCGCCGTAGATCTGGTAGTCCTCGTGCCCCTTGCCCGCGATGAGCACCAGATCGCCGGGCGCCGCGCCCGCGATGGCGGAGCGGATCGCCGTGGCGCGATCATGCTCGACCCGGACTTTGGCGCTCGCGTCCGTGATGCCCGACAGAATGTCGCGCACGATGGCCGCCGGATCCTCAGTACGTGGATTGTCGTCGGTGACGGTGACGGCATCGGCGCCGGCGGCGGCAATGCGTCCCATCACGGGTCGCTTGAGCCGGTCCCGATCACCCCCGCAGCCGAACACCAGGTGCAGTCGTCCCTGGCAGTGGCCGCGGGCGGCGGCCAGCGCCTTCTCCAGCGCATCCGGGGTGTGGGCGTAATCGACGATGACCGTGCCGTGCCGTGCACTGGCCGGCCCCGTGATTCGCTGCATGCGTCCCGGTGCGGCGACACATTGCTCGAGGGCGGCCAGCGCCTCAGCCAGCGGCACCTGCGCCGCCAGCAGTACCGCCAGCGTAGTCAGGACATTGTCGACATTGAATTCACCCAGCAGCGGCACACGCAACCGGGCATCGCCCCAGGAGGATGCCAGGGTGAGATCGAAGCCATCGGCCAAGGCCCGCACCTGGGTGGCCATCACATGGGCAGCAGCCTCGGGTGCGCTCGCACGCCCGGTCACCACCAGTCGACCCGCAGCGGGCGCAGCACCTGCGAGCTCGCGCCCAAACGCATCGTCGATATTGATGACGCGGGCGTTCAGGGTGGCACGCTGAAAAAGTCGTGCCTTGGCGGCGCCATAGGCCTGCAGGGTGCCGTGATAGTCCAGATGATCCTGGGTCAGATTGGTGAACGCGGCCGCATCGAAGCGCACTTCGTCAACGCGCCCCTGGTCCAGCGCATGTGAGGAGACTTCCATTGCCACGGCCTGCGCGCCGCCGGCACGCAGCAGCGCCAACTGGCGATGCACGCTGATGACATCCGCGGTGGTGTGAGTGACGGGCCGCAGCGCCCCCGGCGTACCGAAGCCCAGCGTGCCGATGTAGGCGGCAGGCCGACCACACAGCGACAAGGCCTGCGCGATCAGCCACGCACAAGTCGTCTTGCCGTTCGTACCCGTAACGCCCACCACCTGCAGGGCCTGGGAAGGTTGGCCAAAAAAACGGTCGGCAATGCAGCCCAGGTGCACCCGCAGGTCAGGAACCGCGACCACAAACTGGTCCTCGTCCTGGCCGGCACGCTGGCGTACCCGCTGCAGCAAGCGGGCCGCGGCTTCCAGCGCCCGGGTCTCACCGGCAGCGGGGGTTTCGTAGATGACCGCGCGCGCGCCGCGTTCGGCAGCCTGAGCGGCGAATTCAATGCCGTGCCGCTGATTGCTCTGGTCGTTGCCGTGGACCTGGCCACGGCATGCCAGGAACAGCGCGCCGGGCCTGACTTCGCGACTGTCGAGGGTGACATCGGTGACCATGATGTCATCCGGTGCATCGACGATGCCCGACAGCAGATGTCGCAGGGCACGCGCGCCGCCGCGGAAGGTTGATTCGCCGGCGGACATCATCGGCTCGCCACCGCGCGCGCACCCGGATGCGGGCGCCTGGGCAACCGCAACGGCGCATCGTCAGCGGGCACATCCAGCCCGGTGTCGGGCGCGACGCCGAGCAGACGCAGTGCCGGGCCCATGACGGCCGAGAACACCGGGGCTGCGACATCCCCGCCGCGATGCAGGCCGGCACTGGGTGTATCGATCACCACGACGGCCGCCAGGCGTGGGTCCGTCGCCGGCGCGACACCGGCGAACACCGACATGTAAAGATTCTTGGAGTAGCCGCCGTCCGTGGCTTTCCAGGCGGTGCCGGTCTTGCCCGCGACGCGATAGCCGTAGATGGCGGCCTTCGTGCCCGTGCCTTCGACGGCCACCACGGATTCCAACATGGCCACCAGTTCGCGGCAGGTGCGCTCGCTGAGCACCCGTTCACCCTCCGGCGGGCTGGTCACCGGCAGGAACGAGACCGGACGCCTGATGCCCATGGCGCCGATGGCGGCATAGCCCTGCGCCAGCTGCAGCGGGGTCACCGACAGACCATAACCATGCGACATGGTTGCGATGCCGATGGGGCGCCAATGCGAATAATTGTTCAGCACGCCGGCGGACTCGCCGGGGAAACCGCTGGCCGTGACGTGCCCGAGGCCCAGCTTCGTAAGCGTCGTCCAGATCGTCTCCGGCGGCAGCGAAAACGCCAGGTGGATCATGCCGACATTCGAGCTCTTCGCGAGAATGGTCGCGAGGTCGATCCGCCCCAGCGGGTGCTCATCGGGGAAGAGCTGCGTGCCCACCTTGATCTCGCCCGGCGAGGTATCGATGATGCTGTGATCGTCGTACCGACCGGACTCGATGCCGGCGGCCACGAAGAACGGCTTGATGGTGGAACCGGCCTCCAGGATGTCGGTCACCGCACGATTGCGGTAGTCCGCAGGCTCGGCGTCATTGCGATCGTTGGGATTGAAACCGGGCTGATTGACCATCGCCAGGATCTCACCGGTGCGCACATCGAGCACGACCATCGTCCCGGCCTTGGCGCGCTGATCGCGCACGGCGGCCTTCAGTTCCCGGTAGGCGAGGTACTGAATGCGCAGGTCGAGCGACAGCGTGAGGTCATGGCCGGGACTGACATCCCGGATGCTGTCGACATTCTGGACCACGCGCTGGAAGCCATCCTGGATGACCCGCTTGGCGCCGTCGGTGCCGGCCAGCCAGTGATCAAACGCCAGCTCGAGGCCTTCCTGGCCCGCATCATCGATATTGGTGAAGCCCAGCACCTGGCCGGTGACTTCGCCGGAAGGGTAGTAACGGCGATATTCGCGCTTGAGATAGGCGCCGGGAATGGCGAGGTTGCGCACCTTCTCGGCCTCAGCCGGCGGCAGTTGGCGGGCGACGTACAGGAACTGCCGGTCTTCATTGCTGGTGACCCGCCGCACCAGATCGTGCCGGTCGAGCTTGAGGGCCTGCGCCAGACGCGGAATCTGCTCGGGCACGGGCGCGAGCTCCTGGGGATTCACCCACACTGAATCGACCGGCGTGCTGATCGCAAGCGGCTCGCCATTGCGGTCCGTGATCATGCCGCGGTGCGCGGTGATGGTGGTCACGCGCGAGAAGCGCTCATTGCCTTCCGAGGCGTAGAAGTCGTGCCGGTACAGCTGCAGGTGCGCCGCCTGCGCGAGCAGCCCCGCGCCTGCCGTCAGCAGCAGGCCAAGTATCAGCCACGCCCGCCAGCGAAACGAGCCTGCTGTCCGATCACGTGGATTTCTGGGCTTCATGGCGCGACGATCTTGATCTCCTGCGCGGGCGGCGTGGCCATGTGCAGGCGATTGCTGGCGACGTTCTCGACAAAGGCATGCTGCGACCAGGAGCTCTGCTCGAGCTGCAACTGGCCCCACTCGATATCCAGGTTGTCGCGCTGTTCCGACAGCTGCTGCAGCTGCATGAACATCTCGCGGGTGCGGTGCTTGCACCACACGGCACCGGCGGCCGAGCCCAGCGCTGCGACCCATAGCACCGGCAACAGCACCGCGTAGAGCATGGTGCGCGAAAGCTTCATGCCAGCTTCTCCGCGACCCGCAGCAACGCGCTGCGCGCGCGCGGATTGCGCGCCACCTCCGCCTCCGAGGGGCGCTGCTTGCGCCCGACGAGCTTCATGCGCGGCTGCGCGGACGGCGGCAGCACCGGCAAATGCGCCAGCGCCGGATCGGCGCTCGCGTGGCGCGCCATGAACTGCTTGACCGCGCGGTCCTCCAGGGAGTGAAAGCTGATGACGGCCAGGCGCCCGCCGGGCGCCAGAACCTCGAATGCCGCGGCCAGCCCCGACTGCAGCTGTCCGAGTTCATCATTGATGAACATGCGTAGCGCCTGAAAGGTGCGGGTCGCGGGATTCTTGCCCGGTTCACGCGTGCGCACGGCGCGCGCCACCAGCTCGGCCAGCTGCGCAGTGCGGGTGATGGGGGTGCGCTCGCGCGCGCTCGCAATGGCCTGCGCCACGCGGCGCGCAAAGCGTTCCTCCCCGAGTGT
>DATHOA010000373.1:0-20094 GCA_035485475.1 Steroidobacteraceae bacterium | reverse complement strand
TCATGACAGCTTGCCGCCCCGATGCAGATAGGGAATAACGACGCGATGTGCTGTTCGGCTCAAACTGCTTGTCAGCGCAGCGGTATAGTTTTCACGCGCGTAACAGCGCAAGTTGCCGTGATGACGGCCAAGCAAGCGTGTCGCGAAGCAGGCAGTAGGAATTTTCCTAACGGGCTGCCGGCTCTCATGAGTGGGATTCCTCGAGATTACATGCGTGTTTGACCGTAAAGCGCAGCGCGGCTTGCAACTGCCGCGATACCTGCGTCTGTGCCAACGAAGCTTCATCTTGGTGGTGATGGCCGGCGTCGGTGCTTGCGCGGTGGGTCCCAATTATCACAAACCCGCGGTTGAGATTCCCGAAAGCTTCAAGGAAGGCGCCGACTGGCAACGCGCGCAAGAGAGGCCTCCGGAACCGCTAGCGAGCGCCTGGTGGTTGGTGTATCAGGACGACAAGCTTACGCAACTGATCGAGCAGTCGCTGAAGGCCAACCAGTCGATCGTTGCCGCGGAAGCGGCCTACCGGGTCGCACAGGCCTCCGTTCAGGCCAACGTCGCGAGTCTTTTTCCCATCGTCTCGGCAGCACTGTCCGCTTCGCGCACCGGTGCGGGCGCGGGTGCGGCGGCTGCCGGCGGAGGTTCCATCACGGGCGCGACGTCCCCGGGCGTGCGCAACACTGTCGCAGCAAACGTTTCGGCGAGCTGGGAGCCCGATCTATGGGGTGGAATCCGTCGCCAGATCGAATCGGCAAAGGCCAGCGCGCAGGCATCTGATGCCCAGCTGGCCGGCGAGCGGCTGTCGATTGCGGCGAGCATCGTGAGCGACTACTTCCAGCTGCGGCAGGCTGACAGCGACATTCAGTCGCTGAAGCAGCAGCAGGACATCGATGCCCGCATTCTGGAGATGATGCGTGCTGAATTGCTACAGGGGGAGGCATCGAACGACGATCTGCTGGCCGCACAGGATACCTTGGAGCTCGTGGTGGCTCAGCTGCAGACCACCGAGACCTCCCGCGAACAGGACGAACACGCGATCGCCGTGCTGATCGGTGTTCCACCCGTAGATTTCACGTTACCCCCGGACCCGTCCTATGCGTTCGTGCTGCCGGCCGTGCCACTGGCATTACCCTCGCAGTTGCTCGAACGGCGTTATGACGTGGTCACTGCCGAACGTACGGCGGCGGCAGCGAACGCGAAGATCGGGGTGGCTGACGCGGCATTCTTCCCGACCCTCACGCTCTCCGCGGAAGGTGGATATCAACACAACACCTTTGCGCATCTGTTCTCGCTGCCGAATCGTTTCTGGACGCTCGGTCCGGATCTCGCCGAGACGATCTTCGACGGCGGCGCGCGCACGGCCGCGGTGCGCGAAGCCAGGGCGACCTACGATGTGGACGTGGCAAACTATCGCAACGCGGTTCTGACCGCGTTCCAGAACGCGGAAGACAGCCTGTCGACAGTCAATCATCTGCGCCAGCAGACCCAGGCCTTCGCGAACATCTCGCAACGCAATCAGCAGCTCTTCGTCAGTGAGCGTGCCCAGCGGCTTGCCGGAACGGCAAGCGAGCAGGATCTGCTGACCCAGCAGCTTGCGCTGCTTCAGGCCGAACAGAATCTGAAGGATTCGCAGGCGTTGCTTGCACAGGGCAGCGTCACGCTGATCAGGAACCTCGGTGGCGGCTGGCAATGGGACGACACGAAGGTCTCTGCCGTCCCGGCGCCTCCGTTCTGAATGAGAAAGGATAGGGTCTCCATGAAGTTGCTCCCGTTGCACGGGCTTATGTCGTGCCTCGCCCTGATTGCCCTCGCCGGTTGTCACAAGAAAGCCCCACCCCCGGCGGTGCCGCAGGTCTCGGTGGTGAAAGCCCAGACGCAGACCGTGCCGCTCAGGAAACAACTGGTCGGGCGGTTGTCGGCCTACTACAGCGCCAACGTCACGGCGCGTGTCTCCGGCGTGCTGCTCAAACGCGTCTATGCCGAGGGCAGCCAGGTCAAGCAGGGACAACTGCTGTTCCAGATCGATCCGACCTACTATAAAACGCAGCTGGATATCGACCTCGGCGTTCTGGGCCAGGACCAGGCCACCTATACCAATGACCGTGTCACTGCCGAGCGGCTCCACAAGCTACTGCCGGTTGGGTCTGTGTCACAGCAGACCGTGGATAACGCTGACGCCGCAGAACTCAGCGCCGCCGCGAAGGTGAAGACGGACGAGGCCACCGTCGAAAGCGCGCGCGTCAACCTGGCCTACACGCGTGTGACCTCGCCGATCAGCGGCATCGCCGGACAGCAGCAGGTCACCGAAGGGGCTCTCGTCGGCAGCAGCACCGGCGATACCGGTGCAAGTGGCACGCTGCTCACCATGGTGCAGCAGATCGACCAGGTCTATGTGAATTTCACCATCAGCGCGGCTGATCTCACCACACTGCGGCAGGCGCAAACCAGGGGGTCGGTCGCGCTGGCCCAGCAGCAGGCGACCACCGTGCAGCTTGCCCTGCCCAATGGCAGCCGTTATGCGCGCCTCGGCACGCTCGACTTCACCGACATTGCGGTGAATGCGACCACCGGAGCGGTCAACCTGCGCGCGTTGGTCCCCAACCCGGACCACCAGCTGCTGCCAGGCATGTACGTCACGCTGACGATGAATTTCGGCCAGCTGAACGACGTGTTCCTGATTCCGCAGCGGGCGCTGCAGCGCGACACCGTTGGCGCGTACCTGCTGTTGGTCGGCAGCGACGGCAAGGTCGCGCGCCGGGACATCACGGCGACCGACAGCCAGGGCACCAACTGGATCGTCACCCAAGGCCTCGAGAATGGCGATCAGGTGATCGTGTCGGGGCTGCAGATCGCCCACGAGGGCGCGCCGGTGAAGGCCAGCCCATGGCAACCACCTGCCAGCAGCGCGCCGGCCCCGGGCAGCGCGCCAGCCGCCAGCAGCCCTCAATAGGGACAGCCATGCCGAGTTTCTTCATCGACCGTCCGGTCTTCGCGTGGGTCGTCGCGATCCTGATCTCCCTTTTCGGCTTCATCGCCATGCGTAGCATGGGAATCGACTCGTATCCGGACATCGCGCCGCCCCAGATAACGGTCACTGCGACGTACCCGGGCGCCAGTGCGACGACCATGGAATCGACCGTCACGCAGGTGATCGAACAACAGCTCACCGGCATCGACAACCTGTTGTATTTCAGCTCGAACTCAAGCGCCAACGGCCAATCGAGCATCACGCTCAGTTTCGCGACCGGCACCAATCCCGACATCGCCCAGGTCCAGGTGCAAAACAAGGTAACGCTGGCTTCGCCGCTGCTGCCGGCGGCGGTCACGCAGCTGGGCGTCGTCGTCGCGAAGGCGAGTCCGGACATCCTGATGTTCATCGCACTGCAATCCAGCAATCCGTCGATCGACGCCGGCCGCCTCAGCGACATCCTCGCCTCGCAGGTCCAACCGGTGATCGGCCGCGTGAGCGGTGTCGGCAACACGAACCTGCTCGGCGCGGAATATGCGGCCCGCATCTGGCTGGATCCCGACAAGCTGCACGGTTACGGGCTGTCGACGACCCAGGTCCTCAACGCCGTGACTGCGCAGAACGCGCAGTTTGCGGCCGGCTCGCTGGGCGCCGACCCGGCGGTCAATGGCCAGGAGTTCACGGCGACGGTGGCCGGCGACCAGCTGTTTTCCACGCTGCAGGAGTTCCGCGACATCATCGTGCTCGCCAACAGCGACGGCACGGTGGTGAAGCTCAGCGATGTCGCGCGTATTTCCTTCGGCCCTCAGACCTATGGTTTCGGTCCGGTCTACGACGGCAAGTCGGCGGCTGGCCTCGGCATCTTCCTGCTCCCCGGCGCCAACGCGCTGCAGGTCGGAAATGCGGTCAAAGCGCAGATGGCGGCACTGATCAAGGATATGCCGCCGGGCGTGACCTGGGACGTGCCGTACGACACCACGCCATTCATCACCGCATCCATCACCGACGTGGTCAAAACCCTCGTCGAGGCGGTCGTCCTGGTGTTCTTCGTGATGCTCATTTTCCTGCAGAATCTGCGCGCCACGATCATTCCCACCCTGGTCATTCCCGTCGCGCTGCTGGGCACCTTCGTCGGTCTGTCGCTGCTGCATTTCACGCTCAATCAGCTGACGCTGTTCGGCATGGTGCTCGCCATCGGCATCGTCGTCGACGATGCGATAGTCGTCATCGAGAACGTCGAGCGCATCATGGACGAGGAGCACCTGGAGCCCAAGGAGGCCACGCGCAAGGCCATGGGCCAGATCACCGGGGCGATCATCGCAATCACGGTGGTGCTGTCTGCGGTCTTTATTCCCTCGGCGCTCCAGCCGGGGGCGATCGGGATCATCTATTCGCAATTCGCGCTGACGATCGCGGTGTCGATGGGACTTTCCGCCCTGCTCGCGATGTCATTTACTCCTTCCCTGTGTGCGGCAATCCTCAAACCCGTGCACGGGCAGAAAAAGAACCGGTTCTTCAGCTGGTTCGATCGGACCTTCGAGAAGACGAGACACACTTACCTGGGACACATCGGAAGCGCGGTGCGTCATGCGCCACGCTGGATGGCGGTCTTCGCCATAGTCGTGGTGCTGGCCGCCTTTCTGTACACGCGTCTGCCCACCAGCTTCGTCCCGGACGAGGACCAGGGCGCCATCCTGTGCCTCGTGAATCTGCCGTCGGGTGCGACGCTGCAGCGCACCGACCATGTCATGACCGAGATACGCGGCAGGCTCTTGCACAGTCCGATTGGTGATTCAATCGCCCACATTTTCCAGCCGGAGGGTTTCAGCTTCATCGGCACCAGCGAGAACGTCGGGATAGTGTTCATCAAGCTCAAGACCTGGGGTGCGCGCTCGCAGACGGCGATGCAACTGATTCCCCAGATCAACCGGCTGATGAGCGATCTGCCGGATGCGCAGGTTTTCGCGACCGATCCCCCGACGATCCGGGGCTTGAGCCAGTTCGGTGGCGTCGACATGTACCTGCAGGCGCGCACTGGACAGTCGCGGGCGCAATTGGCTCAAGCCGTGCAGACGCTGCTCGCCGAGACGGCAAAGGATCCTACGCTATCCGGTATCCGGCAGAATTCGCTGCCGAGCGCACCGCAATTGGATATCAGAGTGGACCGGAATCAGGCTCAGACCATGGGCCTTTCCCTGACCGACGTGTACAACACCATCCAAACGGAGCTGGCGCCAAGTTTCGTAAACCAGTTCACTTATGGGGGCCGGGTCAAGAAGGTCTACGTTCAGGCCGACGCGCCCTTCCGGATGGGGCTCGACGCGTTCGATCATCTGTACACACCCAGCGGCGTATCCAGCGCGGCAAGCGGCGCGGCCAGTACCTCTGGCGAGGTCACCAATACCAGCGGCTATCTGACGCCGATCGATCCATCCGCCGCCAATTCCTCGATCAGCCCGTACAACATGATTCCGTTATCCAGCGTCGTGAAGACCAACTGGGATCTCGGCCCGCTGGTTCTGCCGCGTTACGACGGCTACTCCGCAATCGAGATCGTCGGTAATCCCGCAGCCGGGCATTCAACCGGCCAGGCGATGCAGACGCTGCAGAACATCATCAACCAGAAACTGCCGACGGGCTTCGACGCCGACTGGACCGGACAGTCGTATCAGGAACTCCTGTCCGGAAGTTCGGCGGGGGCGCTGATGGCGTTGTCGATCGTCGTCGTGTTCCTGTGCCTCGGCGCGCTGTATGAAAGTTGGTCGATTCCAGTCTCCGTGCTGCTCGTGGTACCGCTCGGTATGCTCGGCATGCTGGCGTTCTGCCTGTTGCGCAATATCCCGAACGACATCTACTTCAAGATCGGCCTGGTGACGGTGATTGGTCTCGCGGCCAAGAATGCGATCCTGATCGTCGAATTTGCGGTGGATGGCCAGAGCAAGGGTAAGTCTCTATACGACGCCGTTCTGGATGCGAGCAAGCTGCGGCTGCGCCCGATATTGATGACGTCCATGGCGTTCATCCTGGGGGTATTCCCGCTGGCGGTATCCACAGGGGCGGGCGCCTCATCGCGCCATGAGATCGGCACCGGCGTGATCGGCGGCATGCTGTTCGCGACTTTCCTGGGCTTGTTGCTGATCCCCGTGTTCTACGTAGCAGTGCGCCGCTTGCTGGGCGACAGGCTCGACGAAGCATCGCACAAGGCTCCATCGCGCGAGCACCAGCCCTAGGCTCGCGGGCTAGTACTCGAACAGATCATTGAGGGCCCCGAAGTAGTCCGCGGTGGTGTGGTCGCGGCCATAACCGCCGAACAGCCACAGGTGATCCGCGCCGTCGATCCAGCCGATCGACTGGAAGCGTGCACCCGGAACATTGCCTGGCGCGCCCACACCGATACTTCCATACACGCCGGCTCCCGCGATCGTGTCCGGTCCGCTCATCCAGGTCCACTGCCAACCGGGCGTCATCGAATATCTGACGCCCCGTGACGTGCGCCTGCCAAGTTCGCCCTCAAATCGGGCCGGGCCCGTACATTTGTTTGCCTACGATAATATAGGGGGGTATACTATCTACCGATCTGCTGCCGGAACCTTCTGTTATGAGTCACACGATCCGAGAGAAAACAAAGCTGCTGAACCGGATCCGTCGCATTCGCGGTCAAGTCGAGGCCATTGAGCGCGCACTTGAAGAGGAAGTCGGTTGTGCCGATGTACTGCAACGCATTACCAGCTGCCGCGGGGCGATGAATGGTCTGTTGGGCGAGGTCGTGGAGGATCATATAAAGACTCATTTTTCCGGGTCACCCGCCAATGTCGAGGCCAGCGAACAGCTCCTCGATGTTGTTCATAGCTATTTCAAATAAAGACGCAGCCGTGAAATCCGCAAGCGATGCCGCTCTTTTGGCTGGACATAGCCATGTCTTCCTTGGCACCGGACATGAACAGAACGAGCGCAAGGTCTGGGGCGTGATTGGTCTGTGCGGCGTGATGATGGTCGTTGAAATCATCGGCGGCAACCTATTCGGCTCGTTAGCCCTGGTGGCAGATGGTCTGCATATGTCAACGCACGCCGGGGCCATGCTGATTGCGGCCCTGGCGTATACCTATGCGCGGCGGCATTCCGGGGATGCGCGATTCGTATTCGGTACGGGCAAGTTAGGTGATTTGGCGGGTTTCAGCAGCGCGATCGTGCTGGCGATGATCGCTGTGCTCATCGGCTATGAGGCGGTGTCGCGTTTCCTGTCGCCGGTGCCTATCCATTTTCGCGAGGCTATCCCGATCGCCGTCGTCGGCCTGGTAGTCAATATCGTCAGCGCCTGGCTGCTGAGCGGCGGCGGTCACCACGGCCATAGCCACGGGCACAGCCATGCGCACGGCCATGCGGGGCACGAGCATGAGCACGAGTCGCACCGTTTCATTACGATCCACGGATCCGCGGACCTTGAGATATTCGAAGATGGGGTGCCGCCACGTTTCCTATTGAGCTTCAGTGAGCCGAAATCCGCGCGTCCCTTAGGTCTTGAGACTGTCCGACCGAACGGGCAGCGCCAGATGTTCAGCTTTAAGGACCGCGGCGACTATTGGGAATCTGTAGAGGAGGTCCCGGAACCTCACGCGTTCAAAGCTTTGATCAGGCTCCCTGAAGGACAGTACGAAGTGGCATTTGAGGAACATGATCACGACTCCCGCGCCCACGAGGAGCCGGGCTCGTCAAGTGCAGCGGTGCGGGACAATAGCATTCGAGCCGCATACGTCCATGTCATCGCCGACGCGGTGGTATCGATTCTGGCGATTACTGGCTTAGTGCTCGCGCGCATGTTCGGATGGCTTTGGATGGATCCATTGGCGGGCATCGTCGGAGCGCTGGTGATCGCCAATTGGTCCTATGGGCTCATACGCGATACCAGTGGGATTTTGCTCGACATGAGTCCAGATCCGGCCCTTGCTGCAAAACTGTCCGAAACCATCGAAAGTGATGGCGACCGGCTGACAGATTTGCACCTTTGGCGTCTCGGTCCGGGACACTTGGGCGTCGTCGTGTCTGTAATCACCCCCAGGCCGCGCGACGCGGCTTTCTATCGCGGGGTGCTGAGCCGGTTCAAGGCGCTCTCCCATGTGACGGTGGAAGTCACCCGAGCGGTGGCGTAAGACTCCATGGTCAAATCGCCGTGCATTGATATATGCCGCTTTGAAGGCCGAACAGGGTTTTGTTATGGCTGCCTCCGCACCCTTGAGGAGGCTAGGACGTGGGATCGGATTACCGACCACAAGCGTCACGCGATCCTCAACGAGCGGTCTCGGCGCGAAACCAAGCTGCGT
This sequence comes from Steroidobacteraceae bacterium, assembly GCA_035485475.1. Lineage (GTDB taxonomy): Bacteria > Pseudomonadota > Gammaproteobacteria > Steroidobacterales > Steroidobacteraceae > DAIDKA01. Next base: position 11,814 of record DATHOA010000373.1, on the reverse strand, counting down.
GGGAAGGCCAATCCTCAAACTTAAGACTCAGGCAACTTGCGCAGGCTCTGCGTCGAAAGTTGGTGAGCGCATACAACGAGCAAAATAAGAAAAGTTGGCGCGGCATCGCTGGGAATCAGTAGTGCCTCGCGCTCCCAATTCTAGAATTTCCTTGACGGCGGGACTTCGATCGCACATCGAGGTGGCCGAGAGTTGTGAGTCACTTCCTTCATAATTTCGGCACGGGAGAACGACGGATGCGTACGACGGGGCCAAGCACATTATCGTGGCGAACAAGCCTCTTCTGTTGTGTCGCGGTGCTAGGCGTGGCAATGGCGCACGCGGACGATGCCGGCGCCAAGTTTCCCTCGAACGAAGACTTGCGTCACATTCGTGGCCTGGCGAATCCGCGTCTATCACCGGACGGCAAGCAGGTGCTGGTTCAGGTGACTGACCCGACCGCCGACGGCGGGCGCACCCATCTCTGGGTGGTGGATCTCAAGCTCAACACGGCGCGTCAACTCACCTTCTCGCCCGATGCGGACAAGGGCGGCGAGCACGATGGCCAGTGGCTCGGGGACGGTGACAGTATTCTGTTCCTCGCGAAGCGAACGGAGCACACGCAACTGTACCGACTTCCGATGACGGGAGGTGAGGCCGTCGTCTTTGATCTCTCGATTTCGCCGAGCGTCGACGCCTCCACTGCTGAGGATGCCGTACCGCCGCGCGCGGCCGGAAACGTCCCAGAACCCAACAATAAAATGGCGATCGACGTGGAGTCTTATTATCCCGCCATCGACGGCCAGACCATCGCCGTCATTGCCAAGGATCCGGAAACTCCGGGCGAGAAAAAGCAAAAGGACGCGAAGGCCGACGCCGTCCTTGTCGATCACGATCTACACGGCAAACGGCTGTATCTGCTCGACACCGAGACGCGTGCGCTCACCACAACCTCGGTGCCAACGGACGTCGACACCGTGTCGTGGGCGGCGGACGGCGCGCGCCTGATTGCCATCGTCGAGGGTCCCAACCACGCCGGCACGTTGAAGCCCGCCCGCAGCGCGTGGCTCTTGAAGCGGTCGGATCCGCAGCACGCCAGCCCTCTGACCTCAGTACCGAAGACCGTCAAGGTTGGAACCTGGTCCCGGGATGGCTCGCGCTTCTATTTCGTAGCGCAAGCGATCAGGGACACACCGCCGGGATATTGGGATCTCTACGAATGGGAATCGCAGGAAGGATCCTTACGCACCATATCGGCGGGGGAATCTGCGGCACTCGTGGAACGGGATCCGATAGTGGTGGACAACGATGAGGTGATTCAAGCTGCAGATCAGGGCACCCAGAGCGGCTACCTGCGATTCCGCAGCAGCCATGCCGCCGACGCGTTGAGATTTTCCAGCCCTGTGGTGACTGGTCTTCAGACCAACGCCACCCATACTGGCTGGGTGTGGATTGGGGAAGGCGCTGATCAACCTCCAACGCTCTATTACGCCGATCGGTTGGGGGAAACGGAGCGGGCGCTTCCGGCCCCTCGTGTGCCCCCCGCCCAGTGGCCTTCGGTGCGCCGGGAAGTGGTTCATTGGCGCAATGACGGTCTCGCCGTCGAAGGTCTTCTCTATCTGCCGCCGCAGGCGGCGAGCACCAAAGTGCCCTTGATCGTCGACATCCATGGCGGTCCCACGGAAGCGTGGCATGACGCATTCAGCCCGCTTGTTTCTTTCCTTCTGGGCCAGGGATGGGCCGTTCTTCGCCCAAACCCGCGCGGCAGCACTGGCTATGGCGTCGCGTTCGCCGCGGCGAACAAGAACGATCTGGGCGGTGCTGACTTTCGAGACATCATGACCGGGATCGATGCCGTCGTGTCACATTACCCCATCGACGCCGACAGGCTCGCCCTGATCGGCTACAGCTATGGCGGCGAAATGGCCGGTTTTGCTGAAGGCAAGACCCATCGTTTCAGGGCCATCGTCAGCGGCGCCCCAGTGATCGATCAGCAAAGTGAATACGGTACCGAAGACGACCCCTATTACGATCGCTGGTTCTTCGGATTGCCCTGGCAACACATGAAGGACGCCTGGCGGCAAAGTCCCCTGTCCGGAGTTGCACAGGCCAAGACACCTTTCTTACTCATTCAGGGCGAGAGTGACACTACCGATCCCCTGGGTCAAAGCCTCGTGATGTATCGAGCCCTGCGTCAAATGGGAGTCCCGGTCGAGCTGGTCCAGTACCCTCGCGAAGACCACGATCCGCTGTCGGGAAGCTGGCGCGGGATGCCGAATGTCGAACCCTGGCATGGGTTCGACGCGAGGCAGCGCATGGTCATCTTCATTCAAACTCACTTCAAATCTACGAGTACGCGTTGACGAATGGCTGTTGCCCTCTGGCCCGTGCAGGCCGATCTGCCGGGACTTCATGCTGCTAGGGCAGTTCGTCTCTCCGGGGCCCCGCTAGTGCCGATTGCCGCGGCGCATCGTTTCGGTGCTGTTTCGTTGGCGATTGCACCATAACGGTTCTGGCCTGTACACACGGTAAAAGGCTGTGGTACAAGTTGCCTATACAGATCTGTATAGACAACTTCTAGTGCGAATCGAGTGCGTTGTTCCTTAAGACTGACTTATAAAAATATCTATCTACTTGGGAGGTTTGCATGTCCCGTTTCCGCCTTCTCCAAAACACTCATCTCATTGGTATCTGCGCAATCTGCGGCGTCGTAAGCATGCCCGCATGGTCGCAGACCGATGCAGGCGCCGCGCCGGCCGCAACTGCCACTGATCTGCAGGAGGTGACGGTCAGCGCCAAGAAGCTCGAGGAAGAGATTCCGCAGGAGCTAGCCAAGTATGGAACGCGCGTCGACATCATCACTGCCAAGCAAATAGCCGAAGGCGGCTACACGGACGTCGCGGCGGCGCTTGGCGCTCTCGCGCCGGGTCTGTATATCAATCCGAAGAACGGACCGTTCGACTATGTGGACGCCTCCCTGCAAGGATCACGTACCGAAGACATACTTTGGATGGTGGACGGGGTTCGAATCAACAATCGGCTATACGCTGGCACGACGCCCCTTGATACGATTCCGGCGTCCATAATCGAGCGCATCGAGGTGATCGAAGGTGGGCAGGCACTGTTCTACGGCACGGAGGCCATCGCCGGAGCCGTGAATATCGTCACCAAGTCGTTCACCAACACGGCAGATGGCGCCGTAACGATTGCCGGCGACACAAACACGGGCAAGCACGCCGACGCTTATGCGCGGAATTCAGTGGGAAACAGCCAGTTCGTCGCGTACATATCAGCAGATCGATCGGATGGTTTTCAGCCCTTTCGAGACCAGGACTACCAGCCAAGCGGCACCGATCATCAGCGGCCGTACGAGGTTCTGACGGAGGGTATCAAATACGCCTACAACTTCACCGATGACATTCGCCTAACCGCCGACGAGCAGCATACCAACGCGACCTTGGATTACGCGAATCCGTTCCTGACTTACGATGAGTTCAATGACCGGACGGAGGATCTGGCGACTATGAAGCTGGATGCGAAGTTCAGCGACACTTTCCAGATGTTCATCAAGTCCTACTACCACCTGTGGCAGTCCTATGTCACGCAGGAATACAACACAATTCCACCGTCCAGCACGATTGATGTGATCTACAACCACGCGCCGTGGGGATACGACGATTACGGTACGAACGTCCTGACTCAGATCAAGCCCGGTGGGCCTCTCGAATACTTCGCCGGCTACGACCTGCAGGAATACGCGGGAAGCGATGCGTCACTGGTCATCACCAAGCACACGGAATCGACGAACGCGGTGTTCGGGCAGGTCCGGACATCGAGCGAGTTTTCAGAGAAATTGAAATTGTCCGCAGGTCTGCGTTACAACGTACCAAGTGACGGCCAATCGGCTACAATTTGGACGGCGACCGGTGAATATGACTTTAATCCGCATGTGTTCGTTCGTGGCGAGGCCGGGACGAGCTTTCGACTGCCGACCGACGAAGAGCTGTATGCGAATGATCCTAATGACGAGCGCGGCGATCCGAATCTGAAGCCAGAGAAGGGCACCAACACGAATTTCTCTGTCGGAGGCTCGGAGGGATCCGATGCTCTGCAGGCGAACTGGGAACTCATCGGGTTCTACCGGGAAGTCAGGGACTTGATCGACTACGCCTCGTTCGACGCGGCAACCGATCAGGCAGTCTTTGGCAACGTGCCGGGAACGGTGATAACGCGGGGCGGCGAGGCCACATTCAATGCCACCCTTGATAGCGTCTTTTCCTTGAACCTGAGCTATACGTATGCGGCAGCCAAGGACCCCAGCACCGGACAGCAGTTGGCCCGCGTCCCGAAGGAAGTGGCCAAGGCGGGCTTGAACTATAATCCAACTTCGCAGCCATGGAGCGCGGGCATAACGGTCAATTACTTTGGTACGACAACCTACAGCGGACTGTGGGATGGTACGGAGACCTATGGCAACGCCGTGGTCGTCAATCTCTCGGGCCGATACTACATTGACACTGCCCGCCACCAGCATGTTGACGTCGCTGTCGTGAATCTTTTCGACAAACAATACGCAACGGGACTTGGAAGTGGCGTCAGGGACGCCGACGGCAGTAACTACACGTATCAGGACCGGGGAGAGCCGCGGACGTTGCGAGTGGCCTACACGTACCAATTCTAAGGCACGGACGTAGTGGCTTACGGTGCAGTCGCTGGAGGGGGCTTCAATGGCACAGGTTGAATCGGGATCCATAGCAATAGCGGGGCCGCAAATTCGCGAGCGGCAGCGCTCCGCGCGGCCGCTGCCGGGCGAGCGCATCTCGTTCGGGAAGCGGTTTCAGCGGGTTGTGATCACCATCCACCGATGGATCGGCATCGGCGTGTGCGTGATGGTGATGACCTGGTTCATCTCAGGCCTGGTGCTGGCCTATGTCCCTTTCCCCAAGATGAGCGCTGCGGAGAAACTGAAGTACCTGACGCCGATCACCTGGAGCCTTGTCCACGTAACGCCAGCGCAGGGACTCGCGGCGGTTCATCAGGCTACATACCCTAAAGAGATGCGCCTGGAGATGTCGGCGGGACGACCTGTGTACCGGATTGAGAGCTGGGACGGCAGCACGTTGACGGCCGCAGCCGATACCGGCGAGCCGGTGAGCGGCGTAACTGCGGATCAAGCGCTGGCGATCGTGCGGACGCAGCTCGCGGCTCCGCAGGCGACGATCAAGGCGGCGGACGTAGACAGCGATCAGTGGACGATGACGGGGTATTGGAACCACCAACGTCCGTTTCATGTGATCGCTCTCAATGATGCGGCAGGTTCGGAGTTTCACGTATCCGTACATACCGGAGAGGTAGTACTGGGCACCACGCGCACCCAGCGAATGCTGAACTGGGTCGGGGCCATCCCGCATTGGTTGTACTTCGAGTCGATCCGGCGGTACACGCACACGGGCCTGTGGGCTTGGCTCATTTATATTGTGTCAGGCGCGGCCATCCTCGTCTCCATCAGTGGTCTGTGGATCGGCATTAGTCGCATGAGACTGCGTTCCCGCTACACGAATGGCAGCTGGACGCCATTCACCGGCTGGATGAAATGGCATCACGTGACCGGCATAGTCGGAGGCGTGACCCTCGCGCTGTGGCTCATCTCTGGCTTCTGGACGATGTATCCCGGAGGAATTCTCGAACAGCGCGAAATCGAGAATTCCGAATACCAGCGATATGCGGGTAGTTCGGCGACAACGTTCCCATTCGGTGCCCTGGCGAACTTCCAGGCATCTGGGGTTGAGGCATCACGCGCCACACTTCGCTACGTGGGCGGGCGAGCCTATGCAGTGCTTGAGCGGGTCTCCGCAAAGCCGAAGGTGGTGGATGCCTTGACGGGTGCCCCGGCGCTGCTGTCGACGGCGCAACTGGCACAGGCCGCTCGCAGTATGCTTCCGGATTCGAAAGTCGTATCGACGACCTACCTCGATCATAGCGACGAGTATTGGCACAGCGCGTACTTCAAGAAGAAGCTTCCCGTGGTGCGCGTCGTTTTGGACGACCGGATGGCGACCTGGTTTCACATCGATCCGGAGTCCGGAGAGGTGCTTGGAATTCTGGACCGGATCGGTCGCGTGGATCGGTGGACTGTGGTCGCGATCCATGATGTGGATTTGAACTGGCTGTTGACCCGCCGGCCGCTGTGGGATTTCTTCCTTTTTGCGGTCACGATTCCGGGAATCCTCATTGCACTCAGCACATTGGTGATCAGCTACCGGCGGCTCCAGCGCAATAAAATCATTCCGACATTCCCGGGTGCCGGCGGTCCTATGAAGGGGAGGGGTACGGCGAGGCTACACGGCGGACCTGTGGCGAACGGTACCCCTCCTCAGTCAGTCGTTGAAGAAGGCATCCTGGTGGTGCACGCCAGCCAGACGGGTACCGCGGAGATTCTGGCCAATAAGACAGCCGATTCCATCCGCGCCGCCGGCAGACCGGTCGTCGTTCGCAATCTCGGCGACGTCCAGGCGAAAGATCTCGCGCGAGCAACCACTGCAATGTTTGTGATCAGTACGACCGGGGACGGCGATCCCCCTGACCAGTCGCAGGTGTTCAAGCGGCGAATGATGCACGATCGAGCACCGCTCCCGGGATTGCGATACGGGTTGCTCGCGCTTGGTGATCGACAGTACAGCAGCTACTGCAGCTTCGCCGATAGTGTGGACCGCTGGTTGTCAACGGCCGGGGCGCACAGAATGTTTGATAGTGTCTATGTAAACGACCGGGATCCTACGGCGCTCACTCGGTGGGCCCGCAATCTCGGGGAGCTGACCGGTCGAGTTGACGACTTCACTTTGAACGAGGTGCCGTTCCGGCCGTGGCGATTGGTCGAACGACGTCATCTCAATCCAGGTAGCGCCGGGGGCGCCGCATATCATCTGCGACTCAAATCCGAAGACGGATTCGCGGATTGGGAGGCTGGCGACATCGCTCAGATCCTGGCCGGCGTGACCTGGAATGATTTCCGCTCCGAACCGCACGATCTTATCCAGCGTGAATTCTCCATTGCCAATACGACAAATGGTGGCATCGACCTGCTCATTCGGCAGATGCGGCTTGCGGATGGGCGCATGGGCGTTGCATCCGGCTTTCTGACGGAGCGGATACAAATGGGCGAATCAATCCCATTGCGTGTCCGCCGAAATGCCTCCTTCCACGGACCCGACGATGACCGGCCGATGCTCCTGATCGCCAATGGAACCGGGATTGCGGGCGTCCGCGCTCATTTACAGCGCCGCGTGAGTCTCGGACATCGTCGCAACTGGGTGATATTCGGTGAGCGCAATGAGGCCCGGGACTTGTTCTACGGGGATGAGCTGCGCGCATGGAAGCGCGACGGCTACATCGAACAACTCGATCTGGTGTTTTCGCGCGACCAGATTCAACGCTATTACGTCCAGGATCGGTTGTCCGAGCGGAGTGCCGATGTTCTGGCATGGACGGAGCGCGGCGCGTCGATATTTGTTTGCGGTAGCCTCCGAGGCATGGCGCCCGCAGTCAGCGAGCGATTGGCAGCTATACTTGGCGCGGATGGGCTCGATGAGCTCGCACGGAGTGGACGTTATCGACGGGATGTCTACTGATGGCGCGCATATCTTGACCGCGATGAACAATTCAAGTACTCAGCTTCCAGTGGGCAATTGAGTTGGGACGCACGACCATGACAGGTGTCGAGCTTGCGCGCATTGGAAAGTCGAAAGTGATTCGGCGGCGGGGGATGCCATTGAGGAAGGGTCGTATCAGCGTATCGGCACCTTACATGGTTGTAGTCGATTACTTGAAGCACGAACTCAAGCGCGGACGTTGGCTGCCGGGCAGTCAATTGCCCTCTGAATCCGAACTCGTTCGGCGATTCGGATTTAGCCGCATGACAATCAATCGTGCGGTTCGTGAATTGCAGTCAACAGGATTAGTGGAGCGCGTGCGCGGCTCTGGGACATTTGCCGCGCAACTTCATCGGGTATCGTCGACTCTGACGATACGTGATCTACATGAAGAAATAACATCTCGTGGGCATACGCATAGGGCGGAGGTGCATTTGGCGCAGGAGGAGGGGCTGCCGCGCACACTGTCCGAGCATTTTGGACTTGCCGCAGGTACTCTTGTTTTCCACACAGTCATTGTTCATCACGAGGACGGCGAGCCGCTTCAACTCGAAGACCGATACGTAAATCCCGCGTGCGCCCCTGACTATCTCGCCGTGGATTTTACCCGCACGACACCGACGCATTATCTTCTTGAGGTTGCCCCAGTGTGGGAGGCGGAGTATTCGATTGAATCGGGATTGCCGACCACGCGTGAAGCGAAGCTGCTCAAGATCAAACCCGTTGAGCCTTGTTTGATTGTGACGCGTCGCACCGCCAATAGCAGCGCCCCCATCACCTACGTTCGCCTGGTGCATCCAGGCAGCCGCTATCAGATTGAAGGGCGGTTCAAGCCGTGACGGATGTTTCGCGAGCGGCAGTTGCCACCCGTTGCCGGCGTAACCGGGTGTAATCCGGGTGCCTCGCCGTTGCAGTCCTTTCTGACGGTCGTCAGCAGCGCTGCCGTGCAAGTGGAAACATCAAATGTGCGGCCGAGATTGTCTACTTGATGAGACCAGCGCGCTGCACGCGAGAGTCTGGAGAGGCGAATGAGCAACATTGTTCTTAAGCCGGGGCATGTATCGCTTAGCCAATGGCGTGCGATCTACCTGGGTGCGAGTACTTCCCTGGATCCTGAATGCGCGCCGCGCATAGCGGAAAGTGCAGCCGCCGTGGCTCGAATCCTCAGGCGCGGAGAACCGGTTTACGGGATCAACACTGGGTTCGGCAAGCTCGCCAGTGTGCGTATTGAAGACGGGGATCTTGCGACCCTGCAGCGAAATATCGTGCTGTCGCACTGCGCGGGGCTCGGGGAGCCAATGCCAAAGGCGGTGGTCCGCCTGATGATTGCCCTGAAGGTGGCGAGCCTGGCCCAAGGCGCCTCTGGCATACATCCCGACACGATCAAGCTCTTGAGTGGACTTCTCGCTCACGATTTGGCGCCGGTCATTCCGTCGCAAGGCTCGGTCGGTGCCTCGGGTGACCTGTCTCCGCTGTCGCATCTCGCAGCCATTCTCATCGGAGTGGGGGAAGTCGTTTTAGGGACCGGCGAACACGTCTGCGCGGCTACCGCGTTGGAGTTCGCGGGCCTTACGCCCCGCACTCTCGGCCCCAAGGAAGGCCTGGCGCTTCTGAATGGCACCCAGTTCTCCACGGCCTACGCCCTGGCGGCGCTGTTTGACATCGAGACGGCATTCCAGAGCGCCTTGGTAACGGGCGCCCTCGCAACCGAAGCCGCGAAGGGGTCTGATACCCCCTTCGATTCCCGGATTCACGCCCTGCGAGGACATCCGGGCCAGATCGAAACCGCAACTGCGCTGCGTGACCTCATGGCGGGCTCCGCGATCCGAGCTTCGCACTTGGTCTCCGACCCGCGCGTGCAGGATCCGTATTGCCTGCGTTGTCAGCCGCAGGTCATGGGCGCGGCGCTGGACCTGCTGCGCTATGCGGCCACGACCCTCGGGACCGAGGCAAACGCCGTGTCGGACAATCCGCTGATCTTTTCGGAATCGGACGAGGCGCTTTCCGGTGGCAATTTTCACGCGGAGCCGGTGGCGATGGCGGCCGATGCCATGGCGATCGCGCTTTGCGAAGTCGGATCTCTCACCGAACGACGCATCGCGATGCTCGTTGATCCTGCGCTTTCCGGCCTACCCGCCTTTCTGACCCCTAACCCGGGTCTGAACTCCGGATTCATGCTGCCACAAGTCACAGCCGCCGCCATGGTGTCGGAGAACAAGCAGCGCGCCTACCCGGCTAGCGTGGACTCCATCCCGACTTCGGCCAACCAGGAAGACCATGTATCCATGGCCGCACACGCGGCAAGGCGGCTCATGCCGATGACGGAGAACCTCTCCGCCATCATCGGAATCGAGCTGCTGACGGCGGTTCAGGGCTGCGACTTTCACGGCTCCCTTGCATCCAGCGTTCCCCTCGAAGCGGTCCGTAAGCTCCTGCGTGCAGCCGTACCGCGGCTGGAAGAGGACCGCTACATGCACGATGACATGAAGCAGGCCATTGCGCTGGTGCGTCGAGGTGAGGTGATCGCAGCCGCCTCCGGCGTGGGCTTACCGAGCCTCACCGGCAGCCATGACTGACCCTTGGATCGAACACCGGGTTTTCCTGGAGGCCTTATACAGTGCAAGTTGTCAGGACGGCAGATCGGCGGCCGACTCGTTGGAAAAACGGAGGCGGCATAACGTTTGAAGTCGCATCCTTCCCGGCCGGCTCAGGACTTGACGATTTCGGCTGGCGCATCAGCATGGCGGAAGTGACGCAAAGCGGAGCCTTCTCGATATTTCCGAATGTCGATCGGACACTCGCGATCATCGAAGGACGTCTGCTGCTCGATACGGTGGGGCAGGGCATCGCCGTTCTGGATAAGCAGTCCCCCGCATTGACCTTCTCCGGGGATGTTCTGACTGTTGGCACGCCCGTCTCTGAAGTCGTCAAAGACCTCAATGTCATGACGCGTCGCGGCCAATTTTCTGCCGCGGTCAACCGGTACGCCGTATTGGGTAAGGATTCTCATCTCATATTGAAGGCGGACGTGTCAGTAATCATTGCGCTGACCGACATCAGCATCAAACACGAAAATGTTCATCAAGAACTTTGTAGGCACGACGCCATAGTAGTAACAAAGACGGAAAACGAAAAAGTCGAGCTTAGAAAGCCGTTGAGGCGCGTTGGCCTCGAATATTTTTTGATCGAGCTTTGGGCTACAAGCTCGAACCGAGCTATCTAGTCTTCAGGGCGCCCTTGCGAGCTTCGTCCGTTGTCCATCCCGTGCCAACCACAAAACCGTAAGTCATTGATTTGGTGGCGCGTTGGAGATCGATGTGGTTCTCGTTACGCACAATACCCGCGATTTCTCCCGCATTGATGGCCTCAGGCTTGAGGACTGGACCGAGAGCTGACAAACGGAAGCAGTGCAATTGGCATGGTCCACTTGCACGTCAGGGTCGGCAACATTGGATAGAGCCCGGATAAGCGGGTCCGGGAGCTCGGGAACTCGGCATGAAATGCCTCCAAATCCCCCAAAAGGCTCGCGAAACCTTTCATCCGATTTTCATCCTATGCCCACCAAAAAATCATAAGTCATTGATTTAATGGCGCTCCCTACGGGATTCGAACCCGTGTACTGGCCTTGAGAGGGACGTGAAATCGTCTATGGCCGTCTACCGCCATTATAAAAAGTGCCGTATTTATAGGCCTTTTGTTCATTGCCGTCCATGGGTATCCAGCGTAGAGTTTCCGTACGGTTCCGTACGGGAGATTTACGACCTTGGCAGATCTGTCACGAAAACGCGACCGGGAGCGACTATCTGTACGTCGCGAACCCCATTGGCAGCGCTTGGATGCCGGGGCTTACTTGGGTTTTCGGCGGGGTCCCGACACGTGGCTTGTCCGCTATCGGGCCCGAGACGGGCAGCAGCAGTACAAATCCATTGGTGAGGCGATTGACTTCGATGAGGCGAAGCGTCAGGCCGAGGATTGGCTTCAGCAGCTGACCGGCTCTGCCATGCGCTCGGTGACGCGCTCTACGGTGCGTCAGGCATTGGAGGACTATCTGGGCGACCTGAGTCGGCACGGTCGCCAATCGGCCGCGATTGACGCCCTGCGGCGGTTCAAGAAGGTCATCTACAAGGATCCATTGGCCGACATCGCCCTAGAACGTGCATCCCGTGACGATTTCGAGGAATGGCGT
>DATHOA010000372.1:0-35595 GCA_035485475.1 Steroidobacteraceae bacterium | reverse complement strand
GGATTGCAGCCGTCGCGTCAAGTATTAATTTTTGTGAATCAGTTCCGCTTCCGTTTCATCCACGAGGACCACGATCATCATGCGAAATACGACTCGCGCTATCGCCGCCGCCGTTATCGTTGCGACCGCGCCACGGCTGCTCTTAGCCGATACGCCCCCCGCTCCCGCCGCCCCCGCCGCAGGTGCCGCGCCCGCTGCACCGGCTGCGCCGGCTGTTCCGGGACTGTCCGACCTGCTCACGGGCTGGGGACTGACCACGAGCGGCGAATTCGCGGCCTCTTACTATCACTCCAACGGCTATCCGGGTTCGACCTGGCGTGGTTTCGACCAGGACCACGACAGCTTCCAACTGGATGAAGCCGGCCTGCAGCTCGGCTACCAGCCGAAGCAGGGCATTGGCGGCTACGTCGATGTGATCGCGGGCACCGATGCCCAGATCCTCAGCCTCAATGAGGGTGGCAGCGGCAACAGTATCGACGTGCGCCAGGCCTACCTGCAGTACGCCACCGGACCGCTGACCGTCATCGCCGGCAAGTACGTGACCATGGCCGGTGCCGAGGTCATCAACCCGGCCCAGAACACCAACTTCTCCCGCTCGCTGCTGTTCTGGGAACTCGAGCCCCTGGACCACACCGGTGTGCGGGCCACCTTCGCCGCCTCGGATACCGTGAACATCTCGGTTGGCGTCAACAACGGCTGGAACTACACGGATCTGAGTACTTCGGGTTCGAAGACCGGTGAATTCAACGCCACCTGGACGCCGAACAAGATCTTCTCACTGGCCCTGACGGGGTATTTCGGCAAGGACGATGTGCTGTACAACGGACAGGAACTGTCCTTGATCGACTTCGTCGGCACCTACAACGTCACTTCGGCGCTGACCCTGATCCTGAATGCTGACTTCAAGCAGACCTCGGGCAATGGCATCGCGGGCGATGATGCGACCACCCACATCAATGGCTTCGCGGCCTACGTCAACTACGGGATCAGCGACAGCATGCGCGTATCGCTGCGTGGTGAGTATGCGGACTACGTGGGTGCGGGCCACGCACTCGAAGGCACGCTCACGTTTGGTTACACGCCGGTGAAGAACTTCGAACTGCGCGCCGAGGTGCGTTACGACAAGCTCTCCGCCGGATTCATCAACGCGTTCCCCGAGGAGGCTTACGTGCGCGCCTTCGGCACTGACGAGGAACCCAATACTCTTGCGAATAACAACAGTGAGTTTGCTGTACAGGGCGTCTATAAGTTCAGTCTGCCCTAACCACAATATTTACATTTTGTGATGTGGTTTTGCGGGGAGGGCCTACCCTCCCCGTTTTCATCCGGCGCACCCAATTCCATCCGTCCGGCCTGGAACTTGAGTATGCTGTCGACATTCCATGGCTATTTCCAGATATGCGCAGGCGCTTGCCGCTGCGGTCGTTTTCGTACTGCCGGGCGCCCTGCCCCTCGCCCTCGCCCAGGTCACCGACTCCTCCAGCAATCCCATGCAAACCGTGATCGTCACGGCACAGCATCTGAATGAGGAACGCTCGCATATCCAAACCCAGGTGGGTGCCTCCACCTACACCATCGATTCGGCCGCGATCGACGCGGCCCCGGGTGGTGACAATGTCCTGATGAACCAGGTGATGCTGCAGGTTCCCGACGCCGCGCAGGATTCCTTTGGCCAGCTGCATATCCGCGGCGACCACAATGGCCTGCAGTTCCGCCTCAACGGCATCATCCTCCCCGACGGCATCAGTGTCTTCGGCCAAACGCTCCCGCCGCGCCTGATCGAATCGATGCAGATGATCATGGGCTCTCTGCCGGCGCAGTACGGCCTGCGCAGCGCCGGCATCATAGATCTGACCACCAAGAGCGGCTCGCTGGAGCCGGGTGGCACCGTGACGTTGTACGGCGGCAGTCACGGTGAGCTGGAGCCAAGCTTCGACTATGGGGGATCGAGCGGCCCCTACACCTATTTTGTGACCGGTGACTTCCTGCGCAATGACCTGGGGATCGAATCCCCGGACGGCAGCAGCGATCCGCTGCACGATCACACCAAGCAGCATCATGGATTCGCGTATGCCGAAGATGTGCTCGATCCGAACAACCGGGTCAGCATGATCATCGGCCTGTCCGATGCCGACTTCCAGATTCCGAATCTGCACGGCGAACAGCCCGCGCTGGGATTGACGGTCAATGGCCAAAACGCGTACCCGAGCGATCTGCTGAACGAAAATCAGCGTGAGGTCACGCAGTTCGGAATCCTGAGCCTGCAGCATTCGAATGGGCCGCTGACCCTGCAGACCTCGCTCATCGCACGCAATTCCACCCTGGGGTTCATCCCCGACGCGCTCGGTGACCTGCTCTTCAACGGGATCGCCCAGCAGGCCTACAAGCAGGACGTGGCTTATGGGCTGCAAAGCGACGGCGCCTACAAACTCAATGAGTCGCATACGCTGCGGGCCGGCGTTTACTTCCAGTATGACCGCCTGCAAAGCGACACCACCTCGCAGGTGCTGAATACGGATCCCGTTACCGGCGTGCCCATCAATGATGTACCGGTTTCCATCGTCCAGAACAGCAACGATGGCCAGGTCATCGAGAGTGGCTACATCCAGGACGAGTGGCATCTGTTTGCGCCCCTCACCTTCAACTACGGGCTGCGCTTTGATCACTACAATGCCTTCAGCAGCGGCAGCCAGTTGAGTCCGCGCGCGAACCTGGTGTGGCAGCCGTTGACTGCGACCACGGTACACGTGGGTTACTCACGGTATTTCTCCCCGCCGCCATTCGAGCTGGTGGGTAGCGAATCGCTCACGCAGTTCGCCAATACCACGGCCGCACCCAGCGTGCTCCAGGACGACAAGGTCAGGGCCGAGCGCTCCAATTACTACGACTTCGGCGTCGAGCAGACCATCGCCAGGGGCTTCACGGTGGGGTTGGACAGCTATTTCAAGCAGGCGACGGACCTGATTGATGAGGGGCAGTTCGGTGCGCCGATCATCCTGACGCCGTTCAACTATGCCCACGGCCAGGTGTATGGCGTGGAGCTCACCGGCTCTTATCACGTCGGCGGCTTTTCGGCCTATGCCAACCTCGCCTCGCAGCGCGCCATCGGCAAGGACATCGTGTCGAGTCAGTTCAACTTCGATGCCGAGGCACTGGCGTACATTGCCGATCACTACATCCACCTGGACCATGAGCAGCAGATCACCGCCTCCGGTGGCGTGTCCTATGTGTGGAGCGGCACGCGCTTCAGCGCCGACATGCTGCTGGGGTCCGGACTGCGCTCCGATCTGATCCTGCCGGATGGCAGCTCCATTCCCAATGGCGATCACCTGCCGTACTACACGCAGGTCAACTTCGGCGTGGAACACGACTTTGAACGTCAGGGACTGAAGGGTCTGACGGCGCGTATCGACGTCATCAACCTGCTGGACAAGGTGTACGAGATACGCAATGGCACCGGCGTCGGTGTCGGGGCACCCCAGTACGGGCCGCGCCGCGGCCTGTTCCTGGGGGTGACGCAGTCCTTCTAGACTGCTAGCCTCGCGCATCAATTCCAACCATCGGCGCACGCCGAGGACCTGCACATGGGCTGGCACCGCCGTCGCTATTCGGGGCGCAATCTGGAGCGCGCCGTCACCATTGCCGATCTGCGCGAGCGTGCCATGCGCCGCGTGCCGGGCTTTGTATTCGAGTATGTCGAGGGCGGCTCCGACGACGAATTTGCGTTGCGCAACAATCGTGAGGCGTTCGAGGCCTGGCAGTTTGTGCCCTCGACGCTGGTGAACACGGCCTCCCGGCACCAGCGCGTCGCGCTTTTCGGCAAGGAGATCGCCTCGCCCCTGATCGTCGGACCCACGGGTGGCAATGGTGTGCTGCAACCCAGGGGTGACCGCTCGCTGGCGCGGGCGGCGGCCGCGGCCGGAGTGCCGTTCTGCCTGAGCACCATGGCATCGATGCGGCTGGAAACAGTGCCCAAGGAGGCGGGCGGCCGTTTGTGGATGCAGCTGTACGTGACGCACAACCGTCAATCCGCGGAGGATATTGTCGCGCGCGCGGACGCCGCCGGGTACGAAGCCTTGGTGTTCACCACCGATGCGAATGTCTTTGGCTTGCGCGAGTGGGACCGCCGCAACTACTCCCGTCCCGGCATCCCGACCTGGCGCAATCGGCTCGAAGTGCTGCGGCACCCGAAGTGGGCCTGGGAAGTGCTGCTGCGCAATGGCGTGCCGCAACTGGAAAACCTGGCGGCCTATCTGCCCGCCGGCGCCGCCAGCGCCATTGGCGGCAGTACGGTGATCCCCAAACTCTTCTCCGGCCGGATCAGCTGGGAAGATGTGGACTGGCTGCGGCGCGTGTGGCCGCGCAAACTCATCGTCAAAGGCGTGCTGTCCGTGGCCGATGCACAGCGCGCCGCGGATCACGGCTGTGATGGCATCGTCCTCACGAATCATGGAGGGCGGCAGATGGACCATTGTGTTTCCGGCCTCGATGTCCTTCCCGAAATCGCGCAGGCCGTCGGCGAGCGGCTGACCCTGATCCTGGATGGCGGTATCCGCCGCGGCACTGACGTGATCAAGGCGGTGGCCCTGGGGGCGGATGCGGTAATACTGGGTCGTGCCCCGTTATACGGGTTGGCGGCGGGCGGTGAGCCCGGCGTCCGGCGTGCCCTCGAGATCCTGACCTCGGAAATCGACCGGGCGCTGGGTCACCTGGGGTGCAACAGCATGAGCGAACTTAAGCCCGCGATTCTGCGCCACCGTCATGGTTGAGTTCGTCCGCGCGCTGAATCGCGTGGATGCCACGGCACTGGTGGCCGGCTCCATGATTGGCTCCGGAGTATTCATTGTTTCCGCCGACATCACCCGCCAGGTCGGCTCCCCGGGCATGCTGATGCTGGTGTGGCTGATCGCCGGAGTGATCACGGTGATCGGCGCCCTCACCTATAGCGAACTGGCCGCGCTGTTTCCCCGCGCCGGCGGCCAGTACGTGTATCTGCGCGAAGGGGTCTCGCCGCTGTTCGGCTACCTGTATGGCTGGACTTTGTTCACGGTCATTCAGACCGGGACGATTGCCGCCGTCGCAGTCGCGTTTGCGCGCTTCACGTCGGTCTTTGTTCCGGCCCTCACGCCGGATGTATTCCTGGGTTGGACCGCGCATCTGCCCAGTGGCGGCATCCAGATCGGACTGTCGCCGCAGCGGCTGCTGGCGATTGTTTCGGTGGTCGCACTGACCTGGATCAACATCCGCGGCGTGCGCACCGCGGCGGTCATCCAGACCACGCTGACCGGCATCAAGCTCGCCTCGCTGGGCGCATTGGTCGTGCTGGGACTGACGCTGGGGCGCAATCACCTGGCCCTCAGCAGCAACTTCGGAGCGGATTTCTGGGGTCACACCTCTCTCGTGCAGCTGCTGCCGCGCATCGGCGCGGCCATGATCGGCGCACTGTTCGCGATGGATGCCTGGAACAATGTCGGCTTCGCGGCCGGCGAACTGAAGAATCCCAAGCGCGATCTGGCGTTCGCGATGGTGGCCGGCGTGTGCGTGGTGGTGGTGCTCTATCTGCTGGCCAACCTCGCCTACCTGTGTTCGTTGCCGCTGCCGGCGATTGCCAATGCCCCGCAGGATCGGGTGGCGACCGCCGCCCTGCAGGCCATGTTCGGTGATGCCGGGCTTACCGTCATGGCCGCGGCGATCATGATCTCCACCTTCGGCTGCAACAACGGCCTGATCCTGGCCGGTGCGCGGGTGTTCTACGCCATGGCCCGCGATGGCCTGTTCCTGAAGCGGGCCGGCGTGCTGCATCGTCGCTACCAGACGCCGGCCTTTGCGCTGTGGATTCAGGCCGCCTGGACCTGTGCGCTGTGCCTGTCAGGCACCTACAGCCAGCTGCTGGACTATGTGATGTTCGCCGCGGTGCTGTTCTACCTGCTCACCGCCATTGGCTTGTTCGTGCTGCGGGTAAGGCGGCGGGATGCAGCACGTCCGGTGCGCGTGCCGCTCTACCCATTGTTGCCCGCGCTGTATGTACTGCTCACGGCGGGCATCTGCGCAAACCTGCTGATCCAGCGACCGCAGTACACCTGGCCTGGTCTATTCATCGTAGTACTCGGCGTGCCGGTGTACCTGCTGTGGCGCAGATTCGGGGCGCGCACCGTGGCAGCCGCGCTGACTGCCGCCGTGATGCTGTGCGGGATCGCACCGCCCGCGGCGCATGCGCAGGCCCCGGCGCCCGAGCGGCGCGAGATCATGATCGGGAATTCCAAGCTGCTGCTGCTGATTCCAGCGCAGCAGGCGCAATCCGCTGCCTTGCTCAGCGAATGGACGCAACGTTCCGCCACCATCGTCGCGCACTACTTCGGGCAATTTCCCGTACCCGAGGTGCGCATTGTGGTGGTACCGGTGGACGGATCGCGGGTCGCAGGGGGTACCACCTTCGGTACACCGGCGCCGCTGATCCGGGTGCGCGTGGGCAGTCAGGTCGATGCCGCCGCGCTGCTCAACGACTGGGTGCTGGTGCATGAAATGTCGCACCTGGCGCTGCCGGATATCGGCGCGCAGCACGCCTGGCTGGCGGAAGGCCTGGCGGTGTATATCGAGGGGGTGGCACGCGTGCAGGCGGGGAATCGCAGTATTGAGGATGTGTTCACGGAGGAAATGCATTCCATGCCGCGTGGCATGCCCGGGCCCCGGGATGCGGGGTTGGATCAGGATCATTCCTGGGGCCGCACCTATTGGGGCGGCGCCATGTTCTGCCTGATGGCCGATGTCGCCATCCACCAGCGCACCGACAACCGTTACGGCCTGCAGGATGCGATGCGGGCGGTGCTGCGCACCAGCGGCGGACTGCGCGTCGATTGGGACATCAACCGGGTGTTTGCCAGCGCCGATGCGGCGGTCGGGGTACCGGTATTGAGCGAGCTGTATGCACGGATGAAGGATAAACCCGTCACCCCGGACCTGGTGGCACTGTGGCACAGCCTCGGCGTCGATGCGGACGGCGACAGCGTCCGGTTGAACGACGCCGCGCCGCTTGCGTCCATCCGCAGGGCCATCTTCAGCTCAGGCCAACAATCAATCCCGCGTTGAACCAACCGTGGAGCATCGCGGCCGCGACGGCGGCACTGGACAACTGTTCACACAGTTGACCGAACGTGGCGCCGGCCACACCGGCATCAAGTGCCCGGGTTTCCGCCCGGGACAAGCGTCGGTAGAATACGGCCAGCTCCTGGCGCCACACCAGCCATTGCTGGTCGCCAGTCGATCGCCAGCGGCTCGGCCGCGAGGCTTCAGCGCAGGCGAACTTCCACCAGGCCACGCAATTGCTGGTCACGCTCAGGCGCCGCAGGGTTGGCGAGAAGGCAAAGCGCAGCTCGGGCCACTGCTCAGGTGAGAGGTCCGCGAGACTGGCGGGTGTGAGGGCCACCTGATCGGCCGCATCAAAGGCGCCCGCCACCGCCCATTCAAACCGCGCCAGATCGGCAATGCCCTGCGCCCGCACTCCCGTGAGGCGCGAGCCCAGCCACCGCGGCAGCTGCTCACCATAGGCCCGAGCCGAACGGAACCGGCTGGGGCGGTGGCGTGCAAATTCACCGACCAACCCTGCGAATGAGCCCTCACCCAGCGCGGCCCGCGCGGCCGGGAAGGTTTCCGCGAGAACTTCGATCAGGCGCGCGGCATAAGCATCGCTATAAACGCCCAGGCGCATCGAGGTCGGAAACCGCTCATCGCCGCTGATCTCAGGCACGATCCGCATGTCAGCGCGCAACACGTGATCCTGAAAGGACTGCTGCAGCTGGGCCAGTTTCATCTAAGCCGCCTGTACCGTGGTCATGCCAGCCAGCCGGCGCGCCGAGTCGAGCTCCGCCAGCAGCTCGGGCAGCGCAGGAATGTCCCCATCACGCTCAATCATGGTCGGAATCGGGCCAAACCGCTGGGCCGTATGGCGATACAGATCCCATACCGGCGGCGCTACCGCCGTGTCGTGAGTGTCAATCAGGAAGTCACCCTGATGGCTGTGGCCCGCGAGGTGAATCTGTCGCACCCGCGCCGGCGCAATCGCATCCAGGAACACCCGGGCATCGAAGCCATGATTGACGCTGCTGACGTATACATTGTTCACGTCGAGCAGCAGATCGCAGTCAGCTTCCGCGGCCAGGGCCGCGATGAAATCCCACTCGGTCATTTCCGATGACCGGTACGTGACGTAACTGGAGACGTTTTCGATGACGATGCGCTGTCCCAGAAAATCCTGGACCTGGGCGATGCGCGCGGCCACATGGCGCAGCGCTTCGCCGGTATACGGCAGTGGCATCAGGTCATGCAGGTTGGTCTCACCCACCCCAGTCCAGCACAGATGATCGGAAATCCAGCCCGGTTGCACGCGCCTGGCCAGGCTTTTCAGCTGCGCCAGATACGCGAAATCCAGCGGCGCCGTGCTGCCGATGGACAGCGACACGCCGTGCATCACCATTGGGTACAGCTCGCGAATCCGGTCCAGGAAATAAAGCGGCTTGCCGCCCGGGACCAGGTAGTTCTCGCTGAGGATCTCGAGCCAGTCCAAGGCCGGCCGACTGTGCAGCATTTCGCTGTAGTGCTGCGGTCGCAACCCCAAGCCGAATCCGTGGATCATGACGGGCTCATCGTATGGGTCCCGGTGAGCCCGTCCTTCGATCAGCCGGCCTTGGCCTTGGCCTTCGCTGCGTCACAATCGGACTTGGTCATTTCGACAAAGCCCTTGCCCTTGCAGGAGTTCATGCCCTTGCAGGAATTCTTGGCGGACTTGCAGGAGGACTGGCCCTTGCAGGAGTTCACACCGGTGCATTTGATCTTGGCTTCATCGGCGCTGGCCGTGGAAACCGCAAAGGTTCCAAACAGCAGTGCCGCCGCCGTCGCAATTGCCACGCCACTCGCTTTCGTTGTCTTCATTGCTCGCTCCTCAGGATTGATCAGTGATTGGATTATGGCGCCTCAGGCCGACGCCGGCAGCTTAAAAAAGCGTACCTGTCAGCGCAGACCGGGGTTGTGAGCCAGGTATTGCAGCAGAACACGAAGCTGGCGCATCCGGCTATGATCCAGCGTCGGCATGCGCAATTTTACCCCCGAAATCCCGGTCCCCTTAAGCGACGCCCTTAAACCCGGGGCGGAAGCTGCGCCCATGGCGCTGGAGCGGCTGTTCGCCACCATGCGACCGGAGCTGTTGCGCTTTGCCTGGTGGCTGGCCCGCGACCGCGCCGTCGCCGAGGATGTGGTCCAGGAGGCAATGCTGCGTGCCTGGCGCTCCCGGGACGCCTTGAAGGACCCGGCGGCCGCACGCGGTTGGCTACTGACCATCGTGCGCCGGGAACATGCCCGACTTTACGAGCGCAAGCGCCTGGAGATTGTCGATTTGGACGAGGTCATGGCAGCCGAAGACACCCAGCTCGCCGCCGATGGCGATGAGATGGTGGGCCTGCGCCTGGCGATGACACAGTTGCCGGATGACTACCGCATCCCGCTGGTCATGCAGGTGCTGGGGGGCTTCACCACGGATGAAATTGCCCAGGAGCTGACCCTGTCGACCGCCGCCGTACTGACCCGCCTGTTCCGGGCGCGTAACCGCTTGCGAAGTATCTATGGATTGCTGCCCGCCCCCGACGCATTGGATGAGCCTGCCGTATGACCCATGATGAAGCCCGTCTGCTGATTGGTGCAGCCCCCGGGGCGGTATCCGCGCCGCTGGCCGAGCATCTTGCGCACTGCGCGCCGTGCACGCTGTTCCAGCAGCAGATGCAGCGGATGGACCAGGACTTGAGTCGCCTGTTCACCGCTCCCCTGGGCCCGCGCGCCGAGACGGGGATACGGGCGCTGCCGCTCATGCCTGCCACGCGCCCGCGACCGGTTGCGCCGCGCGCTTCCGGGCTGCTGGCGCTCGCGGCCAGCCTCGTTCTTTCCATCGGTGTGGGCATTGTGTTCTGGACACTGCGGCCGCAGCCAAGCCTGGCCGCCGGTGTGCTCGATCATGTGGGACACGAATCGGCGAGCTGGTCCGAGGTCGCGCCGATGACGGCAGCCGCCACCAGCCAGGTGCTCGCGGGTGCAGACGTCCGGCTCGATCCGACCGACACGACCGTGACCTACGCCCGCATCTGTCTGTTCAATGGCCATTGGGTGCCGCACCTGATCATCCGCACGGCCGCCGGGCCCATCACGGTCATGGTGTTGAACCGGGAACATATCGGCGCCCGACAATCCTTTCGCCAGAATGGCTACTCCGGCATCCTGGTCCCGGCTCCGGGTGGTGGCACCCTCGCCGTGATCGCGCAAGGCGATGCGGACCTGGATGCCGTGTCACGCGCCCTTGGCCCCCATCTGCACTGGACGCACTAGCTGCATGCAGCCCCTGAGTTTGATTTTCCTGCTGGCCGTTCTGGCCGGTACTGCCACCCGCTTGTGGCTGGCCAATCGTCAGATAGCCGCGGTCACCCGGCACCGCGCCCAGGTACCCGAGCCGTTCGCCGACACGATCGCGCCTGAGGACCATCACAAGGCCGCGGACTACGCACTGGCGCGCACGCGTCTGGGGCGCATCGACACCGTCATCGACGCCATCGTGCTGCTCGCCCTGACACTGGGCGGCGGCATCGAGGCCATCGACCGGCTGTGGCGGCTCGCGCCCATTGCCGCGCCCTGGCATGGGGCCCTGGTGATCCTGAGCGTGATGCTGGTCGTGAGTGTGATCGCGTTACCCTTGTCGCTGTGGAGCACATTCGGGCTGGAGGCGCGCTTTGGCTTCAATCGCACCTCGCTGACGCTTTTCTTCGTGGACCGCCTCAAAGGCCTGGTGCTGGGTCTGTTGATCGGGGGACCCCTGCTGCTGGCGGCCCTGGAACTGATGCGACATGCGGGCGCACTGTGGTGGCTCTATGTGTGGGCCCTGTGGCTTGGCGTTTCCCTGGGGATGACCTGGGCCTATCCCGCGCTCATCGCACCGCTATTCAATCGCTTCAGCCCACTGGCCGATGCGGCCCTGCGTATCCGCATCGAGACCCTGCTGACGCGCTGCGGCTTTGCGTCGCGGGGCGTATTCGTGATCGATGGCTCGCGGCGTTCGGCACATGGCAATGCATACTTCACCGGGGTCGGCCGCAACAAGCGCATCGTATTTTTCGATACCCTGATGAGCACCCTCGAGCCCGCCGAAATCGAGGCCGTGCTCGCGCATGAACTCGGACACTTCAAGTTGCACCATATCCGCCGGCGGCTGATCGTATCGGCGGTGGTCGCACTCGCGGGCCTCGCGCTGCTGGGCTGGTTGGCCGCCCGGCCGTGGTTTTACGCCCAGCTGGGGCTGTCGGGCGCATCGGACTACGGCGCCCTGCTGCTCTTCATGTTCGTCGCGCCCGCCTTCACGTTCTTCGTGACGCCGCTGGCAGCGAGCTGGTCACGGCGCGATGAGTTCGCGGCCGATGAATTCGCGGCACAGCACACGCCCACCGCGGCGCTGATGGCGGCGCTGGTAAAGCTGTATCGCGACAACGCGACCACGCTCACCCCGGATCATCTGCATTCGCAATTTTACGATTCGCATCCCCCGGCGCTCGCCCGGATCGCGCGGCTGCGCGAACTCAGTGCGCCCGGATGAATTTCAGGACCGGCCCGGATACTGAATCATCGGCCGTGCCGATCGCATAAGCCTCGGACAGGTGCGAATGCCCCGGCACATGCAGCCGCTGCACCGGATTTCCGGCCGCCTTGCGTGCGGCCGTCAGCGCATCGGCCTGGGCCTGGAAATTCGCCGGATCGAGCTCGGCATCGGTGACCAGCAGGGGGATGCGCGACCTGGCCAACCCGGGCAGGGATGACTCGGTTGCATACCGGCTCACGTCCTCCCCGTAGTAGGCCTTCCAGACCGAGACTTCCTGCCCCAGGTCATAGACCGCCGCCGACATCAGGATGGCGCCGGCCACATGCGGATCCTGGTGAGTGACCTCACTGTGCGCCAGATAGTCGGCCACGTGCGCACCGCCGGAGGAATGTCCCCACAGGAAGATATGCTGCGGATCACCGCCATACGCGGCGATGTGCGTCCGCAGCCACGCCACCAGGGCCGTCAGGTCCTCGACACCGGCGGGCCACTGCGCCTTGGGCGCCAGGCGGTAGTTGGCCGTGACGCCCACCAGATTGTGGGCCGCGGCCCAGCGGCCGATGTTGTCGTAGAACGGCGAGCCGGGCATATGCTTGGCGCCGCCCGCAAACCCGCCTCCATAGACGAACACCACCACCGGTTTGCGTGCCCCGCGCTGCAGCGGAATGAAGATGTCCGCGGTATTGCGCGGGTCTGAACCATAGGCGAGATCTCGGGTCACGACCGCATCGGTATACGGCTCGCGCTGCTGCAAGGGCTCGTACAGCTTACCCGTCCGGGCGGCTTCGACCTTCGGTCCGATATCGCGCAGGACGGCAGCAGTGGCGTCCGGCATGCCGGCCGGATGTCCCGAACCATCGACGATGGGCGGCAGGGCAGTGCTGCCCGTGACCGGATTCGCGTAATGAAACGGGATGTCGTACACCACCGGGAACATCTGGAACTTCAAGGACGGCGGACGATCGGGCGGCAGTTCCTTGTCGGGACCGGGAACCCCCGGGTTCGCCGCGCGCACCCAACCACCCTCATAGTTGGCGGCCAGGG
The DNA here is from genome assembly GCA_035485475.1 of Steroidobacteraceae bacterium. GTDB lineage: Bacteria > Pseudomonadota > Gammaproteobacteria > Steroidobacterales > Steroidobacteraceae > DAIDKA01. Next base: position 22,928 of record DATHOA010000372.1, on the reverse strand, counting down.
TGTTGTAGGTGTGATCATCGCGCAGCTTCCACTTGCCATCTTCCAGTACCGCCGTGTTTTCGTACACGGCCGCTCCCACTGACGCGCGCGTACCGAAGCTCATCTGCTGGAACATGCGGATACGGATTTTGGCCGACTTGCCATCCGCGGCCACATCGATCACCGGCTGCAACTGCATGTGGTTGCCCAGGCGATTGGCGACCGGCCCTTCGGTGCCGCGGCCGAAGACCTTCAGGAGGAAGGCGCGCACATGTTCGCGTCCGTCGTAGGCGCCGCGCTGCGCCAGCTCCATGGAGCCATCCACGCTGAACAGATTGGCCAGATCATTCCACAGGTTCTTGTCCAGGTAGTAACCGTAGGCACTCTCGAGATTTTCAATCTCGTAATAGGCCTTCACGCGCTCAATGCCGCGCTGCGCCGCAGTGAGCGCCGCGCCCACGTCCCGGACCGGTTGCGGTTTGAAGGGCGCACCGGCTACGGCCAGTGCGGCACGCGCCAGTGCGGGCGTCGGGCCACCCACCGTCGGGTAGTGCGCGACTTCTCCCGTGACCGGATTCGGATAGTGATACGGCGGCACATGCGCGCTGGGGTAAATCGCGTAGACCTCGCTGGGTGGCCGATCCGGCGGCAGCACCTTGCTGGCCACCGGCACCGGCTGCGCATCCTGCGCCCAGCCCTTGTCATAGTCGGTGATGAAGGTGGGATAGAAGTGCAGTGACTTGAACATCCACACGCCGTGGCGCTTGACGAAGGTGTTCTCGTACACGCCCTCCATCCACTGCCCCTGGCCGCCGACATGTCCGAGCAGATCCAACTCACGGCTGCGGGCATGCGCCGTCAGCCCATCGGGCGCCACATCCACGATGGGCTGCAGCTGCATGTGATCATTCATCCAGCCCCAGGCCAGGCCCTGGTGACCGGACAGCCCCAGGAACTCGCGCACGCGACGTTTGCCCACATAGACGCCCTGCTGCCCACTCTCAATGGTCGCATCCGGCGCGAACAGGCCCGCGGCCTGATCCCACATGGCCCGATCAATGTAGAAGCCATAGATGCGCTGCAGGTTCTCGATCTGCTGCGCGTCATTCAGCAGCGTGATCCGATGCGTGAGGTCCGCGAGCCGCGTGGCCAGCTCGCCTTTCGGAATGCCGGCCGCAGCGGCTGCCAGCGTCGCAGCATCCGGCAGTATCCAGGCGTTCGATGCGGCCGTAGTGCCCGGATTGCCATAATGGAAAGGCGCGATGCAGGCCTTCGGAAAACCATCGCAGTCCATGTTGCGTTCGATATCGGCTGGATGCGCGAGTTGGCGCCGTGGCCGCACGGCAGGCGCCGATGCTGCAGCAGCGGGCGCCGAGGATGCCGGCGCGCCGCTTGCCGCCGGGGGAGCTGCCGGGGCAGCCCAGCCGGTCTTATAGGAGGCACCAAAGCCTGAGTAGTAATCGAGCTTGCTGATCTTCCAGACGCGATTTTCCTTGGTGTACTGCATTTCGTACACGCCTTCGGCCCAGGTGGCCCCACCGCCGGGTGAGCCGAACATGGCGAAGGCGCGCCAGCGGCCATGCGCCGTGGTGCCGCCCGCATCGATGTGCACCACCGGCTGGATATTCATATGGTCGTAGAGCCGACCATTCCCCAAACCGATGTCCCCGACCTGGTGCCCGCCGACATTCATGTACAGGTGTTCACGAATGCTCTTGTGGCCGATGAAGACCCCGGCGGGATAATTGGCGACGGCATTTTCGGTGAACAGTTCCGACAGGTCCTCCCACATCCCCTTGTCGACGTAGTAGCCGTACGCACGCTGCAGCTTATCGATTTGGCTCAGGTCCTCGGCCAACTGGACATTGGCCGCGAGGGTGGCCACCCGCAACTGAACGTCCGCTGGCGCATCCGCCGCGCACGCGCCGCTATTCATCGCGCACACCGCGGACACGCTCAGGACGGTCGCAGCAACTGCAACCGAAAAACGACGTTCCATGACTCCCCCTTGTGGCGTCCGCCAGCGGCGGGCGCTGCAGCGTTTCTTATCCGACCAACTGCCAGTCCACCGGCGCCGCGAGCGCGGCAATGTTCGGGGCCGACGTGTCGTGCATATATGGAATCGGGTGCGCGTACCGCGGCATGTGACCGCAGATGTCATCCACGTGCCAGTCGTCCTGTGTGGCGCCGGTGAGGGCCGGCGGCAATACCGGAGTCACACCCGCCAGTGCGGCCGCGCGGGCGCCAGGTGTCAGGGCCAGCGCCACGGCCGCGGCGACCGTCATGCCCGCACCGCCCAGGAATGCACGGCGAGTACTCATGCCAGTTCATCCTTGATCGGGGGCAGCACCGCCTGTGGATACCAGTTGGTGTGGGTGCCGCTGCGCAACCGGAACGGCAGCTTCACGGTGGCCACGATGCCGTCCTCCAGGTGCTGCGCATCGGTGATGATCATGTCCGAACTCATGGTGTCGAAGTTACTGGCGATGGTCATCACATACCCGTCGCCTTCGTTCTTGGAATTCGCACGCGGCACGAAACAGCTTTCCTGCAGGGCGACCTTGCCGTCGACCGCGCACTGTTTGATCTCACCGGAGTGCACGTCGAGGCGCTGTACGACCTGCGTGGGTGCGGCCTTCGGATCGGACCCGCTGGGGACGCGGCTGCTGATGAAGGCATAACGATAATCAAGCGACAGGTAGCGGTCATCCATGCGCGGCAGGAAGCCGGGAGTCGTGGAGACGACCTCTTCCTGGAAAGCGTCGGACTTGGAATTCAGGTCGAATGTCCAGCGGCGGATCTGCGATGCATCACGTTCGCCCGAAGACGTCGGCAGTTCCATGGTGACCGTGTTGCCGCGGTCCGTGGCATTGAGGAAATGCAGCGTATTGCGCGCGGGGCCTTTGAACCAGCGCACATCCTTGGCGTCCCCATCGCGCGGCAACACACCGACCATGGTCGGCAGGCTCCCGTCCCACTCCCACATCGGCTCACCGGACTTCAGGCGCTCCAGGCTGCTGGTGCGCGCGATCACCGGGATGATCACATGCTTCTGGGTGATCGCGATGTCATGAATGATGCCGAGGTACGGTGACTGCAGCCACACTTCCTTGGTGACCCGGCCGGCCGGGTTCATGGTGTAGACGGCGATGTCCTTGGTGAGGATGCCCTTGGCTTCATAGCCATAGGCGATCATCTCCCCGGTGACCGGATCGATCTTCGGGTGCGCCGACATGGTCTTTGCGGTGTACTTGCCGTGAAAGTCCCAGTCGCCCAAGGTTTCGAGCGTATGCGGATCCACGTAGTACGGCAGCGAGTCCTCCTTCAGGACGAACAGCTTGCCGCCATGCCAGTAGGTGTGGGTATTGGCCGCCGAGCGGTTGATATTCGCCACGCTCGGGTCGTCGGTATACGGATTGCGGTACACGCCGAACAGGCGCTTGCGTTCCTTGCGCTCGGCCATCAGGCGGGCAGTGCGAATGAAGCGGCCCTTGAAATCCACTGACCCATTGTGGAAGCGGAAGCGGCTGATATGGCCGTCGCCGTTGAAGCCGGTCAGCCACTCGTTCTTGGGCGGGCGATAATCGAAATCGCACTGCATGCGATAGAACGTGCCGTGGATGTCGGTGGGGATCTGGCCCCAGACCTCGCAGTCGTAGACATCAGCGTCAAAGCGGGTCGGGCTGTTGAACCCCGGCGGAAAGAGCGGGTGACCTCGGAAATCGACAGCCATGGCGGTACTCCACGAATAATGAGTCGCAAGTCGCTGATGATAACTCAACTCACTTTGGTTAGAGTCGGCGCCGGCATTTTCCACTCACGCCCACGCTGTACCGCGTGACAGGTCTTTCATGCGCCCGTTTGCCTGCCTGGCCCTCACCGCATTGCTCGTCATTCCGGCGCTCGATACGGCCGCGCAAGCGCCGGTTGCGGATTTGGGATCCCAAAGTGCTCCTGCATTTTCGGCACAGCAGCTTTTCGCAGATCCAACAACTGATTGGCTCACCAATGGCGGAAGCCTCTCGAACCAGCGCTACTCCCCGCTCGACAGTGTGAACCGCGACAACGTCAGCGGCCTGAAGGCCAACTGGCGCGCGTCACTGAACGGTTCGGGCCTCAGCCCCCGGGCGGGCAACCAGGCGCAACCCATTGTCTACGGCGACTCCGTCTACATCATGACCGGCGATGGGGATGCCTTCGCAGTCGACTTGAGCAGCGGGAAGGTCAAATGGGAGTTCCAGGCCAACGTCGACCCCAAAGTCGCGCGACCGTGCTGTGCGTGGCCGGGTCGCGGTGTCGCGCTGGGCGACGGCAAGGTGTTTGTGGGTGAGTTGGACGCACGCCTCATCGCCCTGGATCAGCACACCGGAAAAGTGCTCTGGTCGATCCAGGCGGAAAATCCCGCCCAGGGCTATGTGATCGCCAGCGCCCCGCTCTACTACGACGGCCTGGTCATCACCGGCTTCGCCGGCAGCGACATGGGAACGCGCGGGCGCATCAAGGCCTATGACGCCAGCACCGGGGAATTGCGCTGGACCTTCTACACGGTGCCGGGACCGGGCGAGATCGGCCACGACACCTGGCCGGCCAACAGTGATGTCTGGAAGCACGGTGGCGCCGCGATCTGGCAGACCCCCGCGATCGACCCACAACTGGGTCTGATCTATTTCTCAACGGCAAATCCCGGACCGGTCCTGAACGGGGCGATCCGCCAGGGCGATAATCTCTTCAGTGTCAGCATCGTGGCGCTGGAGGTGAAGACCGGCAGATACCGCTGGCACTTCCAGGAAGTGCACCACGACCTTTGGGACTATGACGCGCCAAATCCGGTCGTGCTGTTCGACGCCCCTTACGCCGGCCGCATGCGCAAGGCGCTGGTCGAAGCCGGCAAAACCGGCTGGGCCTACATTCTCGACCGGGTCACGGGCAAGCCGCTGCTGGGGATGAAGGAAACGCCGGTGATGCAGCTGCCGCAGCAGCATACCTCGGCCACGCAACCCTTCCCCGTCGGGGATGCCGTGGTACCGCAGTCCATCGACATCGCGCCCGAGGGCTTCGATCTCATCAACCAGGGCCGCATCTTCACTCCGTTTGCCCAGCATCCGGCGATCTGGAAGCCGCTGGCCGCCATCAACTGGCCGCCCAGCTCCTATGATCCGCAGTCGCACCTGCTGTATATCTGCGCCCAGGACTCGCTGTGGGGCGCAACCGGTGGCGATCCAAATTATCCGGTCGAGCCCGGCGCATTGTATTCAGGCAGCGTGGTGGCACGTTTCGCCGCGCCGCGGCGCGGCGTGCTGGCGGCGCTGGACATGACCACCAATCGCATCGTGTGGCGCCAGCAATGGGTGGACTCCTGCTACAGCGGCTCGGTGGTCACCCATGGGGGCCTGCTCTTCATCGGTCGCAATGACGGCCGCTTGACCGCCCTGGACAAGACCACGGGTAAGAAGCTGTGGGAGTTCCAGACCGACGGCGGCGTGAATGCTCCGGCGAGTGTCTTCGAGCGCAACGGCAAGGGCTACGTGGTGGTGCTGGCCGGCGGCACGGCGCTGGGCGGCAGCAAGCGCAGCGATGGCCTGTGGCTGTTCTCGCTCGATGGCAAGCTCGATTCCCTGCCCCGCGGATCGGCGGATCCGGCCGCGGCTCCCCGGCCGGCGGCGCCTGCGCCAGGTGCGGCGGCCACGGCAGGTCCAGCTCATGCCGTGGATCTGGCCAAGGGCAAGGACATCTACACCACTACTTGCGTGGTGTGCCACGGGCCGACCGGACTGGGCGGCACACACGGCGGTGCCAAGCTGACCCGTGCGCTCACCCACGATGCTATTGCCACCGTACTCACCAAGGGTCGCAATGACATGCCGGCCTTCGGTTCGGCGCTGTCACCGGAGCAACTTCAGGACGTAACCGGCTACGTCCTGCAAGTCGCGACGCAGAACCCGGCGCCGCCTTGAAGTTACCTGGCCCCCTGCAGCGTCGTTTGAATGTACGCGGTGACGTCGTTGAGCTCATCCGCCGAATAGATCGATTTGAAGGCCGGCATATTGTTCTTGCCGGCACTTGCGGTACCCAGGATGGCATCGTGGCTCTGCCCCTTGATCAGGGAGGGCCCGCCACCCTGACCCCCGCCGCCGCCCGCGCCGTGACAGGGAACACAGGCGGCACGATAGATGTCCGCGCCATGTTCGGCGTTCGCCGGACGGGTGGTGAGCGGTAATGCAGCCGCCAGCGGCGGCCCCGCGCCATTGCGGCCGACTGGGGCTGCGCCCGAGGCCAGGGAAGGAATCTTGCCGTCCAGCGAGAACATCCAGATGCCATCACCCCGCTTGCCGTTGGCAAACACGCCGCCACCGGCATGCACGACCACGTACTGCTTGCCCTGGTACTCAAACGTGGTCGCAGTGGTGTTCACGCCTGCGTCGGTCATGAATTCCCACAGCGAGGCGCCGTTGGCTGAACTGAGCGCGATGATGCGACCGTCGGAGCGTCCCATGAACAGCAGGCCTCCTGCCGTGACGATGGAGCCGCTGTAGCAGATCTCGCGCCAGCTCTGACGCCATACCAGTTTGTTGGTGGTGACATCCAGTGCCGCAACTATGCCGCGATCACTGGCCTGCGCCTGCCCGAAGGAACCCCCCATGTAGACCTTGTTCGGAGCCGGCTGACCCGGATCCGCCACCGCCTTGAAGGTGCTGATCCGGTCGGTGGCGCACACATACAGAGTATGGGTGGTCGGATCGTAAGAGCTCGGTGGCCAGTTGGCGCCGCCCATGGTCGCCGGCTTCACCATGATCTGCTCGGTGAAATACGGCGTGAAAATCCGGCCCTGGTTCTTGATCTCACCGCTGCCGGGCGCGAGATCGGCGCCCTCCGGCACAATGTCGATCTGCTGCGGCACGATCGCATCACCGCGCGGATAGGGCTGCGTCGCCGCCGTCGCCTGGCGTGGCTCCTGCGGCACGGCACGTTCATCGATGCCGATGAGCGGTTTGCCCGTGACCCGGTCGAGGATGTAGGCCCAGCCGGTTTTGGAAACCTCGACCAGTCCCTTGACCTTGCGCCCCTTGATCGTGGTGTCAAAGAGCACCGTCGGGTTCGGCGAGTCGTAGTCCCAGATATCGTGATGGATCTGCTGGAAGTGCCAGCGGTACTTGCCGGTCTTCGCCTCGAGCGCGACGATTGACACCGTAAACAGGTTGGCACCCGGTCGCACGGCGCCGAACAGGTTCGGACCCGGATTACCCGTTGAGAAATAGAGGAGCCCGAGTTCAGGATCCACGGTCGGTGTCTGCCATACCGCCGCACCACCGTGCTGCCAGGCGTCCCCCTGCTGCGGCCAGGTCTCATGACCCACCTCGCCCGGTCCCGGAATGGTGTAGAAGGTCCAGCGCGGCGCGCCCGTCTTGGCGTCGTACGCTTTCACGCGCCCGCGGATCCCCATTTCGCCGCCGCTCAGACCCTGGATGACAAGGCCGTCGTAGTACAACGGCGCGGCGGTGATGCTGAAGCCGTTCTGCCACGGTTCGGCCTGCACGGACCAGACGACCTTGCCCGTGCGCTGATCCAGGGCTACCAGCCTGGCATCGAGCTGCCCGATGAATACCAGTCCATCGCCCAAGGCGACGCCGCGATTGGAACGGCCGATGGGCGTGCCGGCCTTCGGGTCCGGATTGCCGTGGTAGGTCCACAGGATCTGGCCGGTTTGCACCGCAATGGCGAATACGTCATTGGCGCCATTGGAGACGAACAAGGTGCCGTCGTACTCGAGAATCTGCGCCTGGCCGGAGTTGCCGGGGTTGGTACCCGAACCCATGCCGGTACGCCACAGTGCCTTCAGCCCCGCGACATTGTCGCGGTTGATCTGCTTCAGTGGCGAAAAGCGCTGGTTGTAAAGGCTGCCGCCATTGGTGATCCAGTTTTCGCCCGGCGGGGCCAGTAGCTGTTCGGCGCTGAAGGCCGGCGCGGCGGCAATCGGTGGCACCGCGCTCTGCTGGGCCATGGCCGCCGCACCGGCGAGGCCTGCGACCACGCCCGTCACCAGCCCCGCGCGCACAAATCCCCTGAGCATTACTCCCCCCTCGCTATTCCAGCCCGGTATGCCCTGCCGCATCCACCGGGTTTCGGTCGTTCTCGGCGCAGACGAATTCCAGCAGTTCCTGGTCGCGCGCGCGTGTGTAGCTGAGGACAGTGTGCCAGGGCTTGGCCAGCGCCAGCGGATCCTCCGCCACCATGTCATCAATCAGTGTATTCGGGTCGTTCGGCGCCAGATGGATGTGCTCGATGACATGCAGCTGCTCGGAGTGCGGCATGCCATTGCGCAATTCGGTCACCGTCTTGATGCCCACGGTATCCACGACCAGGGTTGACCCCTCCCAGTGACCGATCGAGTCACCATAGAAGGTGGGATCCCAATCAGCCTCATGCTTGCGACCGTCGGTCCAGATGGTGCGCATCTGCATCCACGCCTCGTGGTGGGTGCTCACGCGACCGGGCGTAAACAGGAATTCGATGGGGTACTGGCCGACCATCATGATGCCCGGCATGCCCGGGGGGCGGCAGTACGAACCATTGTGCGGCACTTCGCCATGATTCTCATTGGCGATCTTCTGCCAGGCCTGGTAGCTCTCCAGGTACTTACCCTTGAGCGCGGGCATCTCACGAGTGACCCCCGGTAGCGGCCGGAAATTGAAGGTCCACACCCCGCCCCAGTCGGGCAAATTGTTCAGCTGCGAATAATGGCCCTTGGGATTCGCGGCCGGCGGACCATTGGATCCCGTCGGATCGGCGGCCACCGCGGCCGGAATCGCGGCCTGCAGGGCCAGCGCCAGGGATGTCGCCGCCAACAAAGTGCGCATGCTCATCTGTTTCACCCTTAAGTACCGCGGGGTACCCATTACCGCAGTTCGGCGGCGAGTATAAGTCGAATCAGGACGAACGTGCCTTGGTCATGTCATCATTGGCAGATGAGCTTGAACGCGGAGCCAAGAGCCATGAGACACGGAACGACGGGATGCCTTGCACTGCTGATGGTGGTTTACGCCGGCATGGCCGGCGCGCATCACTCCTTCGCCATGTTCGACCAGAGCAGGAACCTGCCGCTGAAAGGTACGGTGCATGACTTCCAATGGACCAATCCGCATGCCTTCATCGATATCGACGTGCCCAATGCGACCGGCAGCCTGGATCTGTGGAAGGTCGAACTCAACAGCCCCAATAACCTCAAGCGCCAGGGCTGGAAATCCGCGCAGATGAAGCCGGGCGACAAGGTCACCGTGGTCATCAATCCGCTGCGGGATGGCTCCAAGGGCGGGCTGTTCGTGGCCGTCACCTTGCCCGATGGCAAAGTCATGGGTGATCCGACGCGTGCGGGCGGGGGCCCGATCAACGTGCCACAGATCACGGCACCGGACGCGCCCGCGGCGCACTAGGATCTGGCGGTGTCAAACCGTGGAATCGGTGTGGCGCTGCTGACCGTCCTGACCACGTTCGCCGCACCCACGGCACCGGCCCAGGACTCGTGTGATCGCCAATGCCTGCAGGACATCGCCGACCGTTACCTGGCAGCGCTGGTGGCGCACGATCCGAGCAAGGCGCCGCTGGCCCCCAGCGCGCGCATCACCGAGAACGGCCAGAAACTGGGCACCGAGCATGGCCTGTGGAAAACGGCGGCGGCCAACGCGAAGTTCCGGCTGTACTTCGCCGATCCCCAGCAAGGCGCGGTCGGCTTCATCGGCCAGCTCATGGAGAACGATTCCCCCGTGCCGGTCGCACTGCGCATGAAAGTGGTCCACGGTGAGGTAACGGAGGCGGAAACCATCGTGGCGCGCAACACGTCCTTCGCCAAGGCGGATGGATTTGCAACCCCCGCCGCGGTGCTGCAGGCGGATCTGGATGCCGCCGACCGGGTCTCCCGTGAGGACATGATCCGCATCGCCGACCAGTATTTCACCGGACTGGATACCGACCATTCGGCGAAGCATGTGCGCTTTGATCCCGGCTGCCAGCGGCGCGAGGATGGCAACGTCACGGCCAATTCCTGCCGGGCGCAGTTCGACACGGGTTTCTCAGTGATCGTCACCAAGGTTCGCGACCGGCGTTACCCCATCGTCGATGTGGAACGTGGCCTGGTGTATGCGCAAGTGTTCTTTGACCACAACGGCACGGTCGCGACCTTCAAGATGGACGGCAAGGATGTCGACGTCCCGGCTGACTATCGCCGCCCGAAAAGTTTCCAGATCGGTGAGCTGTTCAAAATCCAGAAAGGCCGGATCCGCCAGATCGAAGCGGTCCTGGTGGATGTGCCCTACGGCATGAACTCCGGTTGGGGTAAATCCAGAGCACCCGGCCCTGCCGTAGCATCGCCGGCACCGGCCGGTTGCGATCACGACTGCCTGGTCGGCTTCGTGGACAGGTACCTGGCGGCGCTGCTGCGCCATGACCCGGGCAAGGACCTGTTTGCCGTTGACGCGCGCTTTACCGAGAACGCTCAGCCGCTGCCGCTCGGCGCCGCGTTGTGGCAAACCGCCGCCGCGGGTCCTGAAGGCTACAAGCTGGTCATTGCCGATCCGCGCACCGGCAACGTTGGCTTCTACATTCTGATGCAGGAGAACGGCAATCCGATCTGGCTCTCCGGCCGCCTCAAGGTGCAGGGCCAGAAAATCAGCGAGCTGGAGACCGCCATCGTCCGCAAGGGCGTGAGCTTCGGCAAATTCGACCGCACCGCGATTTCGCCACTGTGGAACCAGGTGCTCACGCCCGCCGAGCAACGGCCGCGCCAACAGTTGATCAGCATTGCCAACCAGTACTTCGATGCCCTGGATCATCACCTGGTCGATTCGGTGCCGTTTGACGATGACTGCTTCCGCGTCGAGAACGGCGTGCAGACCGCCGGACCGCCGGTGGCACCGGCAGCGGCGCTGGCCATGGGGGGCAGCACGGCGCCCGCGCCCCTGCCGAGCGCGCGTCCACCCGGCCCCAACGGCCGTCCGCTGCCCGATGTAGGCCACACGGGTTGTCGCGGCAATATCAACAGCAACATGTGGCAGTACATCACCCAGATCCAGCCGCGCCGCTGCGAAACGGTGGATGTGGAGCGCGGTGAGGTGCAGTGCATAGTGCTGTTCCACCAGGACGGTGAAGTGCCGGGCACCAATGTGCCGGGTTACGGGTACCTTAAGTACTCCGGTGCCACCCGCCGCCCCTTCGACACGCTCATCCCCGAGGTGTTCAAGGTCAGGAACGGCAAGATCATCGAGATTGAAGCCACCATGCCGTCCCTGCCTTTCGGGTCCACCACGGGCTGGAAGTAACCCGCCGCGCGGCGCGCGTGCCCGGCGGGCGGGCGCTTCGCATTATGTCCTGCCGACCTTGAGCGGTTGCCCTGGGGAGTCTGCAACTTTCCCGGCCCAGCGGTGTTCTGGGCCTAAACGATGTTTTCAAAGTGCAACGACTCCCAACGAGGCCACCGGACCGGACCGAATTCACGATGTTTATGCGTGACTACCAAGACATGGTGTTTGCCACCGCGCGACGGCTCACCGCCAGCGATGCGACGGCGCAGGACATCACCCAGGACGTCTTTCTGAAGGCCTGGGAACACTTCGAGCAGTTGCGTGCACCGGTGGGCGCGGGGGGCTGGCTGAAGACCGTGACCCTGCGGCTGTCGCTGAACCACTTGAGCCGGTACCGCCGGCGCTGGCGCTTCTTCTCGGAATTGCTGCCCGCGAATGCATCCTCCGCGGGCGGCTCGGACCCTGACGCCTCTGATGGGGAGGTGCAGTTCGCGGTCACAACGCTCGATACCGTGTTCGCGCAGCTGGCGGACGCGCAACGCGATGAACGCGTGCGCGCCGCACTGACCCGGCTGCCCGACGCGCAGCGTATCCCCCTGGTGCTGTTTCATTATGAAGAGCGGTCCTATCAGCAGATCGCTGAAGACCTCGAAGTGTCGGTCGCCAAGGTAAAGACCGACATTCTGCGCGGTCGCATCGCGCTGGCGAAGCGGCTGCAGGAGAGTGGCAATGAATCCTGATCCGGGCAATGAACTGCAGGGCGCGCTTGAGCAGCGCATCACCCGCGTACTCGCTGACACGGCGCAATTCAAGGCGCCGCAGAGCATCGAAGCACAGGTGTGGAGTGGCATTGAGCGCGCGGCGCAAGCGCCCTGGTGGCGGCGGCGCGTCCTGGAATGGCCCGTGCTGGCGCAAATCGCGTTTGCCGCGACCGGCGTCATGGCCGCGGCGGCGATGGTGCTGGGACGGCCCGCGACACCGGCGAAACTGCATGCGGTGATCAGTGAGCCGGTCGCGGCGCTGCAGCAGCCGGCCGCCGATCTGCATGCCACGCTGAATGTGTTGGCCATATTTCATCGCCTCCCCGACACCGTCGCCGGCAGCCTGCCGGACAATGTGTGGTACGGCGGCATCGCAGTGTGCGCAGTCGCGTACCTGGCCCTGTTTTACCTGATCGTATTGGGCTACCGGCTGCTATCGGCGCCGCTGGCCTCCCGCTAAACAGATGGAAAATCCCATGCTCACAAGTCTTTCAACTCGCTCCGCTCTCATTGCCGCACTGCTGGCGATGAGCCTCGCGGCCACGGCATGGCTGCCGGCACCCGTCGCGGCCGCGGCCGCGGCCACGGCGCCGAGCGCTTCGCAGCCCGCCCGGATAGATGCCGACGCCGCGGACAGCAGCGCACCGGAGCCCGCTGCTGCAGACGCGGATGATGAGGATTCTGAAAATTGGAATGGCGACGACAAGAGTTGGAACCGTTTCGGCCGCCGCCGGCCATTTCGGCATAACGGCAACGACCTGGTCTCAATTGGTCACGATGCAATGGTGCCGGAAGGCGGCCAGCGAGACTCGGTGGTCGCGGTGTTCGGCTCGGCGAGCAACTACGGAACGGCGAACCAGGATGTGGTCTCGGTCTTCGGCAACACCACCGTCAAGGGCCCCACCGACGGCAGCGCGGTGGCCGTGCTGGGCAATGTGTCGGTCGATGGTGATGTCGGCGAGGACGTCGTCGCCGTGCTCGGCAACGTGGACCTGGGCCCGCACGCGCATGTGCACGGGCATGTGGTCAGTGTGCTGGGCACGGTGAACCAGGATCCGGCCGCCATCGTGGATCGGGGCCTGGAGCGCGTGCTGCCGGAAAACATCGCGACGGCCGAAGGCATACGCAACTGGGTGGGCCATGGCCTGATGGTGGGTCGCCCGCTGGTGATTGGCAGTGGCCTGCGCTGGCTGTGGACATTGTCGCTGGCCCTGCTGGCCGTCTACGTGATTCTCGCACTGCTGTTCCGCGATGCCGCCGAACACTGTATTGCGACCTTGAATGACAATCCCGGTAAGAGTCTGCTCACCGCCTTCCTGGCGGTGCTGCTCACCCCGTTGATGATGTTCCTGTTGGCGGTCACGCTGATTGGCATTCCGCTGATCCCGATCTTCCTCGTCACTTTGTTCGTGGCCGGGCTGTTCGGCAAGGCCACGGTGCTGGGCTGGATTGGCGGCCGTTGCTTAGGACTGCGCCAAGGACAGACCAGCGTGCATCCCGCACTCGCCGTACTCCTGGGCGGCATCGTGGTGATGCTGGCGTACCTGGTGCCGGTGCTCGGCTTCGTGGTGTACATCCTGTTGAGCATGATCGGCTACGGGGCAGTGCTCTATGCGCTGCTGAACCGGATGCGGCGCAGTCGCGCCGCTGCCCCTGGCAACGCGGGCGTCGGCGCCACCAGCGCGGTCCCGCCGTTTGCGCCGGCGAGCGCGGATCCCGCGACCGCGCAGGTCCATGAGGCGGCCACTGAGGCGCCCGCCGCGGGTGCGACTGAATCCCCCGCGGCACCCAGCGCGCCCCTGCCCCTGACCACCCTGCCACGCCCCGGATTCTGGCCGCGCATGGGCGCGCTGTTCATCGACGCCATCATTGTGGGCGTGGTGGTGCGGGTGCTGCTGGACTGGCCCTATGGTTCCGAGCACCGCCTGTTTCTGCTGGGCCTTGCGGTCTACGGCGCGGTGATGTGGAAGGTCAAGGGCACCACCATTGGTGGCATTGTGTTCGATCTGCGCGTGGTGCGACTGGACTCCCGTGCGCTCGACTGGCCGACGGTGTGCGTGCGGGCGCTGGGCTGCATCCTCTCCTTGTGCGCCCTGGGGCTGGGCTTCTTCTGGATCGGCATCGACCCGGGCAAACAGGCCTGGCATGACAAGCTCGCGGGGACCATTGTCGTGCGTGTTCCCAAGGGCAGCCCGCTGGTATAGCGCAACGCCTGAATCAGGCTCCGGGCGGGTGTTGCGGACGCAGCACATCCACGCTGAAGTCAATATCCCCCAGCGATTCCTCATGCGGTACGCAGGCCGAATGGAATTTCAGATTACGGGTGGTGAACAGCGGCAGTGCCTTGTTCTTGAGTTGTTCGAGCAGTTCACACGGCACCGATTCGATACCGGAGCGGGTCAGTTGGACCAGATCGACGCTCTGCCACTGCGTCGGCTGCGAGCTGGTGTCGCCCACCTTGCCGATATCATCGGGCGTCATCGGCACCAGCACCGAGAAAGTGGCGGCAACCCCGGGGAACTGCTCGGGCCCGTTGAATCTGACACAGCCGCGCTCCTCGATCTTCAGGTCCTTCTTGCGGGCACCCAGCGCAAGCAACACGTCGCGGACCGTGTCGCGCAGGCCGTCGCAGGAAAATTTGGCGGTGAAGCCCATATAGGTGTAGTCGAGCTTGCGTGCGACCCAGTGTGCGGCCGGCGGGGCCACCGACAGCGCCGGGACTGCCGCCGTGTCGGAGGAAGCTTGGGCGGCACTCATTCCCAGGCCAGCGACCAACGCCAGCACGGCAGCGAAATTGCGAATACCGAATGCTTGGTTCATGACAATGCCCCTAGCGAAGTTCTGGTCACCCTAGATTACAGCAACGCAGTAGCGACGGCCGCGGTTGACCTGAGCTAGGACTTGGTCACCAGCTTCGTCAAAAGCGCGACGGTGTCCTTGTGCACTTCGCCACCTCCACCCACGCCTGGGCGGCCGGAGGTGCCGACCTTGCCTGCGGCGAAGTCCATAGGGGTGCTGCCAAAATGGTCCTTGGCCGCGAGCATCGCGCCGTGATCGGCCAGCAGCTGCACAAAATTGTTCCAGCCGGACTGGGCGGCGCCAAACAGTGCAGTCTGGCCATTGCCGTTGACCGCGTTCACATCAACACCCTTCGCCAGCAGCAGCTTCGCGGAGGTGATGCACTTCTGCTCATTGCGGAAGCGGGCGCGAATGTCGATGGTGGTCGAACCAATACCGGCCGCCGCCATCAACGGCGTAATCCCCAGCGAGTTGGGCAGATCAGGGCGTGCGCCATGAGCCAGCAGCAGCTGGATGGCGGCGCTGTCGCCGGCCTTGGCGGCCCGGATGAGTGGCGTGGTCCCCACGGTCAGCATGCCATCGCCGCCGCGATCCTGACCCAGCGATCGGTACGGCGGGAACAGTTTCAGCTGCATGTCCGGATTGGCGCCGGCCTTGAGCAGCATGTCGATTACTTCCAGCGCCGTGGTCTTATCCGCGGAAGGTCGATCCGGACGTCCGCCGCGCGGCGTCGTGTTGTAGTCGACCGCGCTGTACAACGGCGCGCGTCCCCAGATGTCCCAAGTGTTCACATTCGCGCCAGCCTTGATGAGCACTGCCGCCGTGTCGAACTGGGCATTGAGGATGGACATGACCAGCGGCGTGATACCTTCCGGGTCGGCCAGTTCGATATCGGCATGCGCCTTGACCAGTGCCGCGGCACAGGCCGCACAGCCCTCGCGTGCTGCGAACAACAGCGGCGTCAGGCCGCCGAGCGGGCGATTCTGCGGACGTGGCTCCGCGGTGACCCGACGCGGCCACTCGCGCAGCGTTTCCCGGGCATTGACCTGCGCCCCATGGGAGACCAGGAATTGCACCATGGCGGCACGACTTTGCGCGCTGGCCCACATCAGTGCCGTCTGGCCCCGCCACTTCTCGCTGGCATTGACATTGGCGCCATGGGCCAGCAGCACCTTGGCGGCCTCGACGATGTCCGTGCGGGCCACCGTCATCAGCGCGGTCTGTCCCTGCGCATTCGGTGATTCGACATCCGCGCCCGCTTCCAGCAGCAATCGTAATGCCTCCGGATCGGCGCGCTCGGCGGCTTCGGCGAGGGGCGTGGAACCATAATCGTTGGCGACATTGGCCTTGGCACCGGCCTTGAGCAGCAGCCGGATCAGCGGCACATCATCGTGATAGGCCGCCCAGTGCAGCGCCGTGGTGCCATCGTCCTGGCGCGCATTGACCTCGGCCTTGCCGGCGACGAGCGCCATCGCTGCGGCAGAATCCCCAGCCTGCGTCAGTTGCAGCAGCGAATCGGCCGCATGCGCGGCCCCTTGCCCATGGCACAGTCCCGCGCACAGCATCGCCAGCGCCGCCGCCAAAGCCCGAAATGTTACTGGCGAATGCACTGGACTTCAGATCTCCGTGAGTTGCCCGGTGCTGTCGCCGAACTTCTCGGTCGCGATGCCGACCTTGTTGAGCAATGCCACATGCAGGTTGGCGATCGGGGTGCGATCCGGATAGCGCAGGTGCTGATTCCCCCTGAGCCTGCCGCCACCCAGGCCGAGGATCGCGGTCGGCAGCGGGTAGTGATCGTGCAGATTGCTGTTGCTCATGTTGCTGCCGAACAGAATGATCGAATTGTCCAGCATCGTGCCCTCGCCGTCCGGCAGCTCCGCGAGCCGCTTGATGAACTTGGCGAACACCGAGGTGTTGAAGGCCTGCACCTTGGCCAGGCGCAGCAACTTTGCCGGGTCATTTGCGTGATGCGACAACGGATGGAAGGCGTCGTTTACGCCTATGAAGGTATAGGGCTGATTGCTGACCTCCGCGGCCACCATCATGCTGGCGACACGCGTCAGGTTAGCCTGGTATGCCAGGGCGATCAGGTCATACATCATGTGCATATGCTCATCGAACGCCGCCGGAATACCCGCGGGTGCATCCGGGACCTGCAACTGCCCCATGTCCTGGTGTTCCATCTTCTCCAACCGCCGCTGGATTTCCTGCACCTGATCCAGGTAATCCGACAACATGGTCTTGTCGCGGGCGCCGAGAGTGCGGGACAGGTCCGAGGCATCGCTGCGTACCAGGTCGATGATGCTGGCATTTTCGCGCAACAGGGAAGCACGCTCGCTGGCGGTATCACCCTGACCGAACAATTGCTGAAACACCTTGCGCGGATTGTGTTCCATGGGGAGCGGTGTGGACGGTGAGCTGAAGGCGATGGTCTTGCCGTAGCTGCAGCCATAGTTGCGGTCGCAGGATCCTTCCCCACCACGCTCTTCGGTACCCACTTCCAGCGAGGGCATCGCCGTGTCCTGGCCGATTTTCTGTGCCGCGATCTGATCGATTGTGATGCCACCGTAGGGATCGTGGCTGATGCGCGGTGGTACGCAGGACAACCAGGTGCCCGGCGTGATCGCGTGCACCGGCGCCGCGATCGCGGACTTGTTCTCCAGGCCCGTGATCAAGGTCAGATGTTTCTGGTAGGGCTTCAGGGAAGCGATGATTTCCGGGAAGTCGAAGTTCGCGCCATCCGCCTTGGGCGTCCACTTGTCCATGACGGCGCCATGCGGAAAGTAGATGAATCCCAGCCGCGGCTTCGGTGCGGCGGCGGTCTTCGCCAGCGCCGTCGCGGCCGGGATCATGGCCTCGAGCAAGGGCAGTCCGACGCTCACGCCGAGTCCGCGCAACACGGTGCGACGACTCAAGTGCTTCTTGGTAATGAACATGCTGTGCCCCTTACAACTTGGCGGCGGTGTGAGTGAGCGAGCTTGGGGGCTCACCGGGAGCCTTCAAGGGGATTTCGTCTTCGCGGAAGGCCTGACTGTTGACGATGCCCAGCACGATCGCGGAGAACCGGTAGTGATCCTTGGCCGTATCGCGCACGATGGCGCGAATCGTCGGCATGTCGTAATAATCCAGACCGCGCCCCAACCCATAAGACATCAGGTTCGCGGTAAAGGTTTCCATGAACTGCGGCGCATGGGCCACCATGTGGTTACGCAGATCGTTGACGCCATTGACGACCGTACCATCCGCGAGCTTGCCGTTGGCATCGATGGGCGTGCCGGCGTCGATATCCTTGTCGCGCCACTGGCCCAGGGCGTTGAAATTCTCCATTGCGAGTCCAATGGGATCAATGATGGCGTGACAGGCGTTGCAGGACGGCTGGGCGCGATGCGCCTCCATGCGCGCCCGAACTGTCAGCTGATCGGCGCCCTCCTGGCTTTCGGCGAAAGGCGGAATCCCCGGGGGCGGCGCCTGCGGTGGAGTCCCCAGGAACTTGTCCAGAACGTAGGCACCGCGCAGTACCACTGAGGTGCGGTTCGCATAGGACGTGGTCATCAGCACCGCGCCCTTGCCCAGCAAGCCACGCCGGTAATCCGGTACCGTCACGGCGCGGAACTCCCCGCCACGCACATTGGGGAGGTGGTAGTGCAGGGCCAGTCGCTCGTTCAGGTAGGTGCGGTTCGAGGTCAACAGATCCATGACGCTGCTGTCCGAATCGAACACGCTGCCGACAAACAGCTCGATTTCCTTCTCGAAGGCCGTCTCCAGATCTGCCGTGTAGTCCGGGAACAGATTGGTGTCCGGGTCAACCAGCTCCAGGCCGTGGACATTCAGCCACTCAAAGGCGAAGTCGGTGACCAGGGTGTGCGAGCGCGGATCCGTCAGCATCCGGCGCACCTGCCCGTCCAGCACCGCCGGTTGGTGCAGCGTGCCCCCCGCCGCAACCTTGATGAGTTCATCGTCCGGCGGACCGGCCCACAGGAAGAACGACAGGCGCGAGGCCAGGTCAATGTCGTTGAGCACAAAGGCCTGGCCCGGCACCGCGCCCGGCGGCGGCTCATGCATGCGGAACAGGAACTTCGGGCTCACCAGGATCGCCAGCAGGCCTTTTTGAATGCCCGAGTCGAAGTCGCCGCCCTCCTTGCGTCCCTGCGCGTAGAAGTCCAGCGCGCCTTTCAGGTCCGCATCGGTGAGCGGGCGTCGGAACGCCCGCCGGGCGATGGTTGCGAAGATTTCGCGCGCGCAGGGTGTCTCCTGCGCCGTGCTCTTCGGATAGCAGGTGAAAATCTTTCTGCGGCTGGCGGTATCACTGACGCCCTGCGCCACCATCGGACCCTTGATCTCCACGTTCGCAAGCCTCGGGCCGTTGGAATTGCCGTTGACCGGCTGGCCCATTCCGGCCACGGGCACAAAGGCGTGCAGAATCTCGTTGGTTTCTGCCGCGCTGGTCTGCACAAAGGTGATGCCGATGCGATGCTCACCGGCACGGATATTGACCGGAACATTCTTGAAGCGGTCATTGATCATGGTCAGTGCAGCAGCCTGCTGCAGGTCCACCGCGTCCAGGTCCTTCGGACCACCGAGCTGGTTCTCAAAAACGCGCTTGCCATCCACGGTGATGATCAGTGTGTTCGGATCCATCTCCCCCCAGATGTAGCCGGCGCCCACCAGACCGTTGATGGTGAAGTGGTACTCGCCATCGGCCGGGAAGGTATGACTGAACAGCATGCCGCCGCGGGTGCCCAGCGGCAGCCCGTCGACATGCATGTACTGATATTCCTGTGGCTCCGGCGGCCCGTTGAAGAAATTATCCTGGGTGCGGGCGTGCGGGCTGCCGATGGCCGCCACGGTCACCTGCCGCGCGGCGGAAAAGTACTGGTCCAGGAAGGTGGGCGAGACTTTGAGCACTTCGGCGATATTGTCGAAGTTGCCGCTCTTGTCATCGCGCGGTAGCAGCGCATTCGGATCAACTTCAACGCCAAGCAGATCCTGGATCGCATTGGCGTATTCGTTGCGATTCAAGCGATGCAGCACCATGTGGCCCGGATCCGGATGCGCGGCGCCGTACTGATCGAGGAACTCCTCCGCGGCGTGCACGAAGGCCGCGCGCGCGGCCGGATCGGGCTGCGGCTTGCCGGGCGGCGGCATCAATCCGCCGCGCAGTTTCATCACCGCCTCTTCCCAGATCTTCGCATCATCACCGGCCGCAGCGGCGTTCATGGTGTCAAAGGCGACGCCACCGGCCCAGTCCTCGGAGTTGTGGCACTTGATGCAGTAACCCTGCAGCATGTGCCAATCGCCCTTGAACGCGGGTGCGTGCGCGCCGGTGGCGGGTGCCTGGGCCTGCGCAATCGAGCCGAGCCATGCGGCGCCCAATGCGGCGAGGATCAGATTAGCGCGCATAGCGACGAATCTCATTGACGTGATACCAGGCACCGTCATAGGCCATCTGCAGGAACGGATCGGGATTGCCCCACTGGGCATCGAACTCGCTGGTGGGCTTGGAGTCCTGGAGCTGCTCCCAGGTGCCGCCCTTGAAATAGTTGGTGCCGATCTTTGCCATCACCGCCGTGCACATGTCCAGCTGCGCCTGAACATCGGCGCGGGTTCGGGTCGCACCCAGGCCGGAGATGATCCTGGTCTGGGCATCGGCCTTCGCCAGAATTGTCTTCAAGGCATCGATCAAGCCGCCGAGCCAGCCGCCCGTGCAGTAGTCGGGCAAGGGATAACTGCCCCCGGTGACCACGCCACCGGCCACCAGGACATTCTCACGCGGAAAGAACACATAGATATCGCCATCGGTGTGTGCCTGCGGCATGATCGTGTATTCGATATCCTGGCCGCCGAAGCTGTGCTGCTGCGGCCCATAAAAAAAAGTCTGCGTGGGCAGTGCGTAAGCCGGCTGAGGGGGATAGATGCGGTGCTCCCATTTCGAATCCACCCGGGTGCTGAGCCACAGCCTGGTGTTCTCGTGCGCGATGATTTTCGCGCCGGCCTTGCCCAACGCCGCGTTGGCCCCGGTGTGATCCCAATGCCAGTGCGTATTCAACAGCAGCTGCACTTTGCGTCCACCGGTCGCCGCAGCGACGCTGGCCAGCAGCGCGGCGCTGTACTGGGGCAGCCCACTGTCCACCAGCAGCACACCCTCCGCGCTCGTCGCGGCGACCACATTGCCGCCTGCGCCCTGGAACAGGTGCAGCGAATCGGACAATGGTGTGTGCACGATTTCGGGATTGCCGGCAAGTTCGGCGGCCTTGGCCAACGCCAGGCGCGGGGCCACGGCGCTGGCGGCCAGGCCCGCGACGCCGGCCAGCGCGCCGCCCAGTACCCGCCGACGAGTGGTGGTTCTCATGCTGTGAATTTTACGGGATTACCCTGGCTGCCGCACACCTAGCTATGTGAATTGCATGAAAAAAGCACTCCATCTGCACCTGGGCGTCATGTGTGCAGCGACACTGTTGATACTCCCTTCGCCAATGGCGCAGGCACAGAGCGCGCCTGCCGCCCAGTCGCGCGCCGGCAATGTCACCGATGAGCGCCTGCGCCATGCGGACCAGGAACCCGGCAACTGGCTCACGCATGGCGGCAACTGGCAGGAAACCCGCTATTCACGCCTCACGGCCATCAACGCCACCAACGTTGCCGCATTGAAGCCGGCATGGTCGGCCGAGTTCGACACCACCCGCGGCCAGGAGGCAACGCCGATCGTGGTGGACGGCGTGCTGTACGTGAGTACCTCCTGGAGCAAGGTATATGCGCTGGATGCCGCAACGGGCCGCCAGATCTGGTACTACGATCCGAAGGTGCCAGGGCCCACCGGCGCGCATGTGTGCTGCGATGTCGTCAATCGCGGCGTGGCCGTCTACGAGGGCAATGTCTACCTCGCGACTCTTGATGGCCGGCTGATTGCGCTCAACGCGGGCACGGGCCAACCGGTGTGGACCGTGCGGATGTTTGAGTACCCCAGCCGCCGCTACTCCAGCACCAGTGCACCGCGCGCAGCGCGCGGCAAGATTTTCGTCGGCAATGCCGGCGCGGATTTCGGCGGCCGCGGTTTTGTTTCGGCCTACGATGCGCGCACCGGCAGGCGCGTGTGGCGCTTCTACACGGTGCCAGGTGATCCGGCGGGCAAGCCCGATGGCGCGGCCTCGGATGCGGTGCTGAAGTCGAAGGCGCTGCCGACCTGGTCGGGTGACTGGCTGAGGTACGGCGGTGGCGGCCAGGTGTGGAACGCCCTGGTCTATGACCCGGACTTCAACCAGATCTACATGGCCACCGGCAATGGCTTTCCCTGGAACCAGAATTACCGCTCCAATGGTGGCGGCGACAACCTGTTCATTTCCTCCATCATCGCCGTCGACGCCGATACGGGGCAGTACCACTGGCATTACCAGGAGACGCCCGGTGACCGCTGGGATTACGACGCCGTTGCCGACATGACGCTGGTGGACCTGCCGCTGGCCGGACGCATCCGCAAGGTGCTGCTGCACGCGCCGAAGAACGGCTTCTTCTATGTGCTCGATCGCCACAGCGGCGAACTGCTGTCGGCTGATGCCTATGTCCCGGACATCAACTGGGCAACCGGCGTGGACCTCAAAACCGGCCGCCCGCAGATCGTTGCGGCGGCGCTGTACAAGGATGCACCCTGGCTGGGAATTCCCGGCGGCGGCGGCGCCCACAGCTGGCATCCGGTGGCATTCAATCCGGACACCGGCCTGCTGTATTTCCCGGCCGCGCAGAGTGCCACCTTTTACTCCCCCACCAAGGATTACAAGTACGACTACGGATTGGAGGAAATTGGCGTCGACCTGGATGCGGCGACACACGGCGCCGTCAGCACCCGTCCGCACATGCCCCCGCGCAAGGACTACCTGCTGGCCTGGAATCCCGTCACGCGCAAGGCGGCGTTCTCGGTACCCGGTTCGGGCGGCGGTGTGTTGACCACCGCCGGCAATCTCATCTTTCAGGGCCGACCGCGCGAGGGTGTCCTGGGGACCTTCGTCGCCCTGCGCGCCAGCGACGGCCAGGCGTTATGGTCCTGGAATACTCCCGATGCCATGGCCGGCGGCCCGGTGACCTACCGGGTCAACGGGGAGCAATA
>DATHOA010000371.1:0-11071 GCA_035485475.1 Steroidobacteraceae bacterium | reverse complement strand
GCATGACCATGTGGACTGAATGAGCACCAATCCGACACACAACGACCCCAATCGGAGCAACCCTGGCCGATGCGAGAGCGAGAAATGACTTCAAAGCGAATCATGAGCGTTCTGTCGGCCAGTTCTTCAACAGCCTGCTAGTTGGCGCCCGGAGTCGTGAAGGTCCGACCCGGGCCCTGACAGATCGGACACCTTAGTTGCTAGCCCGCCGATGCGTCCAATTGTTGCTCGAGGTACTGCGCGGTCAGCCCCTGCAGCTCACGTAGCCCCGCCGCGCGGCCCGGCAGGCCCTCCTCATCACTGAGCGTATTGGCCGCCTTCATCAGCGAAAGCACCACGACTGCGATATCGCGCGCCGCCTCCGCGGTCAGTGCGGGCGCATGCGCACGCAGAATCGCGGCGATGTGCCTGCGCAGCATGTGGCGAAACGTGGTGCGGCGTGTCCGCTCGTCCATGCGCGCTTCGGCCAGCGGCAGCACCGCGGCACGCTCGCGCGGATGGGCACGCAGCAGGCCGAATAGCGCCGCGACGATTACCTTGATATCGATTGCGCCGGCGCGCGCCGCGAGCCCCTCCAGGTCGGCGACCAGCAGCGCGACGTAGTCCTGCACCAGCGTGTCGGCCAAGACCTCTTTGCTCGGGAAGAACTGATAGAGCGAACCAATCGGTGCATCGGCGCGCGCTGCGATCTCGGTCATTGTCGCGGTCTCGTAGCCTCTCTCGGCAAACACCGCGGTGGCGGCCTGCAGCAGTTCAGCCACCCGCTGCTTGCCACGGGCGCGCTTGGGCGCACGCGCGCCAATGCTGTCTGCTTCGCTTGACATTTATGAGCCTATCCTCATAATAAACATATACGAGGATACCCTCATATTACGCTCATCGCCAGTGCCAATTGCCACGGAGTCTGTAATGCAACTCGATGCGAAAAGTACCGCCCTGGTCCTGATTGATCTGCAGCAAGGCGTGCTGGGCATGCCGGTAGCGCCGCACCCCGCGGCCGAGGTCTATGACCGCTCGATGCGGCTCGCGGAGCAGTTCCGCTCCGCCCGTGCGCCGGTCGTGCGGGTGCGGGTAGCTTTCTCTGGCGATCTGGCCGATGCGCCGCGGGCGGCGGTGGATCAGCCAGCGAACCTTGCATCGCTCCCACCCGGCTGGGATGAGTTCCCCGAGCCGCTCGTGCCGTCCGACCTGGTCATCACCAAGCGTCACTGGGGCGCGTTCCATGGCACGGAACTGGACTTGCAGCTGCGACGCCGTGGCGTGCGCTGCATCGTGCTCGGCGGTATCGCGACCAACATCGGGGTTGAGTCCACGGCGCGCAGCGCGGCGGAACATGGCTACGAGCTGGTGATCCCCGAGGACCTGTGCAGTAGTGTCAGCGCCGAAATGCACGCCTTCAGCTTCAAGCATATTCTGCCGCGACTGGCTCGTATCACCCGTTGCGACGCCGTCACACTGGGATGAGCGCCTTGCAGTCGTGGCCCGCGCCGGCCCGGTGGGCAGGACTACTGGGGTTGTCGGCACTCATCTCGCTGCTTTGGAGCATCGCGGGCTTGCCGGCGGCGCTGTTGTTGGGACCGATGATCGGCGGCATCGTCTTCGGCGTGAACGGCGCGCAGCTGGCCGTGCCGCGCTGGCCGTACCTGGGCGCGCAAGCGGTGATCGGCACCATGGTCTCGGCCACGATTACGCCGGCTATTGTGCTCACGTTCACCCGCGACTTTTCGCTGTTCTGCGTGGTGATGTCGGCCACCCTGCTCGGTTCCGCCGCGATCGGCTGGGCAATCAGCCGCTCCGGTCTCATCCCCGGAGCCACCGCCGTCTACGGGACTTCCCCGGGTGCCGCCAGCGCCATGGTGCTACTGGGCGAGGCCGAGGGTGCGGACGCACGCCTCGTGGCCTTCATGCAGTATTCAAGAGTATTGCTGGTGGCCTTGGGCGCAGCCGTGGTCGCACGATTGTGGGCGGGCGCCGCGGGCGTTCACGCCCCCGGTGCACCGTGGCTGGCCGCCGTGCATTGGGGCAATCTCGCCGCGGTATTGCTGCTCGCGGCGCTCGGCCAGTGGTTCGCGCGGCTGTTGCGTCTGCAGGCCTGGGCGCTGCTCGGGCCGATGCTGCTGCTGTCCACCCTGCACGCCGGCGGTTGGCTTGCGATCGAGCTGCCGCGCTGGCTGCTCGCTGCCTCGTACGCCATGCTCGGCTGGCACATCGGCTTGGGTTTCCGGCGCGAAGCCCTGCGCCACGCGGCGCAGGCGCTGCCGGTGATTATCGGCGCGGCGCTGTTGCTGATGGGTTTCTGTGGCGCGCTCGCCTGGTGCCTGGTGCGTCTGGCCAACGTCGATGCGCTCACGGCCTACCTCGCCACCAGCCCCGGGGGTCTCGATTCGGTGGCCATCATCGCGGCCTCGACGCCGCGGGTGGATCTGCCGTTCGTGCTGGCTTTGCAGTCCGTGCGACTGCTGTTCGTCATCGCCCTCGCGCCGCTCCTCACGCGGCTCGTGGTGCGGCATTCGCCGCATCTGCAGGAGGTGCAGAACTGATGCCTCACATAGAGGGTTGCGTTTCAAGGAAGAAGCAATCTGGCAGCATCGCGGGGCCGATGTAGTCGAGATCCTTGGCCGATACGCCGCAGGCGAGAAAACTGTCGCGCCAGTGGCGCACCACATCGACGATCGCATCGATTTCCCTACGCGCCTCCGGCGCAGACAGGCCGAAGCGCCCGGCCTGCGAGAGCAGATTATAGATACTGGCCGTGCGGCCGTCGCGGCCCACGGTCATCGCCAGATCGCGCCGTTCCATGCTGGTGACCAGCGCGGGCAGCAGGTCATACGCAGGCGACAACCGCCAACCTTCGTGCCTGCGCAGCAAGCCGTGGTTGCGCGGATGATCGTCATTGTTGGTCACGGCGGCGTTGAAGACCATGCGCTTGAACAGTTCAGCGCAATCGGCTTCCGGCTGGTCGGACCAGCGGCGCAGGTTGTCGGCCAACAGGGGGTAGGACCAACGCTGCCGATCCTGGTGATGATCGCCGCAACCCAGCACCGTCAGCGCGCTGACAAACCCGAAGTGCAGGTAGCCGTTATCGGTGTATTCGCGATCGAAGCGCTGCAGCATGAGCACATCGCTATCGCCAACCGCCTGCAACCGCGCCGCCGTGACGTCGAGGCCGCAACGTCGCGCCAGATCGAGTGTTGCGAACTCGACCCGTTGCAGGTTGAAGCGATCATCCTCGGCCGGAAACTTGCCGAGCCAGAGTTTCTGCGCGTCCTCGATGGTAGCCTTCGGGCGTGCGCCGCCCATGCTGGTGCCGGGCTCGAGCTGTTCGAACAGTTGCGCGGGCAGCTGCCGCCCCGCCGCGATCGCCTGCGTCGCCGCGATCAATTCGGCCAACTGCTGCGTGTGGTTGTACTGGGTCTTGGGCGCCGGTGGCCTGGCCTTCAGGCCGAAGCTCAAATAGCCTGCGCCATCCTGCGGTCCATGCAGCAGGTAGTCGATTTCGTGAAAGTGGGTCGCATTGCGTTCGAGCCTGTACTCGATCACGTGGCGCCCCCAGGCATCCGGACCCGCATCGCGTACGGCGCCGGGAATGCCTTTGAGCTGCGTAAACGCATACACCGTATTGGCCAGCGGCAACTGGAATGGATCGAGTGCGGCCGCCTGCGGTCTTTGCAGGTAGCGATCGCCATAGCGAAAACGCCCGACGGGGGTACCGCCCGGGAGCGTCTGCACCCGCAGCAGCGCCGCCGGCACGGTCTCAACTGTGTCGGGGAGCTGGATATAGACGTAGGCTTCGCGATCAGAATTCAATGTCGTCGCTCACCTTTCTCGTCTTACCCGCGCGCTTGGGTCGGCGCGACGCCTCCAGCGCCTTGCCGTGCAGATCCGTATCCGGATCGGCGACAAGATCCAAGTTCCCGTCGAGACCGAGCGCCCACAGCACAGTGAAGCACACGCCGATGGCCGTGCCGGGCCTGCCGTGCTCCAGCGCGGTGAGGGTGTTGCGGTTGATGCCGGCCTTGCTCGCGAGCTCGACGACCGACCACCCACGCCGAATCCGGGCAACGCGGATGCGCTGGCCGAATTGCGTGACCCGCTCGGCAACCTGTATCGGCGTTGCGAATTTGCTCTTGATACCAGGCATATTTGCCGATAATGCCTCATATATTAGGCATGGTGCAAAGTTATGCCTGTAACGCGCCGCGGGGCCTTTGAAACCGTCCGCTGACATTGGCCGCGCGGAATATATGCCGGAGATGGCCCGGGAATTCGCATCATGACGGCCGACATCGATCGCTATCGAACGAACCTGCGCGATGAGTTGAATGGCGCGGTCCTCTACGAGGCGCTCGCCGCCGCGGAGGCGGATCCGCAGCGCAAGGACTTGTTCCTGCAGTTGGCACAGGCCGAGAGCAGTCATGCCAAGTTGTGGCGCGACAAGCTTGTCGCTGCGGGCGTGCCGGATGAGCACTTCATTCCGGGTTTGCGTACCCGCCTGCTGGCGAAACTGGCGCGGCGTTTCGGACCCGGCTTTGTTCTTCCGGGCATCGCGGCGGCGGAGTTCTCCGACCGCAACAAGTACGCGGGGCAGCAGGATGCACAGGCAATCTCCGCCGAAGAGCGTGGCCACGCGGCGGTGGTGCAGGCCGTAGCCAATTCAGCAGGCCGAGCAACCGTGGGAGCGGACATTGCCCGCGCGGAACCGTGGCATCGCGCCACCTCCTCGGGCAATGACCTGCGTGCCGCCGTGCTGGGCGCCAACGATGGACTGGTGTCGAACTTCTGCCTGGTGATGGGCGTGGCAGGTGCCGGTGCTCTAAACCACACCGTCCTGATCACAGGTTTGGCGGGCCTGGTCGCCGGCGCCTGCTCCATGGCGCTGGGCGAATGGCTTTCCGTGACCAATGCGCGCGAACTCGCCCAGACGCAGGTCGCCAGGGAAGCCGAAGAGCTGGAGCAGACACCCGCGGCCGAGGAGCACGAGCTCGCCCTGATCCTGCAGGCGAAAGGACTGCCCAAGGAAGACGCCCAGCGCGCGGCCGCGCAGATCATGCAGGACAAACAGGGCGCACTGGATACCCTGGTGCGCGAGGAGCTCGGGATCGACCCGGCGCAACTCGGGGGCAATCCCTGGAGCGCGGCTGGCACCTCCTTTGCCCTGTTCGCCGCGGGCGCGATCTTTCCGGTAGTCCCGTTCTTCTGGATGCGAGGCCCCTGGGCAATCGGTGCCAGCGCCTTGGCGAGCGCCGTCGTGTTGTGCGCGGTGGGAATGCTCACCTCGCTCTTCAACGGTCGCGGCCCATGGTATTCGGCGTTGCGTCAGTTGGTCTTCGGTTGCCTCGCGGCGGCCGTGACCTATGGAGTCGGAGTGGCCTTGGGGACTTCACTGGGGTGATCTACACCTGCCCCATGCACCCGCAGATTCGGCGCCATGAGCCGGGTCATTGCCCGATATGCGGCATGGCGCTCGAGCCGCTGCAGCCCACTGCGGAAGGCGGCGCGAGTTCGGAGCTGCGCGATATGGTGCGGCGGTTCTGGGTCGGCGCGCTGCTCAGCGTACCGGTAGTGTTCCTCGCGATGGGGACGCACTTTCCGGAAGTCTCGAAGTGGATGCAGTTTGCGTTCGGTACTGCGGTGGTTCTGTGGGCCGGCTGGCCGCTGCTGGTGCGTGGCGCGGATTCAGTGCGACAGCGCTCGCTCAACATGTTCAGTCTCATAGCGCTGGGCATCGGCGCGGCCTACCTCTACAGCCTTGCGGCAACATTTGCACCGACGCTATTTCCGGCAGCCCTGCGCGCACAAGGCGGTGGAGTCCCCGTGTATTACGAAGCCGCGGCGGTCATTACCGTGCTGGTGCTGCTGGGACAGGTGCTGGAATTGCGGGCACGCGAAGCGACGGGCGGTGCCATTCGTGCGCTGCTCAGGCTCGCCCCAAAGATCGCGCGCCGCTTTCGCGCGGATGGGAGCGAGGAGGAGATCACCCTGGACCAGGTTCAGGTGGGAGACCGACTGCGCGTACGTCCGGGCGAAGCCGTACCCGTAGACGGATCCATCCTGGATGGCCAAAGCGCGATCGATGAGTCCCTGGTGACCGGCGAGTCCATGCCCGTCAGCAAGCAGACCGGCGCGCAGGTGATCGGCGGCACGGTCAATGGCACCGGCGTGCTGGTCATGCGCGCCGAGCACGTCGGCGCGGACACCATGCTGGCGCGCATCGTACACATGGTGGCGCAGGCGCAGCGCAGCCGCGCACCGGTTCAGCGCCTGGCGGATAGGGTCGCGGCTTGGTTCGTCCCCGCGGTCATTTTGGTGGCCGTTGTCGCTTTCGTGTGCTGGATGGTATTCGGTCCGCCGCCGCAACTGAGCTACGCGCTCATCGCGGCCGTCTCCGTCTTGATCATCGCCTGCCCCTGTGCGCTGGGGCTTGCAACGCCGATGTCGATCATGGTCGGCATCGGCAAAGGCGCAAGCGCCGGCATCCTCATCAAGAGCGCCGAAGCCCTGGAGCGCTTCGAGAAGGTCGATACGCTCGTAGTGGATAAAACCGGGACCTTGACCGAAGGCAGACCGCGGGTGCTTGCCGTCGCCCTTTCCGGGTCCTTCGAGGAATCTGCGGTGCTCGGCCTGGCGGCAAGCCTGGAGCGCTCGAGCGAACATCCGCTGGCGGCGGCGATCGTCGCGGCCGCCCGTGAACGCGGCCTTGCGCTGCGCGAGGCACGTGACTTTCGCTCGCTCACGGGGCGCGGCATCACCGGCACCGTGGACGGCCGCCAGGTGGCTGTCGGTAATACCAAGCTCCTGGACGAGCTGAAGATCAGCCCCGGCGAACTCGAGCCGCGCGCGCAGGGCCTGCGGCGCCAGGGCGCCACCACCATGTTCGTGTCGATCGACGCCGCTTGCGTGGCTGTGATCGCCGTGGCCGATCCCATCAAGACGAGCACGCCAGCGGCCCTGGAGAACTTGCGCCACGATGGCATTCGCATCGTCATGGTGACGGGCGACCATCGCGAGTCTGCGGCAACCATCGCCCGGCAGCTCGGTATCACGGACATCGAAGCGGACGTGCTTCCGGAGCGCAAGGGCGCCATCATTCGGCGCTTGCGGGCCGAGGGCTGCGTGGTGGCGATGGCCGGCGATGGGGTCAATGATGCGCCGGCACTGGCCGAAGCCGACGTGGGTGTGGCAATGGGAACCGGCGCGGATGTGGCCATGCAAAGCGCCGGGGTCACGCTGCTGAAGGGCGATCTTGCCGGCATCGCTCGCGCCCGGGCGTTGAGCCGGGCCACGATGCGCAATATTCGGCAGAACCTGTTTCTTGCCTTCGTCTACAACGTGGTCGGAATTCCGGTGGCCGCCGGCCTCCTGTATCCAGCGTTCGGCTTGCTGCTCAGCCCCGTGGTGGCCGCTGCGGCCATGAGCTTGAGCTCGGTTTCCGTCATCGGCAACGCCCTGCGTCTGCGCTTCGCCTAAAAGCGCAACCGCCACGGTCCAGGTTCAGGGCGCTCAGCGCAGCGCCATGCATGCAAGCCCTCCTTCAGTGCACACCGTTTCGGCGACGTCGCTCTTTGGGGTCACAAGCGTTAACTCACACTAGGGCGGCCGCCTACAGACGAGCGCAACGCTGCGTATAACCATGCGCCGCAGAGGGAAAATATCTGTGAATGGCCAGAGCACGACCTCGCCTGCGATCGGCGACGATACGATCGAACTTGAGTTGACTCCGGAGCAGTGGCTGGAGCTGGCGCGCGCCGCGGAGTCAGCCGAACTGGTCACTCCCGCGCAAATATCCGCTGTTTTCCCACCGGACCGAAGCTCAGCTACGTTCACCCCGCCGCAGCCTCTCTTCAAGTCCCGCAACAAGTCCCGCACCGCAAGCCGCTTTCCCCGTTGGTCCATTGCGAAAATGGCGGGGGCGATCATCGCCTATGTTGCCTTCGCCTGGTGGGGTGCCGCGCAGCTCGCCGGACAGCCTAAGCCACCTGCCACGGTGGCCGCGAAGCCCGCCGTGGTCATGCCTCGGCCCGCATTGATGATGAGTGTCGCGGATCCCGTCGTGCGCATCACCAATCCCTTTGACGCGACGGAAGTATTCGAGTTTCCGGCGGGCACCAGCGCTGTCGAGGGCCACGAAAAGGTGGCGCAGATGCTCATGCAGCGAGCGCGCGAGCGGCAGGGCCGCTGGGAACACATCCGGCCTATCGGCAAGATTCGCACCGCGAGTCTTTACCGCTCGCCGTAAATTAACGCTCGTAACTTCAAGAAGTTAGCTTGGTACCGTCGTTCAACGCGACGGCCATCCGAGCGCGTCAAAGACTGCCACGGGATCGAGGTAGTCGCGCCAATGAGTGACCTTGCGATTGTTGATCGTAAGCACCGAGATATAGCGATTGCGGTACGGAATCCCGGTCGCAACCACCCATCCTGCAGAGGCGTACTCGAGCACCACGACGCCGGTCCGAGTGTCGTGATGGACCGCGAGGTCATGGCATCGCTCTAGGACGATCAGGGTGCCGTAAGGCCGGTAGAGCTCGGCGACGGCCTGGCGGCCCTCGACGTGCCTCGGGTAGCCGGGAATCGTGATGATGTAGTCGAAAATGACGTTCTCGGCCAGCAGATCGAAGAAATGCCCGCCATCGGCAATGCCATCGAGCCCCTCCTCGATGATGCGAAAGAACGGATCAAGCGCCTTGAAGTCCTCGAGATCGCTGATCGTCGTCATGATGGGCCTCCTGCTGCGAGTTCTCCTACGCCGCTGCCGCTCCTGCGCCGACTGACTTGGAAGGGTACCGGTGCCACAAGTACGGCTTGATGACTAAGCTTCACAGGTTTGATTCATCTGCGGCACTGCGCTCGCCGAGGTCCCGGCACGGCGCGCTGTCGTCATCTGATTCGCGTCTGCCACTGCCGCAGCGCACATCGCGCGCAATGCTGACGTTTGCGGCGTCGGCCAAGCAAGCGCTGCGCCGGTACCTGATGAAATCATTTCCCATCGGCTACGAAATCCTCTTCACGCCGGGCAACCTGGATGAACCGCTCAGCGCCGTGATCGCCGGACATCGGCGACTGGCGCGCCTGCTCGCACAGCCGGGCCTGCGTGCCCTCATGACAGCGCATCCGCAGGCGGTCTATCGCCCGTATCGCCGCTATCTCGCCACCAGTTTTACAAAGAGCGCGCGCCGTGCAGCGCTCCAGCACCATTATGCCTATCTGCTGCCCCGCATCAGCGAGACATTTTTCCCTGCGGTTTTGGGTAGCCGACCGCAATTGTGGCAACAGCGGATTGGATCTGACCTCTTCGAAGTCCGCTTGTCATTTACCGGCGAGTTGCACCATGAGGGCGACCTGCTGCTCGAGTTTCAGGAGAACGGGGTACCGCTGTATGGTCTGTCGTTCACGATCGCGCCGGGATATCTCGCGGGCAGCGACGCCGACCAGTTGATCCTGGTTGCGCGTGTTCAGGGCGCCGTAGGGAACTTTGATGCCATCCGCCGCGCCACCAAGGCGTGCATGGACATTGCTCCGCCGTACCTTCTGACGGCCGCGGTCCGCGGAATAGCGGGTGCTTTGAATATTGGCGTCATCGCGGGAATCAGGAATAAGGAGCAGCTCACGGGCAATATAGACGCCGATAGGAATGTCTATTTCGACTACGACGCATTCTGGCGTACATGTCTGGGCCACGAGACCGAGAGATTCTACCTGCTCTCGGCGCCGATCCGGGAAAAGCCGCTCGCACAGATCAGTACCGTGCATCGGCGCCGGACCCGCCTGAAGCGTCAGTTCAAGAATGAAGTCGCCGAAAGTTCCGAGGCATTGTTCCGCGGACTGCTGGTTCGTGTCAGTGACTAGGTCGTCCCAGGCCAACTGCGCTCACACTTCGCGACGTCTTCCTTCACTTCTGCGAGAAGCTCCTCAAATTCTGCTTCGCCAACAGTAGCTACCTCTTCGGGCAAGAGCCACATGCTCATCGCATCAAGGTGAGCGATAAACGCCGGAGACTCACCCTCCTTGAGCTTTCTCTCAGACCATTCCGAGTAGCCCGGGATTGCCGCAAGCGGGTAATCTCTTGCACGCGCTTGTCGATCGAGGTTACGACGAGAGATTTCTCTGTCATCCGACACGTTTCCAGGCTCCTGTGCGCACTCCCCAGAGTGGCGTCGACGCCGCACCCGCCTGAAACTTCAGTTCAACCGAGCGATTCCATTCTACAGCCGCAGCCAGCCGCGCCGTGCGATTTGATGCAGCACCACCCCGACCACAAAGGCTAGTCCGACATTCCATAAGGCAAACGCGGCGGTCGCAAGCGTAATGAAGCGCTCGCCCTTGTTCTTGCTGAAATCGCAGGACCCGAGCGCAAGCTGCGCTCCGGTCAGAAACAGGATCACGCCCAGCACCGGCTGCGCAATCAAGCCAAAGATCATTTGGATGGATCCGGAGAAGAAAAACGCCAGGCACAGAAGCATGGCGCCCAGGATGATCGGCGCGCCTCCCGTGCGCGCACCGAACGCCACATGCCCGGCCATGCCGCCCGCTCCATGGCACATGGGGACCCCGCCAAAGGCAGCGCTGCCCAGGTTCATCACGCCCGTCGAGGTCGCGACGCCGTTTTCGGTCACGGGTCGGTCGGGGAACAGACGATTGTTCTCTTCGCGAATGGCGATGACCGCATTTCCGAGGGTCAGGGGTAGTTGCGGCAGGGCGAGGAACGCCGTGCCAATGAGCAGGTCGTGCCAGCTAATGGTCGTGAAGGCCATGCTCGGGAGGTGAAATTCAATCCTGGCAGCAGACAGCAGATTCAGGATTTGCGGATTCTGGTACGCCCCGCATACCGCGCCGAAGATGAGCAGCAGAAACATCGCCGGGATCACTTTGTTGGAGAGCAGAAGCACGGTTCCGAGCAGTCCGATCCCCGCCATGACCCACCCGCCGCTCATCCATCGAATACCTTCGAGCATGAAGCCTATGCCGAGCCCCAGTACGATGCCAATGACTACCGGTCGCGGCACAAGTCTTGAAATGTGCTTGGCCGCTCCCGTGAGTCCGAGAATGAGCCATATCACGCCGGTCGCAATAT
>DATHOA010000370.1:0-3813 GCA_035485475.1 Steroidobacteraceae bacterium | reverse complement strand
CGTCGGCGATTACAGCGCCCTGAAGGCAAAACTGTTGCAGGCGCTCGGCGTCGCCGTCGGGGAGTCGAGTGCCGACAATGCGCCGCAGGTGCAGATGCGCCTGGTCAACGGGCATATGGAGGCACTGATCCGCTATCCGGTCACGTTCAAGGATGCGGCGGAAATCGATGAGCGAGTGGCCCAGGCCGTGCTCGGCGCAATCGACGCGGAGAGTCGTGATTGACCACACCGAAGTGGCGGCGCGTGCTTCTCGTCGTGCTGCTCGCTGCGGTCGTAGCAGTGGTAATCGTGTTGCACCGGTCCCAATCGCCGCCGATTGTTGTCGCGACACACAGCACTGCCCCCAAGCCCGCTGGGAATCGCCCAGCTCTCAGTTCACCTGCTCCAATCCGGCCGCTGCCGACCCTTCATACGGATACGGTCGAGCTTTGCGGATACGGTACGACACCCATTGACAAGGAGGATCCGGGTGCCGTGTTTCAAAAGATCGGCATCCTGACCAGGACAACGGCAGCGCGTTGGTTGGCGGCCTTGCAGAACAGCGGGGATCTGCGCAGCAGAGCGGCGGGACTATGGTTGGACGGTAAAGTGACCGGCGGGGAGTTGCTGCGACCGGTCGCGCCGCAGACGCGCGCGGCGGCGATTCAACTTGCGGCGGGTGCCGTGGATCCCGCGGTCTATGCGCTGGTCCTGTCGATGTGCGACAAGCGCGCCGGCGCTGATCCGGATCCTGCCTGCCAACAACTATCTCTGCAGCGATGGGCGGCCATAGACCCCGACAATGCTGTGCCCTGGTTGTTGCTTGCCGGTAAAGCTCGGCTCAGCCATGACGATGCTGCAGAAGCAGAGGCGTTCAGTCATGCCGCCAAGGCCCACAGGTTCGACGACTACAGCGACTCTTTGTTCGCTTTTTCGGATCCGGAGTTACCACCGGACGTAACACCGTTGGAGCGCTCCTATTTCGCCATCGAAGTCATCGGCGTCGAAGCGGCTGCCGGGTCGCCGGTGTATGGCGTTGCGAGCCAGCACTGCTCGAGTGCGGCCATGCAGGACAGTAATGTTCGGCAGCAGTGCGAATCCCTGGCACAACTCTTGGTTCGCAAGGGCACGACGCTGCTGGATCTGGGCGTTGGCAGAGCCATCGGCGCGCGTGCCGGCTGGTCAAGTGACCGCATCAATGAACTGCTGCAGGAACAGCATGCCCTGATGCAGGCAATCACTCAGGCAACCTCGTCCGACAACGACAAGCTTTGGACCTGTGACACAGTGAACCGGGTGAACGCCTACATGGTTCAAAGAGTACGACTGGGAGAGGTCGGGGCTGCGCGGGAGGTGCTCGAGCGTTCTGGAGAGACCGCTGAGGCGATGGCCCAGAAATACGATCAATACATGGACGTCCTCAGACGCGAGGCTCGCAGCCAGGAGCCGCAATATTCGGCGCCGCCGGCCCCCTGAACAATGGCCGGCCGGAATTCGCTCCGGCCGGCACTGTGGCATGCACTGACGCCTTGAGGCTAGTTCGCGTGCCCCGTCTCCGGCGGCGCAGCTGCGGGCCGACCACGGCCCCCCGCACCCGCAGCGGCACCGGGGCCGCCTGCCTTGATGAGATTCGCGCGTGAGACCAGGTACTCGCGCACGGCGACCGTATCTTCGGGCTTCAGATCCTTGCCGAAGTTACCCATGCCCTTGTCGGCTCGACCACCCAGCAGTACGACCTGGTCGAAGCCTTCCTGGGTCCACAGCAGCGGCGTGATGGTGAGATTCGGGAAGCTGCTGCGCGCCTGGAACCCGTTGGCGCCATGGCACACCGAACAGAACTGCGTATACACCTCACCACCATGCGCGATCACCTCCGCTGAGGCGGTCGAAGGCGGCGGATTGAGCGGCGGCGGGGTATACGGCTGCGGCTCTGGCAGGACCGCCTTGCCGCCGAGCGCGAACACCAGCATGCGGGCGTTGGTCGGCGCGAAGTAGCCACCCTGACCGGCGCCACCGACGCTGGCCGCGATGTATTGCACGCCATCGAGCTGATAGGCGATGGGCGCGGCAAAAATTGCCGTCTTGGCATCAAAGCTCCACAGCTTGGTGCCGGTCTTTGCGTCGTAGGCGCTCAGGGTCTTGCCGCCACCGTTGCCCATGAACACCAGATTGCCGGCCGTTGCTAGCACGCCGCTGGTGGGGCGCCCGTTGGCAGCAGCCTCGGTCTGCCACACGATCTTACGGGTGATCGGATCCCAGGCCTCCAGTCGGCCTTTGACGCCGCTGCGTGCGTAGGGCTGCAGCTTGCTCGGATCGACCCGGGCGCCCATGGCGACGCCCAGACTGAACCCGCCTCCGGGCGGCGGTGCACTGCCGGCCGCCGGGCTGGCCATGGTGAAATAGGCTTCCCAGGCGGGAATGTAGATCAGGCCGGTATCGGGGCTGAACGCATTCGGATGCCAGCTGTGGCCGCCCTGCACGCCGGGTGCGAGGTTCCACGGCTCCTTCTCATAGCGCGCCGCCGGCACGACATTCGGACGGCCGGTCTTCATGTCGACCCCGGTGGCCCAGTTCTCCTCGGTGAAAGGATCGGCGCTGATCAGCTTGCCGGTCTTGGCCTCGAGCACGTAGAAGAACCCGTTCTTCGAAGGTTGCAGGATGACGTGGGTCTTTTTGCCGCCGATGTTGAGATCGGCCGTCATCATCGGGCTGACGGCATCGTAGTCCCAGGCATCGCCCGGGGTTTCCTGGTAGTGCCACACGTATTCGCCGGTGTCGGGCTTTACCGCCACGATCGAGGCCGAATACAGGTCATCGCCCAGCGTCGGCTCGCGCGTGCGATCGTTCCACGGTGAGGCGTTGCCGGTACCGAAATACAGCAGGTCGGTGACCGGGTCATAGACGGCCGCATCCCATACGGTGCCACCGCCGCCCGAGCCCTTCCACCACTCGCCGGTCCAGGTCTTCGCGGCCCGCTCGAGCGCCTTGTTCTCGAAGCCTTTCGCCGGATCACCCGGAACGGTCCAGAAGCGCCAGACCTCCTTGCCGGTCTCGGCGTCGAAGGCGCCGATCCAGCCGCGCACCCCGAACTCCCCGCCCGAGGCGCCAATGAACACCTTGCCCTTCGCCACGCGCGGCGCCATGGTGATGGCGTAGTGCTTGGCCATTTCGCCGAGGCCGAGACTGTCGGGGACGGTATCGACGGACCAGACTTCCTTGCCGGTCTTGGCGTCAATGGCGATGAGGCGCGCATCAAGCGTGCCCATGATGATCTTGCCGTTCCAGGCCGCGATGCCGCGGTTCACCAGACCCACGTTGTAGCGCAGCCGCTCACCGTGGATGCTCGGGTTGTAAGTCCACAGTGGCTTGCCGGACTTCGCGTCGAAGGCCTGCACCACGTTGCGCGCCGTCGAGACGTAAATGACGCCATCGATGTACAGCGGTGAGCCATGCTGGTCCTGATTGGTTTCGTAATCGCCGTACCATTGCAGGCCGAGCGTCCCCACATTGCCCGCATCGATCTGCCTCAAGGTGCTGAAGCGCTGCTCGGAGTAGGTGCCCCCATAGGTCATCCACTGGCCGGGCTCGTCGGCGGCCTTGACCAGGCGTTTGGCGGTGACATTGGCAGCGGGCGCATCGGCGGCCGCGGTGTGACTCAGGGCGCCACCCGCCACGATGGCGGCGGACAGCAGCCAGCTCGTGCCCAGGGCGCGGCTACGGATCATCATGGAAACCCCCTAACGGTCTTAATTGTCGTATCTGAAGGAATGGCGCGATTTTATCCCGAAGGAGGGTTGCCCGTGCGATGACTCACGTTATAAGTGCCATGGTCGG
>DATHOA010000369.1:0-18726 GCA_035485475.1 Steroidobacteraceae bacterium | reverse complement strand
CCGACACCGAAACCGGTGACACGCTCAGTGACTCCGCGAATCCGGTGATCCTGGAGCGCATGCGCTTCCCGGAACCCGTGATCAGCGTGTCGGTGCAGGCCAAGAACAAGACCGAGCAGGAGAAGTTCGGCGCAGCCCTCGGCAAGATGGTACGTGCCGATCCCTCGCTGCGGCTGGAGACGGACCGCGACACGCTGCAGACGATTCTGCGCGGCATGGGCGAGCTGCACCTGGAAGTGACGCTCGATCGCATGCGCACCGAGTTCAACGTCGAAGGCGTGATGGGCGAACCGCAGGTGGCCTACCGCGAGACCATCACCAAGCGGGTCGACGAACAGTATGTCCACAAGAAGCAGACCGGCGGTTCCGGCCAGTTCGCCGAAGTGTGGATCACCTTCGAGCCGCAGGAGCGTTCGGCAGGCTTTGAATTCGTCGACGCAACCTCCGGCGGATCGGTACCCCGTGAATACGTGCCGGCGGTGGAAAAGGGTTTGCGGCAGCAGATGGAACAGGGCGTACTCGCCAAGTTCCCGACCGTGGACTTCAAGGCCACACTGACGGATGGCAGCTACCACGACGTGGATTCCAATGCGCTGACCTTCGAAATCGCCGCCAAGGCCTGCTTCCGCGAAGCGGTGCGCAAGGCCGGCCCGATCCTGCTGGAGCCGGTGATGAAGGTCGAGACCGTGACCCCGGGCGACTATCTGGGCGATGTGATCGGCGACATCAATCGCCGCCGCGGCTCGATCGTGGATCAGCTGGAGCGGGGAACCAACGTCGCGGTCGTGGCGACCGTGCCGTTGTCCGAAATGTTCGGCTATATCGGCCATCTGCGTGGCATGACCAGCGGTCGTGCCTCATACACCATGGAGTTCTCGCACTACGACCCGGTACCGCGCAACGTGGCGGACGAGGTCATTGAAAAGGCCACCAAGCCCAAGACCTGATCTTCCGCACTCGAACCGGCAAACAGGGGGACATAGCATGATCGCAACCACGAAAGTGACGATGAAGGCGCCCGGCAGACACCGCAAGGGCACGGCGCTGGGACTGTGCGCCGCACTGCTCGTCGCGCTGAGCGCCCAGGCAGGGGTGACACTGAATGCGGCACGCGTCGGTGCCGCGGATCTGCCGGCACTGGAGAAGTTCTATGAAACCGCGTTCGGCATGCAGGAAGTCCAGAAGATCGGCAACAATGAGGTCATGCTGAATTTCGGCGACTCGGTCGCGGCCGCGAAGGCGAATCCCGCCGCACAGATTGTCATCATGCACCGGGAATCGGATGACCAGAAAGACTCGATGGCGCATCTGATTTTCAATGTCACCGACATGAAGGCGACGGCCGCCGCCATCGTTGCCGCCGGCGGCAAGATGGAGCGCGAGCCGTTCGTGTTTGGGAATACCGGCATCACCATCGGCCTGGCGCTGGATCCGGCGGGCAATCACATCGAAATGCTCCAGCAGCCGAAGCACTGATCCGGCTCAGATCCGCGCCAATACCACCCGGCCAATGCCGCCGACGCGCAGCCGCGCGCCGGCGTTGTCGAAAAACCGGGCGTTGATCTCATCGCGCCCGACATCGCGGATGGTGGCAAAGCCCAGCCGCGTCAGATTCCCCTGCAGCACTAGCGGATCGAAGAACGTCTGCCAGGGCTCACCGGCGGCGGCGACCCGGCGCATCAGCACCCTCAACCCCCAGCGCCGCAGCAAATCCCAGCGCGGTGGCACGGTCAGGTAGTCGAAGATGATGCCACTGCGCGTGACCATGGATTGGGACACGAACCGCAGCGTCTCCTGGACGGCATCCGGGGTCAGGTACATGGTGACGCCCAGCCAGGAGAAGAACGCCGGCTCGCCGCGCTGGAAACCGTTGGCGAGCAGACGCTCCGCCAGTTGTTCACGCTCAAAGTTGACGGGCACATAGACCAGCGAGCCTTGGGATTTGAGGCGCGCATGACTGACCATCTGCCGCTTCCATTCCTGGGTGGCGGGATGATCCACCTCGAAAACGCGCAGTCCCCCCGCGGCGTGCGGATTGCGGTAGGCGAAGGTATCCAGTCCTGCCCCCAGGAGTACGTACTGACGCACTCCCCGGGCGACGGCCTCGGTCAGGGCTTCCTCGGCGAGGCGGCTGCGCGCCACCAGGAAGGCGCGCAGGTAGCGTGCGTAGCGGCTATTGAAGCGCCGCTCGGCGGCGCGTATGCCGCCCGTGATCTTCGGTCCCAGGATGGTCAGGGCCGCCGGATCCTCGAATACCCGGGGCAGATCGAAGATCTGATGCGCTGCGCGACTCATGGCAACGCCATAAGCGGTCCGACTGGGCGAGTCGTCTTTCACGACTCGCATTGTTTCACTTCGATGTGAGCCACGCCACAGTTTGAAACTGCCGCGCTCCGGGGTGTAAGGGTTCGGAAACCGTCGGGCCGCTACACTGCGCTGCCGCCATCGCTCGCGCCAATTGAAGCCACAATGCCAGACGATAACTCCATCCTGCAGCGCCGTGCACTGCCGATGGGACAGCAGCTGCGTGCCATCATCATTGTCACAGGCATCGTGGTGGTGGTTGCGCTGCTATGGAGCGTTCTGGGCAGAAAAGCAGCACATTCCGCCGAGGCGTCCGGTTCCGCGCCCACCGCGGGCCAGGTGCGATTGAGCGCCGAGCAGCTCAGCACTCTGGGCATTGCCACCGTCAAAACCGAGCCATTCCACGATGCCGTGGTCGCGGACGGCCAGATCGCCGTAAACGCCGACACGACGACCCAGGTGTTCTCCCCCTATTCGGGGCGTGTGGTACGGGTATTGGCCGGAATCGGCGACCGCGTCCACAGCGGCGCACCCCTGGTCAGCCTGGACGCCAGCGAGAACCTGGATGCCCAAAGCGCCCTCGTCACCGCGCTGTCACAGGCCCGCTTGGCGCGCCTGAATGAGACTCGTCGACACGCCGCCTACGACTCGCATGGCGGGTCGCTGCAGGACTGGCAGCAGGCGCAGGCGGATCTGACGGCCGCCGAGGCCGCCTTGTCGGCGGCGCGCGGACGCCTGCGGGTGCTCGGCAGCTCCGATGCGCAGATTCAGGCGCTGGAGGCGGCAGGCAAGGTCAGCGCCACCGCAACCATCAGCTCGCCAATCACGGGTCTGGTGACCGACCGGCAGATTGGTCCCGGGCAGGTCGTGCAGGCCGGCGACACGACACCGATCTTCACCGTCGCGGATCTCTCCACGGTGTGGCTGCTATGCGCGGTCCGGGACATGGACGCGGCCGTCATTGCCCCCGGTCAGTTGATTCACATCCATGTGCAGTCGCTCCCCGAACGGGACTATCGCGCCACGGTGCAGGCCGTGGGCGCCGAGGTCGATGTGGCCACGCATCGGGTGCTCATACGCGCCACCGTCCCCAACCCGGATGGTCGGCTGAAGCCCGCGATGTTCACCACCTCCGAGATCGTCACCAGCGCGGATTCACAGGCGCCGGCGATTCCACCCGCAGCCATTGTGCGCGAGGGGGATCAGGCCCATGTCTGGGTGGTCCGCGCCGACGGCGTGCTGCAGGAGCGTGCCATTCAGACCGGGCGCAGCAACGGTGCGGCAACCGAGGTACGCCAGGGTCTCGCGGCCGGCGAGCGCATCGTCATCAGTGGCAGCCTCTTTATCGATACCGCGGCGCAGCCTGATTGAACGCGCTGATTACGTTCGCGCTCCGACAGCGCGTTTTCCTCGCCCTGCTGCTGCCCCTGGCGCTCATCGCCGGTGCCATCGGCTTCCGCTCACTGAACATCGAGGCCTATCCCGACCCCGTCCCGCCGCTGGTCGACATCGTCACGCAAAGCTCCGGGCAGTCCGCGGAGGAGATCGAGCGCTACGTGACCATCCCCATCGAAATCCAGATGGCGGGTATTCCGCATGTCACCTCGGTGCGCACGATCTCGCTGTTCGGACTGTCCGATGTGAAGGTGCAGTTTACCTACGACTTCACCTACGATCAGGCCGAACAATGGGTGATCAACCGCCTCGCGCAGCTGCCGAACCTGGTCAACGGCGCGACGCCACAGATTTCACCGACCAGTCCCATCGGCGAGATTTACCGCTACCAGGTCGTGGGGCCATCGGGATACTCGGTCACTGACCTGAAGACCCTGGAGGACTGGGTTCTGGAACGGCGCTTCAAGGCCGTACCGGGCGTGATCGATGTGACCGGCTGGGGTGGCAAGACGCGCACCTACGATGTCAATGTCGACCAGCCGCGGCTGCAGCACTACGGGGTCACGCTGCCCCAGGTGTTGCAGGCGCTGGGTAACAGCAATGTCAACGTAGGCGGCCAGACGGTCGATGTCGGCCCGCAATCCGCGGTGGTACGTGGCGTGGGACTGATCCACTCCATCGAAGACATCGGCCACACCATGGTGGCCCTCAATCACGGCGTGGCCGTGCGCGTCCAGGACGTGGCGAATATCCAGATCGGACATCAGCC
Source organism: Steroidobacteraceae bacterium (assembly GCA_035485475.1). GTDB lineage: Bacteria > Pseudomonadota > Gammaproteobacteria > Steroidobacterales > Steroidobacteraceae > DAIDKA01. The sequence goes on along the minus strand of DATHOA010000369.1, from coordinate 14,258 downwards.
GCGGTTGGGCATCGCCGGAATCGGCGACGACGATGACATCGTCCAGGGCATCGTGTTGATGCGTCGTGGCGCCGAGAGCATGCCGACGATCGAGCGCGTCAAAGCCGAGGTCAGCAAGATCAACGGCTCCGGTTTGCTGCCACCGGGCGTGCACATCGAGCGAATCTACGATCGCTCCGACCTGATCCGGGTGACGACCGGGACGGTGCTGCACAATGTGCTGGCCGGAATTGCACTGATCTTTCTGCTGCAATGGGCCTTTCTCGGCAATCTGCGCAGTGCCGTCATCGTGGCCTGTACCATCCCCTTTGCACTGGCTTTTGCCATCGGCCTGATGCTGTTGCGCGGGGAGTCGGCGAACCTGCTGTCGGTTGGCGCCATCGACTTCGGGCTGATCGTCGATGCCACGGTGATCATGGTCGAGAACATCTTCCGGCATCTCGGCGAGAGTGCCGAAGCGCGGCGCGCCGGCGGGGCGCTGCTGCAGGTGGTGCGCGGCAATACCCAGTTCCGCGGCAAATTCGGGGTGATCGCCAATGCCGCCACGGAAGTCAACCAGTCCATCCTGTTTGCCGCCGCCATCATCATCGCCGGATTCGTACCCCTGTTCACGCTCAGCGGCATCGAGGGACATATTTTCGGACCGATGGCCCGCACCTATGGCTATGCCATCGCCGGCGGTCTAATCGCCACGTTCACGATTTCCCCGGCGTTGTGCGCATTACTGTTGCCCTCCAGCGTGACTGAGACCGAAACCGTGCTGGTGCGGTGGCTGCGTCGCGGCTACGAGCCGGTGGTTGAATTCGCCTTGGCCAATCGCATCATTACGCTGGGCAGTCTGGTATTGCTGCTCGGCATCGCGGGGGTGGCGGCGCATGGCCTGGGACTGGAGTTTCTGCCGCGTCTGGAGGAAGGCAACTTCTGGATCCGCGCCACGATGCCGACCTCCGTATCACTCGCAGCCAGCAACGGCTATGTGAACCAGATGCGCCGGGTCATCGGCAGCTTTCCGGAAGTACAAACCGTGGTCTCCCAGCATGGGCGGCCTGATGACGGCACCGATGCGACGGGGTTCTTCAATGCGGAATTCTTCGTGCCGCTCAAGAGCGCCGATGCCTGGCCGGCGGGTGTCGACAAGGAAAAACTCACACAGGACCTGACGGCAACTCTCACCCAGAAGTTTCCCGGCGTGGACTTCAACTTCTCCCAGTACATCGAGGACAACGTCGAGGAGGCCGCATCCGGAGTCAAGGGCGAGAACTCGGTGAAGCTGTTCGGTAATGATCTGAACGTTCTCGCCGCCACGGCCGCGAAGATCCGCGACGTGATGCAGTCGGTCCCCGGCATCACGGACCTGGCGATCTTCAATCCCTTAGGACAGCCCACGATCCGTGTCGACGTGGACCGGGAGCGGGCGTCGCGGCTGGGACTGGCGCCCGGGGACATCAACGCGACCGTACAGAGTGCGATCGGCGGCCAATCCGCCGGCGACCTGTACGAAGCCGGCAGTGATCGGCATTTTCCGATGATGGTTCGCCTGGCGCAGCCATTTCGCGCCGATCTGGATTCCATCGGCCGGATCACGGTCGCGGCGCCGGATCCGACCGGGGGGGCGGCGCCGGTCCCGGTACCGCTGGCCGATGTAGCCAAAGTGCACCTGGTTTCGGGACCCTCCTTCATTTACCGCGAACAGCAGCAGCGCTACGTTCCCATCAAATTCAGCGTCCGCGGCCGCGATCTGGGCAGCGCAGTACTGGACGCCCAGGCGCGGGTGGCCCGCTCCGTCGTGATACCCGGAGGTTACCGGCTCGAATGGGTGGGTGAATTCGGCAATCTGAACGACGCGTTGCAGCGCCTGAAAATCGCCGTACCGGTGAGTCTGGCGCTGATCTGCATCCTGCTGTTCATCAATTTCGGATCGATCGTGGACGTGCTGCTCGCCGTGAGCGTGATTCCGATGGCGCTCATCGGTGGCATCTTTGCCCTGGCGCTGACGGGCACGCCCTTCAGTGTGTCGGCGGCAATCGGCTTTGTGGCGCTGTTCGGGATCGCCACCATGGACGGCATCATCGTACTGTCGTACTACAACCTGCACATCGAACAGGGCATGGACCGCGTCGCCGCCATTCTGCACACCTGCCGCGTACAGATGCGCCCGGTGATGATGACCTGCATCGTCGCGTGCGTCGGGTTGGTGCCCGCGGCGCTGTCCAAGGGAATCGGCTCGCAGGTGCAGCGCCCGCTGGCGCTGGTGGTCGTCGGCGGCATGCTGCTCGCACCGGTGCTGGTACTTTTCGTGTTGCCGTCGATGATCCTGCTGGCCTCCCAGCGACACTTCACCCCGCATCCCAAGGAGATCGCGGAATGAAGATCATCATCCCCTGCCTGACCGCACTGGCACTGTCGGCATGCGCGGTCGGCCCGAACTTCAAGCCGCCACAGAGCCTTGCGACAGATCGCTATTTGCCGGCGGACCAGCCGCAGTCCTTCGCCAGCGGCGCGGACGTGCCCTACCAGTGGTGGACGATGTACGGCAGTGCCGCGTTGAATGATGTCGTAGACAATGCCTTGCGGGGTAGTCCCACGGTCAAGGCCGCACAGGCGGCGTTGCGTCAGGCCAATGAACTGGTCAAGGTCCAGCGCGCCACGCTGTTTCCAGGCCTGCAGGCGGCATATGCGCCGAGTCGACAGCGCAATGCCGTGGGCACCCTCGCCCCGACCCTGGCCTCGTCCCAACCGCTGTTCACGCTGCAGACCGCCCAGGTCAGTGTGTCCTATATGCTGGATGTGTTCGGCGGCAACCGCCGCCAGGTCGAGTCGGCGCAGGCCCAGGCGGACAGTCAGCGCTACGATCTGGAAGCCGCGTATCTGACGCTCACCTCCAATGTGGTCGCCGCGGCCATCCAGGAGGCCTCGCTGCGCGCCCAGATCAAGGCCACCGAAGACATCGTGCGCGGCGAGCATGATGCGCTCGACATTCTGAACAGACAGCTGGCGCTCGGCAGCATTGCGCAGACCGCGGTGCTGGCGCAGCAGGCCGTGCTGGCGGCCAGCGAAGCGCAACTGCCGCCGCTGCGCAAGCAGCTTGCGATGCAGCGCGACCTGTTGGCCGTGCTGATGGGTCGCTCGCCCGGCGAGCCTCCCGCGGCGACCTTCGAACTGTCGACCCTTGGCATTCCCCAGAACCTGCCGGTCAGCTTACCCGCAGCGCTGGTGCGTCAGCGGCCGGATGTGCTCGCTGCCGAGGGGCAATTGCATGCCGCCAGTGCCCAGGTCGGGGTCGCGCTCGCTGATCTGCTGCCGCAGATCAATCTGACGGCCACCTTGGGTGGGGCCTCCACCAGTGTGTCGACCCTGCTCGCCAGCGGCAATACGTTCTGGTCGGTCGGGGCGAACCTCAGTCAGACGCTGTTTGCGGGCGGTGCGCTGTGGCATCACAAGCTCGCGGCGGATGCGGCGCTCGATGAGGCGGGGGCGCAATATCGCGCCGTGGTGCTGAGCGCCTTGCAAAATGTGGCCGACACGCTCTATGCGCTGCAGTTTGACGCGCAGGCCGTTGAGGCCAACCAGCGTGCCGAGCAGGCTGCGCATCATAGTCTCGACGCTACGCACGCTTCTTTGAGCCAGGGGTCGATTACCTATCTGGATCTGTTGAATGCCGAACAGGCGCAGGCTCAGGCGGTGTCAAATCTGGAGCAGGCACGGGCAAATTATCTGGCCGACACTGCGGCCCTGTTCGTGGCACTGGGCGGGGGCTGGTGGAATCGGCCGGACCCCAGGCAGTAGCGACAAGAAACCGTCATATTTGCCTCATACGATGGGCTGTGAACCGTCGCCTCGTCACACCCGTCATTGTCCTGGTCAGCTTTGCCGGCACCTTCGGATTGATGTCCTGGCGCGCCGGGCTGTGGCGCGCCGCACCTGTGACTGCATCGGCGACGCTGTCGGCCCGCGCAGCCCTCCCGCGGGCGGCAACCGAACCTGCCACGCCGCACGCTGCTGCTGCGCCGATGCAGCGCCCACCCGCCGCGGCGCCGCCCGAGCCCGAGGCCGTGCCAGTGGCCGTGCCAACCGATGAATTCCTTGCCGCGCAGGACCGGGCCGCGGCGCACAGTTCCCGATCGCATTAGGCTGAGGACGCAGGCACTTGATGCAACCTGCTTTGCCAGCGGCGTTGTGTGGCGCCTGCACGGTGCTGCTGTGGCTGCTGTTGGCCATAGCAGCGCACGCCTCCGCGCCCATGCCCGATTGGTGTCCGCGACCCGCCGCCGGCAGCACGGTCCCGCAGCCGCGCGATCTGCGCAGCAGCGATGGCGTGCTGCGCGTGGAGCTGTTCATTCGCAGCTACCCGGCCAACGGTTCGATGCGCTACTGCTACCTGCTGGCCGATGGTTCGCAGTCCCCCACCCTGCGCCTGCATCCGGGTGATCTGCTGGACCTGCACCTGGTCAACAAACTCACCGCCCCACCCCAGTCCATGGCGCGCGCCATGCACATGGACATCAGCCTCGGGCACCCCGGCAACGATGCCTGCCGCAGTGGCGCGATGTCGGCCACCGCCACCAATCTGCATTTTCACGGGCTCACGGTGCCTGCAAAATGTCACCAGGATGAAGTGCTCGAGACATCGATCCAGCCATCCGATGCCCCCTTCGAATACAAATTCCGCATTCCGCCGGACGAACCACCGGGCCTGTACTGGTACCACCCCCACATCCATGGGTTCAGCGCCCCGCAGGTCATGGGAGGCGCTTCGGGCGCATTGATCATTGAAGGCATCGAGCGGGCCGTGCCGGAACTGGCCGGCCTGCCGGAACGGCTGCTCGTCATTCGCGATCAGGATTTGCTGAATCCGGATGCGCCGCCGTCACGGTTCGAACCGGTTGTGCCCAAGAGTCTGCTCGATCGCGATGGCGACGCCGCCAACAACGGCACCGGCTTCGGCAAGCCCGCCAAGGACCTCAGTGTCAATTTCGTGCCCGTGCCCTACCCCGACTATCCGCCGGCAATCATTCGCCTCAAGCCCGCAGAGCGCCAACTGTGGCGAATCGTCAATGCGTCCGCCGTCACCTACCTGAACCTGGCCATTCTGTTTCAACATACGCCGCAGCAACTCGGCCTGGTGGCAATTGATGGCGTGCCCATGAACTGGCGGGGCGGCACCGGGTCGGCGATCACCTGGGTCGATCACATCGGCGTGCCCCCCGGCGCGCGCGTCGAATTCGTCATACGTGGACCGCCGCTGGGAGTCCCCGCGCTGCTGGTCACCCGCACGGTGGACACCGGCCAGGGTGGCGAAAACGATCCGAATCGGGCTTTGGCCGCGCTCATCGCCGCCACCGACGCCGCGGCACTGCCAGGCCTTCCGCCCCAAGCCGCTCCCTTGACCGCGCCGCGATTGCCATGGCTGGGCGATAGCCCTCCGGTGCGTACCCGAAAATTATATTTCTCCGAGAAACTCGAGGATCCAAAAGACCCCAACAGCGCCACCACTTTCTACATCACGGTAGAGGGGCAGACTCCCAGCGCCTTCGATCCCGCCAAGCCCACGCCGAATATCACCGTACGGCAGGGCGATATAGAGGACTGGATCATTGAAAATCGCACCACCGAACTGCATGCCTTCCACATTCACCAGCTGCACTTTGCGCTGATGGCCTGGAACGGCGTCGCGGTGAACGAGCCGTTTCTGCGCGATACGGTCAACGTGCCGTACTTTTCCGACAAGATGCTGCAATACCCCAGCGTGCGCATACGCATGGATTTTCGCAGTCCCGACACGGTCGGAACCTTCGTGTACCACTGCCATCTCCTCGAGCACGAGGATGCCGGAATGATGGGAGTGATCCGCGTTGAACCGCGCGACGCAAAAATTCCGTGAGCCCCGTACGACAAGTCCTGCAGCACCCTCAGCAGATGTAGGACAACGGGAGGTGCGGCGACGAAATTCAAAATTTGATCATGGTTCTGCAACACGTAATTCCTAACGTGACACAGCGCGCATGTGCGCGCCTTGTCATTGGGGAGGACCGTCATGGATGCGAGAAGAATGGTGTCGCAGATCCTTCACACAACGCGCACCGCCGCGGTAACGCTTGCAGTACTGCAGCTGTCAGTCGGCCCCGTCCTGGCCGCAACCAGTGCTGCGCAGGAGCCATCGGGGCTGGGGCAAACCCGCACCCCGATCAAGCACGTCATTGTCATCATCGGTGAGAACCGCAGCTTCGATCACGTCTTCGCCACCTACGAGCCGCGGCCCGGCGAGTCGGTGCGAAACCTGCTCAGCGAAGGCATCGTGGCATTGGATTCCGGCAAGAACGCCGTTCCGGGCCCGAACTTCGACAAGGCGCATCAGCTGGCGGCCGTGGACTCCGGCAGCGCGGACACCTTCCTGCTCAGTCCACCGAAGCAGATCTTTCCGGACGATCAGCTACCGGCGCCACTGACTGGCGGTCCGAGCGGCTCCGACGCTTTCTTCTCAGGGGCGAATCCCTGCGATACCTCGCCGGCAATTTCCGCGCTCCAGTGCGCCCAGCAGACTGAGAGCGGACTTGCGCAAATTTACTACCCGTCCCTGATCACGGGTGGCACCGGGCAAAGCAGCCACGTTCCCGATGCCCGTATCACCAACGTCAACAACCTGGCAGCCGGCCCCTTCCAGCTGACGGGCGGAAAGTTCGTCTATACCGATTACGCGGCCAGCCCCGTGCACCGCTTCTACCAGATGTGGCAGCAGCTCAATTGCAGCGTTGAGCGTTCCACCTTCGACAACCCTTCGGGGTGCAATGGCAAGCTGTTCTCCTGGGTCGAGGTCACCGTTGGGGCGGGCACCAACGGCGCGATGCAGCCGGCCAATTTCAGCACCGAATACTCACCGACCGCGACTACGACTGGCGAAGGCTCCACCGCCCTGGGGTTCTACAATGTCCAGCAGGGTGATGCGCCCTACTTCAAGAGCCTGGCCGATCGCTACGCGATGAGCGACAACTTTCACCAATCCGTCAATGGTGGTACGGGCGCCAACCACATCATGCTCGGCCATGGCGACATGATCTGGTACAGCGATGCCAATGGCAGACCAACGGCGCCGCCCAACAACGTCACGGTATTCACGGCTCCCTACCAGGGCGATGCGAATCCGGACAAAGGCGTGGTCAACGAGATCGAGAATCCGAATCCCGCCAAGGGAACCAATAACTGGTACACGGAGGACGGCTACGGCAACAGCTTCAATGCCGGGTTCCCGCCGCCGTACACGGCCGAACCGGTCTCCGGTGGCGGTTCCTACAGCAACTGCGCCGACCTGTCACAGGCGGGCGTCGCACCGGTGGTCAAGTACCTGAGTTCACTGCCGCGACCGATCAATCCGCACTGTGAGCCGGGGCACTACTACCTGCTGAACAACTACAATCCCGGGTACTTTGGCAACGGCAACAACGCCTCGACGGACCAGAATCCGGCCAATACGCCGTTCACCATTCCGCCGTCATCGACTCCGAGCATTGGCGACAGCCTCAATGCCGCGCATATCTCCTGGAAGTACTACGGTGATCAATGGAACAACTACGTCAATGACCCGTACCAGCTGAACTACGGCACCAATGGCCCGAACGCCGACGAGTACTGCAATATCTGCAATCCCTTCCAGTACGACACCTCCATCATGGCGCACCCGGATCAGGTCGCGGCCCATATCCAGGACAGTGTCAATCTGTATACGGATATCAGCAAGGGCACCCTCCCGGCCGTGTCGTTCGTCAAACCCAGCGGCTACGTCGACGGCCATCCGGCGTCCTCAAAGCTTGATCTCTTTGAAGGCTTCGTGAAGAAGATCGTGGATCAGGTGCAGGCTTCCGGCTATGCCAATGACACGGCGATCTTCATCACCTTCGATGAGGGCGGCGGCTACTACGACTCAGGCTACGTCCAGCCGCTTGATTACTTTGGTGACGGCACGCGCATTCCGCTGCTGGTGGTGTCCAAGTATGTGAATCCGGGTCACATCTCGCACAGCTATGCGGATCATGTGTCGATTCTGAAGTTCATCGAGCGCAATTGGGGCCTGCGGCCGGTTTCGAGCCGCAGCCGGGACAACTTCCCGAATCCGCTGGCCCTGCCGTTCAACCCGTACGTTCCGTTGAATACGCCGGCACTGGATGACCTGTTTGATCTGTTCAACTTCTGATAGAGCTCAACTGCCCTAGAAACCGGGGCTGCCGCGCGGCAGCCCCGCTTTTTCCATGGGTTCCGCCTCAGTGGGCATCAGCCAGGGCTCCATCCGTCGCGTGGATGGCCGCATCGATATGCTTCACGGCCCGGTCACGCAGTCCGCGCGTCATCGGATCATCCTCCTCACGCGCCACGTCGGAGTGCACCTTGTGCAGCAACTCCAGCGCCTTGTGCAGGCGTCCCGGGTGATTGCCCGGCACGTCGGCCTGCGGATGGTCATGAATATTCTTGCCGTCATCAATCGCGGCATGCTTGATCTCGCCAATCGCCGCATCGATTTCCACGATCGCGACATCCTCGTGAGTGCTCACCCCTACATCTCCGGGGCGGTGCTCCAGCATCCAGCGCGCGGTGCGCAGGTCGGTCAACGCATGCAGGTAGGCAGGGTGCTTGCCCGGAAGATCCGCGTTGGCCGCAAAGGGTAGCGTCAGCGCCAGCAGGAAGCCCGCGAGCAACGGCTTGTTTGCAGTTTTCAAATTCATCTCCTTGGTGTTCGGCCCCATCGTGGTCGAGGCCCCTGTTCTGCTACAACGTCGAACCCAACAAACCGTGACAAATTCCTCCTGAAGTTTTCGTCACCCGGGTAACTGAAAGGCCCAGGTAAGCGGCGCCCGGGGACTGGTAAGCTCGCCGAAAGCGCCGGCCAGGTGCTCAGCGACTCTATATGCTGCGCTCAGGTAGCCAGAGAAAAATGCATGTTCCATCAGCTGCTGACCCCGATCGCCAATAGCCTCGGCGCCTCTTTCTGCGTTGCAGCATTGCCCATTGTGGCGCTGGTAATAGTGCTGGGCGTGCTGCGGCGACCCGCTTGGCAGGCCGCTTCGGCGGCGTTGGCCGTTGCGTTCGTGATTGCCGTTGGGCCCTGGAAAATGCCCCTCGAGCCCGCGGTCCAATCCCTGTTGAGTGGCGCGACCTTCGCGCTCTGGCCCGTCATGTGGCTGGTCTTCAATGGCCTGCTGCTCTACAACCTCGCGGTGACGTCCGGGCGCTTCGAGGCCTTCCGGTCCTGGCTGACCACGAATCTGCCCGATGACCGGCGGGTCGTGCTGGTGGTGGTCGGTTTTTGTTTTGGCGCATTGCTGGAGGGCATCGCCGGTTTCGGCACTCCGGTGGCAATCACCAGCTCGCTGTTGATTCTGATCGGCTTTCCGGCCATCGAGGCGCTGGTCTTTGTGCTGATCTTCAATACCGCGCCGGTGGCATTCGGCGCCCTGGGCATTCCCCTGACGGTACTGGGCTCGGTGACCGGCCTGCCCGCGGTCACCGTGGCGGCCATGGTGGGCCGGCAATTGCCCTTCATCGCGCTGATACTGCCCTTCTACGTCACGGCGCTGTACGGTGGCTGGCGTTCGGTCCGCAGCCTGTGGCCCGTCCTGCTGGTCGCCGGTGCCACGTTTGCCGGCGCACAGTTTCTGGCCTCGAACTTCATCGACTACACCCTGGCAGATGTACTGTCCTCGTTGCTGTCATTGGCAGCCACCTTGCTGTTCGTGAGGGTTTGGCACCCAAAGGCGGACCCGGCCTTCATGATCAAGCAGTCGACCGCGCAGCCATTGCCGGGGTCAGCCCCGATACCGGCCTGGCAGGGGTGGTTGCCGTGGCTCGCGCTCACCGCGGTGGTGATCACCTGGTCCTTCTTTGGTATAGCCGCGAAGGGCCAGCAGGCCATCGCCTGGCCAGGGCTTCACAATGCGATTGCGATTACGCTTTATCACGACAAGCCGTACGCCGCGATCTGGTCCTTCCAGCCGCTTGCGACGGGAACCGCCGTGCTGGTCGCCTGCCTGCTCGTCAGCGTGTTGTTCCGCGTATCACCGCGCGCGTTCGCAGGCTGCGTGGCCCTGACTTTTCGGCAAATCTGGCTGGCGATCATCACCGTCGTGCTCATCGTCGCGCTCGCGTATCTTATGAACTACTCCGGCCTAGCCTACACGCTCGGCAAGGGTGCGGCATCGACTCGCTACCTGTTCATCCTGCTTTCACCATTCCTCGGTTGGATCGCGGTCGCACTCTCGGGGAGCGATACCTCCGGCAATGCGTTGTTCGGCAACCTGCAGGTGGTTGCGGCACAGCAGTTGAACTTGAACCCGGTGCTGTTTGCGGCCACCAACTCATCCGGTGGTGTCATGGGCAAGATGATCTCCCCGCAGAACATCGCGACCGGCGCGGCGGTCACCCAGCTGCAGGGCCAGGAAGGCGCGGTATTCGCACGCACGTTCATCCACAGCATCGCCCTCACACTGCTTCTGGTCGCACTCGTGGTCGTGCAGCAGTTTGTCTTGCCGGGAATGATTCCAGGTGTAAGCATTGTCCCGTAGCTGAGGAGACATGAAATATGCAAGGCTTGCTTGGTCGCTGCATTCTGGGACTTGGCGTCCTGTTGACCGCCGCCGCGGCGGCCGCACCATCGGACGTAGTCGACGGCCCATTGATCCGCCCCGCGGCGTCCGCCACTGACGCGCGCGACCTCTCGGGGGTGTGGTACATCCGCCTCTACAATCGCCAGATCAACTCCACCCTCGGGCGCCTGCCGCCCTTCACGGCGCATGGCAAGGCGGCGTGGGACGCGCGGGTCAAGGCGGAAAAGGACGGCTCGCCCATCGCGGATGCCTCCTCATACTGCTGGCCTCATGGCGTGCCCAGGGTGATGAATTCACCCTACCCCATCCAGATCATTCAAGCCGCCGGCGAGACCGTCATCGTCCACGAAGTAGCCCATAACATCCGACACATCTACATGGACCAGGCGCATCCGCAGATGGTGGTGCCCAGCTTCATGGGTGATTCGGCCGGCCACTGGGAGGGCGACACACTGGTCGTGGACACGATCGGCCTGAATGACCGCACCTGGATCGACGAAGTGGGCGTCATCCACGGCAAACAGCTGCACGTGATCGAGCGCATCCGCAAGATCGAAGGCGGTCACGCCCTTGAGAATCTGATCCGCATCGAAGATCCCGAGTTCTTCACGGAGCCGTGGTACGCGCGCATCACCTATGCGTGGCGACCGGATCTCAGACTGACCGAATACATCTGCGAGGAAAACAATCGCAACATGCCAACTGCCGGCCATACTGCGGAGAAATGATGAAGAAGTCCTGGTTACCCCCGGTGCTGGTCGCCGCTGCTGCCGTTGTAGCGGGTGGCGCCGGCATGGCACGCGCGCAGGCGATCTATACGCCACCTCCCGCACAGAACTTTGAAGGCGTCTGGCTGATCCAGGGGGATCATTCCGCGATCCGGACGATCGATGGCAAGCTGCCCCCGATGAACCGGGCCGCCGCCGCCCGCTACAGCGCGGCCGTAAAGAGCCGCCAGGCTGGCAAACCCGATTTTGACACCATCCAGACCTGCAAACCGCATGGCTTTCCACGCATCCTGTTCGCGGCATATCCGATCGAAGTACTCCAGGAACCCAAGCAGGTCACCTTCATCCACGAGATCCACCATATGCCCAGGATGGTTTACCTGGACATGAGTCTGCCGAAGCTCGATGACCTGGATCCAAACTGGATGGGGCTGTCGGTCGGGCGCTGGGAGGGTGACACGCTGGTAGTCGACAGTGAGGGCTTCAACGATTTGACCACGCTGGACACGGCGGGACTGCCGCATTCCACCGAAATGCATGTCGCCGAGCGAATCCGCAAACTGGATGCCGACACGCTCGAGGACGTCATCACCATTACGGATCCAAAGACTTTCACCAAGTCCTGGAGCACGCGCGTGACCTATCGACGCCAGCCGGGGCTGCGGCTGAAGGAGTACGTCTGCACGGACTCCAATCCGGAGGCGCAGGGCCCTGCTGCGGGTCGAATTATGCGTTAATGCCTCATGAAAGCCTCGTTGGTGGTCCGCCGCATTCTGAAGTGGACCGTCATGGTGTTCGTGATATTGATCGTCCTGACCGCAGGCCTGCTCGCAGCGCTTGAGGCAGGCTACGGTCACGCGCTGCTGGTGCGCTATGTCGCCTTACGCCTCGGACGACCGGTTCAGGTCAACGGCACGCTGCAGGTGCAGCTGTTCTCGTTCCATCCACAGCTGGTCGCCGAACACGTGATCATCGGCAACCCGCCGTGGACACCTCCTGGCGTCACCGCCGAAGTCGGGCGGATTGCCGCGGTGTTCAGGCTGCCCGGATTCTGGCATTTGAGTGGCATCACCGGGCTCGACGTGCAGGCTGCGACACTGCACCTGATACGCGACTCCACGGGAAGGGCCAACTGGCAGTTGCGCGACCCTGCCAACCAGCAGGTCAACAGCAATTCGGCGATTCTGCGCACCCTGTCGATGCTGAACGCTCACGTGGTACTCGAGGATGCGCGGCGACACCTGCAATTTGTCGGCACGGCCTCCGCCCAGGACCTGGGCGGACCGGGCCCCGCGCAGCGGCTGCATATTGAAGGGGCGGGCCAACTGAACGACCGGGCCGTTACCTTTGCCGTCACCGCGGACCCCCTCGCCACCGCCAGCCACAAGGCCCCCTACCACTTCACCTTCACGGAGCGCTCGAGCGGTTCGGACCTAGACGGCAGCGGCACGCTGCCGCAGCCCTTCACATTCGAAATGGTCGACGCCGCGTTCGTGGCGGCCGGACCGGACCTGAAGGACCTGTACTTTCTGACCGGCGTGCACTTGCTGGATACCGGCAACTATCGCCTCACGGGCAAACTCGCGCGTCGCGGGATGCACACGACTTTCGATGATCTTGCGGGGACCTCCGGCAGCAGCGATTTACAGGGACGGGTGTCGACCGATTCCTCCAGCGGCCGGCCGAAATTCGACATTGATCTGCACTCCCGAGTCTTGAAATTGTCCGATTTCGGCTTGCGTGCGGCGGGACGCACTTCGCAGCCCAAGTCGCCGCTGCTGCTGTCTGATGCCATGATCAGTCCCAATGTGCTGCACGCCGCGGGCGCGACAGTGAAGTACCATGCGGACCGGGTGGAGGTGGGCCGTTTGCCGTTTGAAGCCGTCTCCCTCGATGCGAACATTGGCCACGACGTTCTCACGGTCGCACCACTCCTGGCCAAACTGGCGGGAGGACGAGTCACGGCTCACCTCACTCTCGATGGCAGCAAGGAGCTTGCCGCAGCCAACGTTGACCTCAGGATTACCGATCTGCAGCTCGGCCAGCTGGTCCACAAGGATACCGGTCCATCACCCGTGGAAGGGCTGGTGCAGGCGCAGATCAGGATCACCGGCCAAGGAAGGTCCGTACACCAGGTTGCCGCGAGCGCCAACGGCACGGTGACCGCACACATGCCGCTCGGCGCGCTGCGCAGGTCCTTTGCGGAACTTACCGACCTCGATCTGCGCGGCTTGGGTCTGCTGCTGACCAAGAGCGAGCAGGAAGTTCCCGTACGCTGCGCAAGGGTACAATTCAAGGCTGAAAACGGCACGCTTACCGCGCAGGATCTGATCGTGGACACCGACCCCGTGCTGATCACCGGCGCGGGTCAGATTCATCTGGATTCGGAGGCTCTCGACCTGAGTATCCGCGGCAATGCCAAGAGTCTGCGACTCTTCCGCGTGCGTACCCCGGTGCTGGTGCAGGGTACATTGGCTCATCCGACAATTCACATTCCGGTAAAGGACTCGCGGTTCATGCTAGCCGATCCCGGCCGGGCCAAAGACGTGGACTGTGCGGCTTTGCTTGCCGGCCGGTAGCCCGCGGGCCGCCACTGAATTCACGCTCACTTCGGAACCGTTATGTCGGGCGTACAGTTGAAACGCGCAACGGTGGTTCCATTGGGCAATGAAATCAGGTGTGAGTCGTGGCAGCCCATTGCCGCGGTGAATCCAGTGAGATCGGCCAGCGAGGACGTACATACCGTGGCAATGCCATCGCTATGCGTCTCAATCCGGGCCTTTTCGCAAGCTTGTTCATCGGGGAACTTGACGATCTGAACAACGCCGGTCGCGTGTTGGACGGTGAGCATGCGCATGGCGAAAACAATGAAATACCAAGTCACGAGGGCTCCTTACAGTTCACCTTAAATTCGGCCAGTTCACCGCCGCAAGGGGCCGGT
>DATHOA010000368.1:0-16929 GCA_035485475.1 Steroidobacteraceae bacterium | reverse complement strand
ATGCAGGCCAACTGGATCGGTCGCAGCGAAGGCACCGAGATCAGTTTCGCCTACGCCCCGGAGCTCGAGCAGCTGATGGGGGGTGCCGGCGCACTGAAGGTTTTCACCACGCGCGCCGACACCTTGTTCGGTGCGACCTTCATGGCCATCGCGGCCGAGCATCCCATTGCCACGGCGGTCGCCGCCGGCAATACCGTGATCGCGGAGTTTGTCGCCGAGTGCAAGCGCGGCAGTGTCATGGAAGCCGACGTCGCGATGCAGGAGAAGAAGGGCCTGCGCACGGGCCTGCATGTACTGCACCCCTTTACGGCCAAGCCCATCGAGGTGTGGATCGCCAACTACGTGCTCATGGGATACGGCGAGGGCGCCGTGATGGGTGTACCCGCGCATGACGAGCGCGACTTTGAGTTCGCGACCCGCTCCGGCATTGCCATCCACACGGTGGTGAAGTCGGCGGGTGGCGCCTACGAGAGCGTGAGCGCGCCCTGGCAGGACGCGTACGGCGAATACGGCATCACGGTGAATTCCGGGGAATTCTCCGGGCTCGATTTCAAGGCGGCGGTGGATGCCATCGCCGCGGCGCTCGCCGCGCGCGGCATGGGCGCGAAGCGCGTCCAGTTCAGACTGCGCGACTGGGGTATCTCGCGCCAGCGGTACTGGGGATGTCCGATTCCGCTGATTCACTGCGCGGCCTGCGGGGATGTGCCGGTGCCGGATGCGCAGCTGCCGGTGCTGCTGCCGGAGAACCTGGTACCCGACGGCAGTGGCAATCCATTGGGCAAGACGCCATCGTTCTATGAATGCAGCTGCCCGAAGTGCGGGGGCGCGGCGCGCCGCGAAACCGACACCATGGATACCTTTGTCGATTCCTCGTGGTACTTCCTGCGCTTTGCGAGCTTCGACGATACGCAGGCCATGGTCGATGAACGCGCCCGCTACTGGATGCCGGTGGACCAGTACATCGGCGGCATCGAGCACGCCATCCTGCACCTGCTGTACTCGCGGTTCTGGACCAAGGTCATGCGCGATCTGAAGCTGCCCAGCGTCAGTGAGCCCTTCAGCAACCTGCTGACCCAGGGCATGGTGCTGAATCATATCTACTCGCGTCATCCCGCCGCAGGCCGGCGCGAGTTCTTTGATCCGGCGCAGGTCACGAGCAGTGGGGAGGAGGGAGCCCGACGCTACCTCGCGGCATTGCCCTCGGGCGAGAAGGTCGAGGTGCAGTACGACGGTCTCGGCACCATGTCGAAGTCGCGCAACAATGGCGTCGATCCGCAAAAACTGGTGGAGCGCTTCGGCGCCGATACCGTGCGGTTGTTCGTCATGTTCACGGCGCCCCCCGAACAGACCCTGGAGTGGTCCGACGAGGGCGTGCTCGGCGCCTCGCGTTTCATCCGGCGCCTGTGGACTGCCGTGCATGAGCATGTCCAGGCAGGTCCCAGCCCCGTGTTGGACGTCGCCGTTCTGGACGCCGGCCAGAAGGCGCTGCGCCGTGCTGCGCACCACACCCTGGCCAAGGTGACCGACGATATTGGCCGACGCCACACGTTCAACACGGCCATTGCAGCCGTGATGGAGCTGTTGAATGCGCTGGGCCGTTTTGCGGACCTCTCGCCGCAGGGGCGCGCGGTGCGCCACGAGGCCTTTCGTGTGGTCGCCGTGTGTCTCTCGCCCATCGTGCCGCATGTATGTCATGCGCTGTGGCAGGCGCTGGGGGCCGAAGGGGCGCTGATCGACCAGCCCTGGCCGGCGCCCGATCCCGAGGCGCTGGTGCAGGATGAGATCGAAATCAGCGTGCAGGTGAATGGCAAGATGCGTGCACGCGTGGCCGTCGCCGCGAGCGCCGATGAAGCCACCGTGCGGCGCATCGTCCTGGCGGATGAGCGTGTGCAGCGGTTCGTCGGCACGGCTACACCGCGCAAGTTGATCTATGTGCCGGGCAAACTGGTGAACATCGTTGTCTGACAGCCGCACCCCGGCGCGCGCGCGCAGCCTGGCTGCCGGGCTGGTCCTGGCTGCGGCGATGTGCGTGGCCGGCTGCGGCTTTCGTCTGCAGGGTCACTCCCCGCTGCCGGCGCAGTTCAAAGTGTCCTACGTGGACGCGCACGACCGGCAAAGTGACTTCGTGCAGGGACTGCGCAATGCGCTGCTGGTCTCCGGCGTGGTCCTCACCGAGGATGCGACCGCCGCCACCGCGACGGTGCATGTGCTGGATGACAAGCACGTCCTGCGCACCTTGTCGGTATCGCCGGACAATCTGCCACGTGAGTATGAGCTCACCTATTCGGTGCGCTTTTCCGTCACCGCCGGTGACCAGGAATTGCTGGCCTCACAGGAATTGTCGACCACGCGCGAGTACAGCTTCGCGGTGAGCGAACTGCTCGCCAAGCAGAACGAGGAAGCCATTTTGCAGGCGGCGCTCGCACACGATCTGGTGGACGTCGTCATGCGACGGCTCTCGAGCCTGCAGGTCAAGTGAGGCCGGCGGACAATGCTGCGGCTGGCCACCATGAATCGCGTCGAGCTGGCACTGGTGCTGCATCACTATGGTCTGACGCTCACACTGATCGCGCCGCACGAGGATATTCCGGGCTCCTTCTGGGGTGACAGCGAGGCCGGCCTGAAAGGCGACACGCTGTACGCGCGGCTCGATACCCCCGTGCACTCGGTGTTGCACGAAGCCAGTCACTACGTTTGCATGACGCCGGAACGCCGCGCAGGCCTCGAACGCGATGCCGGTGGGGATGATCCCGAGGAATCCGCCGTGTGCTACCTGCAGATCCTGCTGGCCGATGCCCTCGCGGAAGTCGGGCGCGAACGCTTGATGCTGGATATGGACGCGTGGGGTTATAGCTTCCGTCTGGGCAGCACCCGCGCCTGGTTCGAGAGTGATGCAGCCGATGCCTTTGAGTGGCTGCGCGCGCACGGGGTCATTCGGGCGGACGGGACGCTGACGGGGGAGCTGCGGTGTTAGCCGGTGGTTGGATCTGCGCCAGGAGTTTCCCGGCTGTGGCCGCATCGCCCGCCGCGCGCGCCAGTTCCGCAAGGCGCAAGGATTGTGCGCCTGTCGTTGGTCGGAAGTCCGGCGAGACCTGCAGCCGCTGCCGCGTGATCTGCAGTGCTTCGCCCGTCGCGCGCCGGTCCAAAAGCAGCGGCAACAGCATCTGGGCCAGGTAATCCGCCAGGCGTTGATCGTTCAGCTTCGCGGCACGGGCGTAGAGCCAGCGGCATTCGTCGAGCGGCTGCGGGGCATCCGCGATGAGCTTGCGCACCGACTCACGCGCCTTGGCGAAGTAACCGCCGCGCAGCTGCGCGTGCAGCCGATCCATCGTGTGGTCCCTTTCTCGCGCCAGTTCGGCATTGGCGCGCTCGATTTTGCGCTCCGGCGCCTGCGCAGCCTTGATATCCAGCTCCCAGCGCGATTCATATAGTGTGCCGCCGATGCAGGCGAACGTGGCGAGCCACAGATACGTGCCGACGATGTGAGCCAGCAGCCCGATCAGGGTGCCGCGAATTCCGCCAATCAAACCAAAGATCTGCATTGGCAGGAACGACTCGATTCGCCACAGAGAACCGAAGGAGAAGGTACTCGTGTGCAGCAGCCACAGCGGGCCTGCCCAAATGGCGCACAGGACCAGTACCAGGGCCGCGTAAGCGGCAGGAATCCGCTTTATCGTGCCGAATGCCGCGATCGGATTGAGGGCGGTCATGAACTGGCCCGTCATGATCATTCCCCCGACAACGACGGGAAACAGGGCGATCAACAGCAACCGCAGGGCGACGATCACGGCGGGGTGCACCCACGGCCGCAACCTCTCCGTCACGTAATAGCAGAGGATCACCAGCAGCAGTGATCCTATTGATCGAGTCGCGAACGTGCCCATCACATCAGTGGAGAGCACCAGCGGTTGGCAGCGCCCCTCGATCGTGTGATCCAGCAGCGCGAACCCATAGCAAATGAACAACAGGCTGGTGATGAGAAACAGTTCTATGCCCACAACGCCCACCTGCTCGGCGAGGCTCAGTGCCACGGAAAAACCAAGAATCGACAGCAACGAAGATGCGTTCAGAGGGATCAGCACATAACGCGCAATCGCCAATAGCCGCATGCTATAGCCACTTTTCAACGATGGCGGCTCATCCGAACCAGAATCGGCACCAGCAGGAACGGCATGAAGGTTACCAATGCGAGGCTCACCAGGCCCGAGCTCAAGGCCCACCGGTAGCCGAACGGCAGACGCAGCTGCGACAGCCCGATGAGGCCCAGGACCGTCACCGTCAGGAACCCGACGGCCAGTGCCCTGAGCGTGCTTAGCGCCGCCACGCGACGGAACGGCGGCAGCAGGTACAGCGCGATGCCGGTCAACACGATCACCGGAATGATGACCTCCGCGCGCGCGGCATGCAGCCACTGCAGGGCAGAATCGCGCGCTACGTAAGCCCGGCGCGCCAATATCAGCAACAGCCCAAACAGCGTGATCATGGCGAGGGATATTTTCCAACCGTGCTTTTTCCGGTCCACTGCCTCGTAGAACAGCTGCAGCGACATGAAAAGCGCGCTCGCGGCCCAGGAGGCCGCCGTGATTGCGGCGAACAGCAGCATCAAGCTCAGGTACGACCCCGTGGTGCCCAGCCGCTGCGTCAGTCGCGACCAAAGCGCGAGCAGGGCGACGTTATTGCGGCTGGCCAGGATGATGACGACGATGACAGCGCACACGATGAGCAGGCTCAATGCATAGCTCTTGATGGCCAGTCGCAATTTGGCGAATGCGAGTTCGCTGTCGGACAGCGGGCGGGTGGCGGCGAATGTCCCCATCTGGACGCGGCGGGTCCAGTCTTTGGAAATATAGGCGGCTCCCATCATCGGGGACACCATCAGGTAGAACACCAACAGCAACATCGTCGACAAGGCGATGGAAGGCGCACGGCGCATGCCGTCAAAGGCGAGGGATGCCAGTGGGAATGCGCCGATAATGGTCATGAACAATGGCAGGATCCGGCCGTAGACCCGCCATTCGAACCAGTTCTGGGCGGCCACGGCGGTGGACAAGGTCGGCAGCGGGACCGCATGCAGAGGCTGTCCCGGGGAAAAAAACAGGCGCTTGAGCGAGGCATTCAGCGCCAATGTTTCGCTGCGGCGCGCTCGGATCACGGCGAGGTAGGCGAACCCATAGCCGCCCGAGCTCGTCAAAACCAGTCCGATCTGTCCGGCTCGTCTGCCGAGGAGAAAATCCGGCTCATTGGCCAGCGCCGATATGACCGAGACTATCGTTGCTATCACCACCACGAGCAGCGCCACGATCCGCATGGATCGCGGCAGCAGCTCCCAGCTCATTGCCTGTATCCAGCACATCACGGCGGTGATGGCGACAGTCAGGGCCAGTTGCTGGGTCCAATCCAGCTGCACGCCGGACACGAAGCGCAACCACAACAGCACAAAAGCCGCTATGAACAACGAACCTGCAATGATCGGGACCAGGGCGAGCAACCAGGTCGGAGCCGGCAACAGCAGAATATGCCGTGGAAACCCCGAGCCACTGCCGCCGGCGGTGAGGTCCACGTATGCAAATACCGAGCCCAGCTGCATCGCGATCACGACAAGCAGCAAAAAGCCAAGCGGCGTAGCGAAATTGGGCTCTATCCCTGGAACATGGCGCAGGTACGCCTTGGCAATCATCCACGCTGCCGGCGTGACCGCGGCCGCACCCACGATTGCTGCCCGGTTCTTGCCGAATATTTCGCCAACAAGAGCTCTGATGGCGCTCGCGTACATCAGGCGATCCGGCCCGGTGTGTGCCGCTGCGAGCTGCGGGCGAGAAATGCCTCGTTGAGAGACAGGCGCCGCGTGTCGAGAATTTGGGCACCCTGTAGTTGCAGAAGACCGGTCAGTTGGTCGATGTCGGCAAAACAGAACAATTGCCACTCGCCGTTATCCGCGACGGCGTTGAAGACCCCGGGAAGCGCTTGCCACTCCAGTTGCCCCGGCCGGCGCAGCGTGATCTGGTAGTGCCTGTCGAGCACCGCCTCCATTGAATCGGAGAGCAACACCTCGCCATTGCTGAAGAACAGCAGGTGATCGCAGACACGCTCGACCTCTTCCAGCAGGTGTGACGACAGCAGCACGCTGCGCCCCTCGTGCACCACGGTGCGGATTACGGCCGCCAGGATCTCGCGGCGCGCCACCGGGTCCAATCCCGACGACGGTTCGTCCAGCACCAGCAGCTCCGGCCGATGCGCCTGCGCTGCGCACAGGCCCACCCTGGCCTGCTGGCCCTTCGACAGTTCGCGGATCTTCTTGCGCGCGTCGAGGCTGGCCATTTCCAGGAGCTGGGCCGCGTACTGGCGGTCCCAATTCGGATAGAAGGCCGCCATGTAGTTCATGAACTGCGCAATCGTCATCCATTCCGGAAAGTCCGGCTGTTCCGACAGATAGCCGATGCGCGACAACACCTCTTTGGGGTGTTTGACGGGATCCATCCCGAATACGGACACGGATCCGTGTTGGGCTCGATACAGTCCGAGGATGTGTTTGATGAGCGTGGTTTTGCCGGCGCCGTTCTCACCTACGATGCCGAATACCTGGCCGCGCGGTATCCGAACCGTCACGTCCTGAAGCGCCGCCTTGTCGTTGAAGCGGCGAGTCAGATGGCGGATGTCGACAACGTTGTTGTCCGTGCTGTTCATGACTCTTTGTCACCCTTGCCCAGGTCGTTGCCCATTTCGCGAATCAGCTTGATCAATTCCGCGACCGAGATATTCATATGCGCGGCTTCAACCAGCAGCGCGCACACGCGTTCCCTGATCTGCTTCCGGCAGGTTTCAGCCGAGAAGGCGGTAGTGCCCGCCGCCACGAAGGTTCCGGCACCGCGTTTGGTGTACAGCCAGCCCGCCGTTTCCAGTTCGCGGTAGGCGCGCGCCACCGTGTTGGGATTGATCAGCAGCTTTTCAGCCAGGACGCGGATCGGCAGCAGCTCCTGGTCGACGTTCAGGCGTCCGGAGGCAATGAGCTGTTTTATCTGGCTGATGATCTGCAGATACGGGGGCACCCCGCTGTGCTGGGTCAAATGCAGATTCACATGCCGCGATATCGCAAAGTGTATTAAGTGCTTAATACAATAATACGATATGAGAATGGCGTCAAGGACGCAGGGCCAGGGGCGTTACCCGGGGTGGGCAAAGCCGTCGGTGGCGGCCACCAGCTCGCGGGTCGTGCCGACCTCAAATGCCGAGTGGCCGGCGTCGGGGACGATGCGCAGCTGCGATTCGGGCCAGGCGCGGTGCAGGTCCCAGGCGCTGCGCATCGGACAGACCACGTCATAGCGTCCCTGCACGATCACGGCCGGGATGTGCCGGATGCGCTCGACATCCGCCAGCAGCTGATCATCCTGCCGCAGGAATCCACCGTTGATGAAATAGTGGCACTCGATGCGCGCGAACGCGGCCGCATACCGGGCATCCGCGGAGAACTTTGCCAGATAGTCGGGATTGTGCCGCAGGTGGCTGGTCGCGCCTTCCCACACGGACCACGCCGCTGCCGCCTCTTTGAGTACGTCGCGGTCGGTACCGGTGAGGCGCCGGTAGTAGGCACGGATCATATCGTGCCGCTCCTCGGGCGGAATCGGCGCGATGTAACCCTCCCACAGGTCCGGATACAGCGCTGCCGCACCGCCGGGGTCCTGATAGAACCACTCCAGCTCCCAGCGGCGCAGCATGAAGATGCCGCGCAGCACCAGCTCGGTCACGCGTTCCGGATGCGCCTGCGCGTAGGCCAGTGCCAGAGTCGAGCCCCACGAGCCCCCGAACACCAGCCAGCGTTCGATCCCCAACAGTTCGCGCACGCTCTCGATGTCGAGCACCAGGTGCCAGGTGGTGTTGTCCACCAGGCTGGCATGCGGCCGGCTGCGGCCGCAGCCGCGCTGGTCCAGGAGCACGATGCGATAGCGCTTCGGGTCGAAGAACTGGCGCATGGACGGGTCGGTGCCGCCTCCCGGGCCGCCATGGAGGAACAGGGCCGGTTTGCCCCGCGGATTACCGCTTTCCTCGTAATAGATCTCGTGAATGGCCGATACCCGCAGCATGCCGCTGTTATAGGGTTTGATGGGTGGGTACAGGCCGCGGGCCGCCTTCCTGGTCGCTTTCGGGGCCGGTTTCCTGGTAGAGCGGCTGGCGCTGACGGCTTTGCGGCTTTTAACAGTAACCATGGCGACGGCTCGTTGTGCTGGATACGCCAATATACCGCAGGTAGCATAAAGCCCATGTTTCAGCCCGCGTGCTGCCGCCGCCTTTGAAGATCAAACCCGAGTCGCTCGCGGCGCACCTGCGAGAGCGGCTGCTTCCCGTGTACCTGATATCCGGCGATGACCCGCTGCTGACGGGGGAGGCGGTGGACGCCGTGCGCCTGCGCGCGCGTGCGACGGGCTTCACCGAACGCGATGTGCATTTCATGGATCGGGGCGGGGATTGGGAGGCGGTGCAGGCCTCGGTTGCATCCCTGTCGCTGTTCGCCCAGCGGCGCATCATCGAAGTACGCTTGCCGACGGGCCGTCCGGGTGTGACCGGTGCGAAGGTGCTCAAGCGCGTCATCGACGCGGCCGATGACGCTACCCTGCTGCTGATTCTGACGGGCCGCCTTGATCGGGAAGCGTCTAACAGTGAGTGGGCACGGGCCGTCGAAGCACGGGGTGCGTCGCTGGCGTTTTGGCCGCTCGCGCGCGCCGCGTTCCCGGCGTGGTTGCAGGAGCGTGCCCGCAAGCTGAACCTGGATCTGGCGCCGGACGCGCTGGCGCTGCTCGCGGAGCGCACCGAGGGCAACCTGCTGGCCGCCGCGCAGGAACTGGCGAAGCTGGCGTTACTGGCGGTGGATGGCAGGGTCGATGCGGCCGCGGTGCTCGCCAGTTCGACGGACAGTTCGCACTTTGATGTCGCCGAGCTTGATCGTGCCCTGACCCAGGCCGACGGATCCCGGGCATTGCGGGTACTGGCGGGCCTGCGCGCCGAGGAAGTCGAGCTGCCACTGGTGTTGTGGGCGGCGCTCAAGGGGCTGCATGCAGTGCTCGCGGCCGAGGCGGGCACGGCGCCGCCGCGCGGCGGTTACGGATTCAACAGTTCGCCACCGCGGCAGCGCCGGATGGGCGCGGCGCCGGCGGCCCTGGTCGCGCGCGCCGCGCGTGCCGATGCCATGGCCAAGGGGCGCATGCGCGGTGATGCCTGGGATGAGCTGGCGCTGCTGGCCGCCGAGCTGTGCGGCAATCGCGCCTTGGCCGGCGCCCCGCGCGCGTTTGGTTGAAGATCAGGACAACATGGAACCCATTGGCATTTTCGGCGGTACTTTCGATCCCATTCACGTCGGGCATCTGCGTACGGCCTTTGAGCTGTGGCAGGAGCTGCGTCTGACCGAGGTGCGCTTTCTGCCCACGGGCAACCCACCGCATCGCTCCGAGACGCGCGCCAACGCCGAGCTGCGGCTGGCGATGGTACGCGCTGCCGTAGAAGGCCAGTCCGGATTCGTGGTGGATGACCGCGAGGTACGTCGCACCGGCCTTTCGTATTCGGTGGACACGCTGACCGAGCTGCGCGGCGAGAATCCGGATCGATCCTTGTGTGTGCTGATGGGCATGGATGCGTTCCTCGGCTTGCCGAACTGGCACCGCTGGCGTGAGGTACTGGACCTGGCGCATATCGTGGTCGTGCACCGTCCCGGCTGGCGGGCGCCGGCGCAGGGCCCGCTGGGCGAGGTCATGGTGGACCGCGGCACGGGCAGTGTGCGCGATCTGCACACGCGCCTGTCCGGGAATGTCTATGTTCATGTTCCGACCCAGCTCGAGATTTCTTCCACGGAACTGCGCCAGCTCATCGAGGCCGGACGCGATCCGCGGTATCTGGTTCCGGACCCGGTGCGCAGGATAATCCTGGAAACCGGGTGTTATGCTCAGCGTGAACGCTGAACCTCATCTAAGGAGACTACAACCTTTGCCAATGGCTACTGTTCGTACCCGTTCTCACCGCGCGACCCAGTCGCGTCCCGCAACACCTTCATCACCGGTGTACGGCCTGGTCCAGGCGGCGCTGGATGATATGAAGGCCGTCAACATCAAGGTCCTGGACGTCCGCGCCCTGACCGACATCACCGATACCATGATCATCGCTTCGGGTAATTCCGACCGCCATGTGCGCAGCATTGCTGAGCGCGTGGTGCAAAACGCCAAGGCCGGCGGCTTTCCGCCCTTTGGTGTCGAAGGCGCACGCGATGGAGAATGGGCCCTGGTGGATCTGCACGATGTGATCGTGCACGTGATGTTGCCACGCGTGCGTGAGTTCTATGGCCTCGAGCGGCTGTGGGATACGCCCGATGCGCCGCAGCCCGTGGCGGTGGTGGCGCGCAAGCGCAAGAGCGCCGCGCCGCGCAAACGCGCCTTGCGGGCTCCGAAAGCCTGACGGACGGCTGCGGCGCGGTGCGCATTCGCCTCATCGCCGTTGGCGAGCGCATGCCACGGTGGGTGGATGAGGTCGTTGCGGACTACACCCAGCGGCTGTCCGGCAGCCTGAAGGTTGCACTGGTCGAAGTGCCGGCGGGTCAGCGCAGCAGCCGCGGTGACCCGTCGCAGGCCATGCACAGCGAGGGTCAGCGCATCCTGGCCCTCATCAAGCCGCAGGAGTTCGTGGTCGCCCTCGATGAACACGGGGTGCACAGCACTACGCGCGAGCTTGCCACCTGGCTGTCCGGGCGCATGAACGATGGCCGCGACCTGGCGCTGGTGATCGGCGGACCCGATGGCCTGGGCGCCGAGGTGCTCGGGCGCAGCGACCAGAAACTGGCGCTGTCGAGGCTGACATTGCCGCATCCGCTGGTGCGGGTGGTGCTGGCCGAGCAGCTGTACCGTGCGCACACCGTTCTTAGTGGACATCCGTACCATCGCGACTGAGACTGACCCGATGTCACCCATTCCCGTGCTGCGACTGGCTTCCGCATCCCCCCGGCGTCGTGAACTTCTGACGCAGATCGGAGTGCCGCACGCGGTCGAGGTGGCGGACGTGGATGAAAGTGCCCGTCACGGTGAAGCCATCACGACCTATGTCGAGCGCGTGGCACGCGCCAAGGCCGAAGCCGTCTGGCAGCGCCGGCCGGACCTGCCGGTGCTGGGCGCCGACACCACCGTGGTGCTGGATGGCATCAGCCTGGGCAAGCCTCGGGATCAGGCGCACGGTCTGGCAATGCTCGAAGCGCTCGCGGGCCGCGAGCACCAGGTCCTCACCTCGGTGGCGCTGGTGACCACGGCGGGTACGCGCTGTGTCACCAGCACCAGCACCGTGCGCATGCGTGCCTCCACGGCCGCGGAGCGCAGCCGCTACTGGGACAGCGGGGAGCCGCACGACAAGGCCGGCGGATACGCGATCCAGGGCCTCGGTGCCATATTCATCGAGTCCCTGCAGGGCAGCTATTCGGGTGTGATGGGACTGCCGCTATTTGAAACCGCGCAGCTGCTGGCCGCGGCCCGCGTGCCGTGCTGGAGCACAACTTGAGCAGCGAACTTCTCGTGAATCTGGGTCCGCGCGAGACCCGCGCGGCACTGGTCGAGAATGGCGCGCTCACCGAAATTCATATCGAGCGCGCCGGCAAACGCGGTCTGGTCGGCAATATCTACAAGGGCAAGGTCTCGCGGGTGCTGCCCGGCATGCAGGCCGCGTTCATCGAAGTCGGCCTCGAGCGTACCGCCTTCCTGCATGTCGCCGACATCGCGCTGGTCAGGCCGGATGACACGGTCGTGAGCCTGCCCCCCATCGATGACATCCGGCGGCTCGTCACCCAGGGCGATGAGCTGCTGGTGCAGGTGGTCAAGGACCCGATGGGCACCAAGGGCGCGCGGCTCACGACCTTTGTCGCGCTGCCCTCGCGCTACCTGGTGTTCATGCCGCGCGGCGAGGGCATCGGTGTTTCGGCGCGCATCGAGGATGATGCGATCCGGCAGCGACTGAAGGCGGCGATTGCCGCGGTGCTGCCGCCCCAGGCCGTCGGCGGCTACATCGTGCGCACCGCGGCGCAGGGCGCCGATGCCGCCGGTTTGCGCGAGGATGTGGCCTACCTGGACAAGCTGTGGCGTCACGTGCGCGAGGTGTCCGCACGCGTCGAGGCCGGCAACATCGTGCATGCCGATCTGCCATTGCCGCTGCGCGTGCTGCGCGATGAGCTGCTGCCCGATGTGTCGCGGGTGCTGGTGGATTCCCCGGTGGAACTGGCGGCCATGCAGGAATTCGCACGCAGCTATCTGCCCGACAGCCCGGTGCAGATCGAACTGTATACCGGCCCGCGACCCTTGTTTGATCTGCACGGTGTCGAGGAGGAGCTGTCGCGCGCGCTGGACGGCAAGGTGCCCTTGAAGTCCGGTGGCCACCTGATCATCGATCAGACCGAGGCGATGACCACCATCGATGTGAACACCGGCGGCTATGTGGGTCACCGCAATCTCGAGGAGACGATTTTTCGCACCAACCTCGAGGCCGCCGTGGCGATTGCGCGCCAACTGCGGCTGCGCAATCTCGGTGGCATCATCATTATCGATTTCATCGACATGGGCGATGCGGCGCATCGGCGCCAGGTGCTGCAGGCACTGGAGCGGGCGCTGGTTGCGGATCGTGCCCAGACCCACATCGTGAGCCTGTCGCCGCTGGGGCTGGTGGAAATGACCCGCAAACGCACCCGCGAGAGTCTCGAGCACCTGCTGTGCAAGGCCTGTCCGGCCTGCGAGGGCCGCGGGTTCGTGAAGACCCCGGAGACCGTTGCCCATGATATCTATCGCGAAATCATGCGCCAGAGTCGTCAGTTCGCCAGCCGCGAGCTGCTGATCCTGGCCCACCAGGAAGTGGTGGATCATCTGCTCGAGAATGAATCGGCGAGTCTTGCCGAGCTTGAACATCAGGTGGGGCGCCCCATACGCATGCAGGTGGAGGCGCTCTATGGCGTGGACCAATTCGATGTGGTGCTGATTTGAAAGTCGCGACCATCCAGATGAATTCCGGGCCGGATGTGACCCACAACATCGGCGTGGCCGGCACCCTGCTGGCCGAGGCCGCGGCTGCCGGTGCCGTGCTGGCCGTGCTGCCCGAGAACTTCGCCATCATGGGGGCGAAGGAGGCCGACCGGCTGGCGGTGGCCGAGAGTCCCGGCGCCGGTCCCATCCAGGATGCGATCGCCGAACTCGCCCAGCGGCTGTCGCTGTGGATCGTGGCCGGAACGGTGCCGATCAAGGGCACGAGCGCCAAGCGGATCGCACCGGCCTGTGTGGTGTTCGACGCCAACGGCAAGCCGGTTGCGCGCTACGACAAGATCCATCTGTTCGACGTGGAAGTGCCGGAGAAGCGCGAGATCTACCGCGAATCTGCCACGTTCGAGCCGGGAAAAGAGCCGATCCTCGTCGAAACTCCCGCCGGGCTGCTGGGGCTGTCCATCTGCTACGACATGCGTTTCCCGGAGCTGTATCGGCAGCTGTCGGCGCGGGGAGCGACACTGTTGGCCATGCCCGCCGCGTTTACGGTTCCCACGGGCCAGGCGCACTGGGAAGTGCTGCTGCGGGCCCGGGCCATCGAGAACCTGTGCTACGTGCTGGCGGCGGCGCAGTGGGGCATGCACGCCAACGGTCGCGAGACCTACGGCGATGCCATGATCGTGGATTACTGGGGGCGCGTGCTGGCCCGCCGGGCCGCCGGCGCGGGTGTCGTCCTGGCCGAGGTCGACCGGGCGGCGCAGGCGGCCGTGCGCGCCGGCTTTCCCGCACTGAAGCATCGCGTGCTGTAATGTCGGATCAGGATTTTTAAGGATAGAAGATGGCAACGTCCCTGCAACCCCTCGATGCACTGGCCTTTGCGCGCGAAACCATTCTCACCCCCAGCGGGCTGGATGAGTCGCAGCTGGACCGTGTGTTCGGGCAGGTGATGTCCCATGCGGTCGATTACGCGGACCTGTACTTCCAGTTGGCGCACGAGGAGTCCTGGGCACTCGAGGACAGCATCGTCAAGGAAGGCAGCGCCGCCATCGAACAGGGTGTCGGCGTGCGTGCGCTGTCCGGTGAGAAGACCGGCTTCGCCTACTCCGATGAGATCATGCTGCCGGCGCTGGAGGATGCTTCGCGCGCCGCCCGGGCCATCGCCGTGCAGGGCAGCGGCCGTTCGCTGGCGGTGTGGCAGTCGCGTGCCGGCCATCAGCTGTACCTGCCCGATGATCCGCTCGCGACGCTCAGTGATGCGGACAAGGTCGCCTGGCTGATGCGCGTGGATCGCGAAACCCGCGCGCTCGATCCGCGCGTCAAGCAGGTGATGGCCAGTGTCACGGCGGTCCACGAAGTCGTGCTCATCGCCAACAGCGATGGCGAGCTGGCCGCGGATGTACGACCGCTGGTGCGCTTCAACGTGTCCGTGATCGTCGAACAGAACGGCCGGCGCGAGCAGGGTTACTCGGGCTGCGGGGGCCGCTACACGCTCAGTGATCTGGTGGCCGAGGATCGGCCGCTGCAGCTGGGCCGCGAAGCCGTGCGTCAGGCACTGGTGAATCTGGATGCCATCGCGGCGCCGGCCGGGCCGATGACCGTGGTCCTCGGGCCCGGGTGGCCTGGCGTGCTGCTGCACGAGGCGATTGGCCATGGCCTCGAAGGGGATTTCAACCGCAAGGGCACCTCCGCCTTTGCCAATCGCATCGGTGAGCGGGTCGCCACCGAGGCGTGCACCGTGGTCGATGACGGCACGCTGTCACGGCGCCGCGGCTCGCTGAACATCGATGATGAAGGCACGCCGACGGAGTGCACCACGCTCATCGAGAACGGCATTCTGCGCGGCTACATGCAGGATAAGCTCAATGCGCGCCTGATGGGCGGGCGCTCCACCGGCAATGGCCGACGCGAGTCCTTCGCCCATGTCACCCTGCCACGCATGACCAACACCTACATGCGCCCCGGTCCGCACGCGCCCGAGGACATCATCGCTTCGGTGGAGCGCGGCATCTATGCCGTGAATTTCGGCGGCGGCCAGGTCGATATCACCTCCGGCAAGTTCGTGTTCTCCGCCAGCGAAGCCTATGCCATTGAGAACGGCAAACTCGGCGCGCCGCTGAAGGGCGCCACGCTGATCGGCAACGGCCCCGATGTGCTCACGCGCGTGAGCATGGTGGGCAATGACCTGAAGCTTGACGAGGGCGTGGGTACCTGCGGCAAGGAGGGGCAGAATGTTCCCGTCGGTGTCGGCCAGCCCACGCTGCGGGTGGATGGACTCACGGTGGGGGGTACCGGTTAGACCGCAGCGCAAGCTGCGCTGTTAAAAAGACATAACTTTGGCGGCGCGCCGACCACGGCTGAAATTTTATACGCCGCCGTCCTACAGTCGGCAAAGCGTGATGTCCCGCACACTTTGGCTGGGGGCATTCCCCGTACGGTGACCCCATCCATTCAAAGGAACTCACTCATGGCCCCTGAATCCCGGACCGACTCCGAACTGACCCTTCCCAAGGATCTGCTCTCCGAGGTGCAGCGCCACATTCCGACCCGGCGCGGCGACTTCCAGATAGAGGGCTTCAAGCCGTCCCTGGTTTCAAAGATGTTCGGGTTCCTGGATCGAGGCCGCTCGCGCGAGTGAGCCCAACGCGGCTAAACTCGTGCCATGAGCAGCGCTCACCACCGGTTGTCACGTCCCGTCTATGAAGGCCTGCCCTGGGCGTACCTGCTGGGGGGCCTGCTGGCGCTGATCGCGAGCTATTTTCAGACTTCTGCGGATTTGAGTCTGGTGCTGGGACTGCCCGGACTGCTGGTGTTCATGGCAGGCGTGGTGGTGTTGCTGAGGCGGCGCGGCTATCGGCGCCTGCGTGCCCAGTACGACGCTCCGGATGCGCTGGATGCGGCCACGGCGGCTTCCCCGCCACCCGGAAGCGACGCGCCCTAGCGCTCGGCGTCCGCGTTTTCCTTCACGGCCTGCTCCAGGTCCATGACGGTGCGGGCGTGGCCCTGGTCGCCCGCCGGCTTGTCCAGCGTCGGCACGGCGGCCGTACCGTCCGCCGGGTTCTGCCGCGCGCGCGCCAGACGCTCATCGACATACATGATTTCGTGCTTGCCGATGACGACGATGTCGCCATCGTTGAGGTTGTAGCGGCGCACGCGCTTGCCCTGCACGAAGATGCCATTGGTGCTGTTGAGGTCCTCGATCATGCTGCCTTCGGCGGCGGTGACGATCTGGCAGTGATGCCGGCTCACGAAGCGGCTGTCGACCTGTAGATCGTTGTCGGCGGTGCGGCCGATGATGACGCGGCCCACCTTCAAGAGCAGTTCCTGGGTCGTGCGGCCCTCGGTGGCCAGGATCACGCGGCCCACGGGCTCGGAGTTCTCCGCCTGGCTTTGCGTGTCAATGAGCGGATCGGATTGCGCCGGGTCGCGGCCCAGGCGATTGGGGGCGTTCAGTCCGTCACTGCCCGCCAGGGCCGCCGCGCGTTCCGCCGCCGTGGGCCGCGCCTCATAGACCTGCCAGCGCAGTTCCTCCACCGAGGTTTCAATGTCCTCGGTCCGGACTTGGTCGCGATCCTGGCCGTAGGCGGCCAGCATGGCCGTATCACACAGGGTATTGACCAGTCGCGGCACGCCGCCGGTGTAGCGATAGATCTGCGCGTAGGTTTCTTCGGCGAAGATCTGGCGATCACCGGCGCCGGCCACTTCCAGCCGGTGGTGGATGTAGGCCTGCATCTCCGTGGCGGAGAGCGTGCCCAGATGGAAGCGCAGGCGGACCCGTTGTGTCAGCTGCACCAGCTCCGGGGCATCCAGCTTGTGGTTCAGTTCAGGCTGGCCGGCCAGGATGATGCGCAGCACCTTTTCCTTGGTGGTCTCCACGCCGGAGAGCATGCGCACCTCCTCAAGCACCTTCAGTGAGAGGTTCTGCGCCTCATCGACGATCAGCAGCACCTTG
>DATHOA010000367.1:0-3436 GCA_035485475.1 Steroidobacteraceae bacterium | reverse complement strand
GATGGGAATTGTCATGGGTACCTCGCACCAGGAGCCGATGACCCGTGCTCAGGATGAATGGCACCGCCATACGGACCAGGGCATCACGGGGGGCAGGTGGGATTACACGACCAACGCCGGAAACCTGCGCACCTTCTGGCGTGGCGGCATCGAGCGGATGATGTCCAAGGGCGCAGGTCAGGCCTACGACACCCTGGTCACGGTCGGCATGCGCGGCGATGGCGACGAGCCTATGACCGAAGGCACCGCAACGCAACTTCTCGAAACCATCGTCGCGGATCAGCGCAGGATCATCTCCGAAGTCACCGGCAAACCGGCGGATCAGACGCCCCAGATGTGGGCCCTTTACAAGGAAGTCCAGGATTATTACGACCACGGCATGAAAGTGCCCGACGATGTCACCCTGCTGTTCGCGGACGATAATTGGGGACAGATTCGGCGCCTGCCGGCGGCCGATAGCGCGCGCAGGGGTGGCTATGGGGTCTACTACCATTTTGACTACGTCGGAGCGCCCCGCAATTACAAATGGATCAATACGAACCAGATTGAAAAAACCTGGCAGCAGATGGACCTTGCCTATGCGATGGGGGCCCGGAGTTTATGGATCGTCAACGTTGGCGACATCAAGCCGATGGAATTCCCGCTCAGTTTCTTCCTGAAACAGGCGTGGAATCCCGAGGTGATGACCCTGGATGCGCTGGGGCGTTTTCCCGAACAATGGGCTCGGCAGACTTTCGGGCCGGCCCAGGCGCCGGAAATTGCGCGCCTGATCACCTGCTACAGTCAGCTTGCGGCGCGGCGCAAACCCGAACTCATTGATGCCGACAGTTTTCAGCTGGGTTTGGGCATCGCGGACGAACTGGACGGGGGCGAGTTTGGGGAGAGGGTCGCGGAGTGGCAGGTGCTGGAGCATCAGATGCTGAAGGTGAAGGCAACACTGCCGCCGGCGGAACGCGATGCCTATTTCCAGTTGGTGGAGCATCCGATCCGGGCGCTGTCCAATCTCTACCAGCTCTATTACGCAGTCGCGTGGAACCGGCGGCTTGCTGCGGTGAACGATCCGCGCGCCAATCTCTTTGCCGACCGGGCGCAGGCCGCATTCCGGCAAGATCAGGACATTACCGATGCCTATCACGCGCTCAATGGCGGAAAGTGGAATGGCATGATGCTGCAAACGCATATCGGCTACACCACTTGGCAACAGCCGGATCGGCAGGTGATGCCGGAAGTGAAACGGCTAGCTACGCGGGAAACACCAAAACAGATCATGTTCTCCGGCGTGCGAGCGGCCTCCGTATCAGCCGGCAGGGACGATGTGATTGCCATCGAGGCGCCGCACTTCGCCGCAGCGGTGGGCGGTGCTGGCCTGAGGTGGCGTGTCATCCCTAACCTTGGTCGCACCCTCGGCGCCGTCACCGCTTTCCCGCAGGGCCATGCGCCAACCGCTGAACGCGATGGCGTGCGTCTGGAATATGAAGTCACCGTGAGCAAGCCGGGTGAATTGGCCGTACAGCTGTTCATGGTGCCGACGCTCGATACCACGGGAAAAGGTGCGCTGCGAACGGGGCTCTCCATAGACGGCGGCAGCATGCAGGTCTTGACCGACCGACTGGCGCCCGCTCCGACCGCGACCACCACCCAGGAGCAGCGAGATTGGACCAAGGCCGTTGAGGACAATGCACGCGTATTGGAGGCGCGCTTCCCGAACGTCCGGGCCGGGCGCCACGTCATCAAGGTGTGGCGGCTCGATGGCAATTGCGTGCTTCAGAAGCTGGTGGTGAGCACCGGCGCCATTCCGCCATCGTACCTGGGGCCGGCTGAGTCGGGGCGCTAGGGTTACCCGCGCAAGCGCCGGTGTCGGCCGGTAATAGTCGCCGTGGATGCAACATCTGCATTGCTGCGATCTGTCGCGAGCTTCACCAGATTGCGTCCGGCACACTTGGCCTCGTACAGCGCTCTGTCGGCGTCCTCGACCAGCCGCACGGCCGTTGCCTCGTCGATGAGCTCCGCGCTGGCGACGCCAATGCTGACCGTCACCACCCGTTCAGGACTGCCCGCATTCTCGATGCGCAGTTCCTGGACGGAGGCGCGCAGCCGCTCCGCCACGACTTGCGCGCCGGCCACAGGGCTATCTTGCAGCAGTACGATGAACTCCTCGCCGCCGTAGCGCGCCAGCACATCACCCGGGCGCACCAGGGCGCGCTGCAGAGTCCGTGCAACCTCGCGCAGGCAGCCGTCACCCACGGGGTGACCATAACGATCGTTCAGTAGCTTGAAATGATCGATGTCGATCATCAGGATTGCCTGCTGTCCGGGGCGGCGCTCGCCGCGCCAGGCGCGTGCCAGCGACTCGGCGAAGAAATGGCGATTGGGCACGCCGGTCAAGGCATCGGTCCAGGCAATGGTTTGCAGCGCCGAGGCCTCGCGCCGCAGGGCTTCGCCATGCTCGATCTGATGCACCTGGATCAAGGTCGTGCGCACACCGATTCCAACCACGGCGATCAGGATGCCTACGCAACCCCACAGATACTCCACCCGGATCAGAAACAAGGACGCTGTGAGCAGCGCGACTGCCAGCAGGATCGGGCTGCCGCTGCGTACCGTACGCGCCAGGGCGGGGTTCACCGGGCGCACCGGTAGCGCCGATGGAGTTCGTAAGGCGAAGCCACAGAGCACCGCAAAGGCCAGCGTAACGAGCGTGCCGTATTGCGGCCCGAAGGCAGGGTTGCCGGCGAAGTAGTGGTCGTTGATGAAAACAATGACAAAGTAGATCAGCGTGTAGACCGCGAGCGCGCGGAACAGGTCGCGTTCGTCGTTGTCTTCGGCGACGTACCAACGAACCAGCGCTCCTGCGGCGAGGTACAGGTTCTGCAGATCAAGGAGCCACACCAGGTAGGCCACGCCTGCTTCGGCGGGAGCTGAATGGTCGTTGATCATGCTCCAGGTGTACTGGAAGTAGGCGCAGCCAAGCGCGAGCGCTACCAGTGCATCGACCGCACGTAACAGCTGCCGGCCACGTTGCCGCCAGTCGCTGGCCAGCAGGAACGTGGTCGGCACCACCGCCAGGTTAAATGCCAGCATGCTGGCGCGGTACATCTCGTTTTGGCGATGCAGGATCATTTCCTGCCACAGATTACCGAAGGCGCCCACCGCCCAGATCGTCAGGGCCAATGAGAGGGCATACCATCCGAAACGAACCGAGGTGGCCTGGGATCGTCCGCGCCACAGCGTCGCCGCAGCCGCAAGCAGCGGTGCGGCCACCATCAGCACGTAGGCCGCAGGTCCGGTCACCGAGGGCCCGAAGAAGACCAAAACAATGAGTTGCGCTAACAGGAAGGCTACGGGCAGGTATAGCGACATGAAGGCATCAGTTTCGGGCGAGATTTGAAGTCTACAACGTACGTCGATGCGGGATCGGCGACGCAAGGCTCAGAAC
>DATHOA010000366.1:0-15536 GCA_035485475.1 Steroidobacteraceae bacterium | reverse complement strand
GCCGGCCAGCAGCAGCGCACCCCACATGTCACCCAGCGCCCAGCCCACCAGCGCCGGGATGCCGAAGTTGCTGCCCACGGCCAGCAGCGCGTAGTACTTGTGCTGGAAGGCCAGCATCTTGTCGCGCTTCAGGTCCGGGATGTTTGACAGGTCGACTTCACCGCTCTTGTAGTCGCGCAGCATCCAGCCGATGTGCGAGAACCAGAAGCCGCGACCCGAGGAGTAGGGGTCCTTCTCGTTGTCGTCGACGTGCAGGTGGTGGCGGCGATGGCCGCTTGCCCACACGAACACGCTGTTCTGCAGCGCCATCGTGCCGAATACGAAGTAGAACACGCGCAGCAGCCAGTGAGCCTCGTAGGACTTGTGCGCCCACAGCCGGTGATAACCGGCGGTGATGGACATCTCGTTGGCGACCAGGAAGAACACCGCGAAAGCCCAGATGCCGGCCGAATATCCGTGCTCGATGCCATACCAGGGCACGACTATCAGCGTCACCAGCCCCGTCAACGCGAAGATCAGCGCGTTGAGTATGATCAGCGGTGGCTTCTTGGTCTGGACAGTGTCGACGTTAGACATGCGCTTTTTGAGCCTTCAATAGGGCGGAATTAAGCGCCGGCACATTACCATGATCGGAGCGGTCGTGTCGGTTCGCCGGGTTGATCTGTGCGCCAGGTTTAACCTGCTGCAG
Organism: Steroidobacteraceae bacterium; assembly: GCA_035485475.1. Classification (GTDB taxonomy): domain Bacteria; phylum Pseudomonadota; class Gammaproteobacteria; order Steroidobacterales; family Steroidobacteraceae; genus DAIDKA01. The sequence goes on along the minus strand of DATHOA010000366.1, from coordinate 14,848 downwards.
CGCAGGGTTGAGGCGGCTCACGGGCGACCACCGCTGGCGCCGTTGAAGCTGTTATGCCGTTGAAGGCGGCGTCTTCCGTGAATGATAATGAGGACTGGTCCGATGAAATCAAGTTGGGCTCCTGGGCGCACCCCGCGCCGCTTGCCTCCCGCTTTACATAAGGTAGCCCGCTTTCCATGCGTGTCCTGTTATTGCTTGGCCTGGTGGCGTGTGCACTGATGGCCGCGTGCGCTCGCCCGACCACCGAGGTGCTCGCCCACGGCCGCTTCCAGGCGGTCAGCGTCTATCACCCCAGCGGGAATGTGCAGGAAGTCGTCCTGTTGCTCTCCGGCGATGGGGGATGGCAGCTGGATACCGACCGGATGGCGAAAGTCCTCCAGGCGCATGGCGCCCTGGTTCTGGGCATCGACGAACCGGCGCTGCTGGCGAGCTTCACCCACACCAAGAGTGCCTGCTTCTTTGCGGATGGCGATCTGGAGAACCTCAGTCACTACGTCCAGGCCTACTACCGTCTGCCGACCTATATCACCCCGGTCCTGGGCGGCTATTCCGCCGGCGCAACCCTGGCCTATGCCACGGCCGCGCAGGCCCCGCCCGGGATATTTGCCGGGGTGCTCACCCTGGGGTTTACCCCGGACTACGAGACCACCACGCCATTCTGCAAGGGGGCGGGGCAGCACTTCGTGGCACGCGCCGATGGCAAGGGCCTGAAATTGTTGCCGGACCCGAAGCTGGCGCTGCGTTGGGTGGACGTACATGGTGTCGAGGACAGCGTGTGCCCGGCAGCGGATGCGGCGGCCTTCATCGCCAAGATCCACAACGCGCAGATTTCCCTGGTTCCGGGCGTCGAACATGACTTCGCCGATCCGCGCAAGTGGAGTGCGCAGCTGCGTGCCGCGCTCGATGCCGTGACCGCCGGCACGCGCGTCGCGCAGGCGCTTGCGCCGCTGACCCTGAAGGATCTGCCCCTGGTCGAAGTGCCGCACACCGGCGCCGGCAACGATGATCTGTTTGCCGTGCTGCTCTCCGGCGACGGTGGCTGGGCCGGCATCGACAAGGAGGTAGCCCGCGCGCTGGGCGAGCGCGGCATACCGGTCGTCGGCTGGGATACGCTGCGGTACTTCTGGACCGCGCGCACCCCCGACGGCGTGGCCCGCGATCTGGACCGCACGCTCGACTACTACGCCACGGCCTGGGGTCGGTCGCGCGTACTGCTGATCGGTTACTCGCAGGGCGCCGATGTGCTGCCCTTTGCGGTCAACCGGCTGCCCGCCACCACGCGCAGTCGAATACTCACGACGACGCTGTTGGGACTGGGCCGCAACGCCGCATTCGAGTTCCATCTGTCCAACTGGGTGGGGCCTGCCGCCGGCCTGCCGATCCTGCCCGCGTACCAGAAGATGTCGCGCGCCAACACCCTGTGCGTATTCGGCACCGGGGACAAGGATTCCCTGTGTGCGGATCTTCCGCCCGGAACGCCCGGCACGGCCGAGCTGTCCGGTGGCCATCACTTCGATGGCGACTATGAGGGCCTCGCACGCCTGATTCTGAAATTCGCCGGCCGCGAGCCGGCGCCGTAATTCATTCCCGTAGGGAGAGCAGCATGATCTCAGTCAATGTCCTGTACCGGCACACCGATTCGATCAAGTTCAACATGAACTACTACCTCGATACGCACATCCCGCTCATCCGCAAGTTGCTGGGGCCGGCCCTGAAGGGCGTGCTCGTACAGCAGGGCACCGGTGGCGGGCCGCCGGGCTCGCCGCCGGAGTTTGCGGTGATCACCGTGCTGCGCTTCGAGTCCCAGGAAGCATTCCAGGCGGCCTTCGCGCCGCACGCGCCGACCGTGATGGCGGACATCGTGAACTTCAGCAACGTCGAGCCCTCCATTCAGTACAACGACGTGCGGCTGGGCTGAGCGCGAACATGAGCGTGGACGAAGACCTTGCAGTCATCGCGAAGCAGGAAGCCCGGCTGCAATTCGCAAGCTTCGATGCGGCGGCGGCCTGGCTGCTGGGCCTACGGCTGCGCGAGGCGGCCGCGGCGCGCGGCGCGGCCGTTACGCTTGATATCTGGCTGGGTGCGCACCAACTGTTCCTGAACGCCATGCCAGGCACTACACCCGACAATGCCGAATGGGCCCGGCGCAAGCGCAATGTCGTGCTGCGTTTCCATCGCAGTTCCTACGCGGTGGGCTTGGAACTGATGCGGCGTGAGACCTCGTTGCGCGAGAAATACGGTCTGGAGGATCGCGACTACGCTGCGCATGGCGGCTGCTTCCCGCTGCTGCTGCGCGGCACGGGTTGCGTGGGCACGATCGCCGTGTCCGGCCTGCCGCAACGCGAGGACCATGCACTGATCGTGGCGGCCGTGGCCGCCGAGCTTGGGGTGCCGGGCCACGAGGTCGCCTTGCCATGAGTGCACTGGATGGCTTGCATCCGGCCGTCGCCGCGTGGTTTCGCGCCAAGTTTGCCACCCCTACGGCGGCGCAGGAGCAGGCGTGGCCCGCGATCCAGGCCGGTCGCAATGTGCTGGTTGCCGCACCGACCGGTTCCGGCAAGACGCTGAGCGCCTTTCTGGCCGCACTCGATGAGCTGGTGCGCGAAGGCCAGGCCGGGACCTTGCCGGACGAAACCCGCATCGTCTATGTGTCGCCCCTGAAGGCGCTGTCCAATGACATCGACAGCAATCTCGCCGCACCGCTGGCGGGGATTCGGGCACAACTGGCCCTGCTCGGGCTGCCCGATGTCGATATTCGCACGGTCGTCCGCACCGGCGATACGCCCCAGAGCGAGCGTGCGCGCATGCGCCGGCAGGCGCCGCACATCGTGGTCACGACACCCGAGTCACTGTACATCCTGCTCGGGTCCAAGTCCGGCCGCGAGATGCTGCGCACCACGCGCACCGTGATCGTCGACGAAATTCATGCCCTGGCCGGCAACAAGCGCGGGGCGCACCTGGCGCTGTCACTCGAGCGCCTCGCGGCGCTCACCGGCAGGCTGACCCGCATTGGTTTGTCCGCCACCCAGACGCCGATCGCGGCAGTGGCGCGGTTTCTGACCGGCGCGGCCGGCGCCGACCGGCATCCCGATTGTGTGGTGATCGATGCCGGCCATGCGCGCGCGCGCGATCTGCAACTGGAGTTGACCGGCGTGCCGCTGGAGGCGGTGATGTCCGGGGAGGCCTGGACGCTGATCTACGACCGGCTCGCGGCGCTCGCCGGGGAGCATCGCACGACGCTGATTTTCGTCAATACGCGCAAGATGACTGAACGGCTGGCGCGCCAGCTGTCGCTGCGCCTGGGCGCCGAGCACGTCATGGCGCATCACGGCAGCATGGCGCGCGAGAAGCGCCACCTGGCCGAACAGCGACTGCGCGCCGGTGAACTGCGGGTGCTGGTTGCGACCGCATCGCTCGAACTTGGCATCGACATCGGCGATGTCGATCTCGTATGCCAGATTGCCTCGCCGCGCTCCATCAATGCCTTCCTGCAGCGCGTGGGCCGGTCAGGACACGCCGTGGCCGGGGTGTCCAAGGGCCGCTTGTTCCCGCTGTCGCGGGATGACCTGGTCGAGTGCACGGCGTTGCTGCTCGCGGTGCGCGCCGGTCAGCTCGATGTACTGCATGTGCCGGACGGCACCCTCGATGTGCTCGCCCAGCAGATCGCCGCCGAAGTCGCCTGCCGCGAATGCGACGAAGATGAGCTGTATGAACTGACGCGGCGCGCACTGCCGTTCGCGACTCTGACGCGGGCCGATTTCACCGCGGTGGTGCGCATGCTCGGTGAGGGCTTCACAACGCGTCGCGGCCGGCGCGGTGCGCTGATTCACTACGATGCCGTCAATCACAAGCTGCGCGCGCGCCGCGGCACCCGCCTGACCGCCCTGACCAGCGGCGGCGCCATCCCCGACACGGCCGATTACAAGGTCATGCTCGAGCCCGAAGCGCTCATCGTCGGAACGGTCAACGAGGACTTCGCCGTCGAGAGCAATGCGGGCGACATCTTCCAGCTCGGCAATGCCTCGTACCGCGTGCTGCGGGTGGAACGCGGCGCGGTGCGGGTCGAGGATGCCAAGGGTCAGCCGCCGACCATTCCGTTCTGGTTGGGCGAGGCGCCGGGGCGCACCTGGGAGCTGTCCGCGGCGGTGTCGCAACTGCGCGCGGGCATTGCGGCGCGGCTGGGGAGCGATGCGCAGGAGTGGCTGATGCAAAGCGCCGGGGTCGGTGTGGCGGCTGCCGCGCAGCTGGTCGAATACCTCAGCGCCGCCCACGCGGCGCTGGGCTGTCTGCCCACCATGGACACCGTGGTGCTGGAGCGCTTCTTTGATGAGGCCGGCGGCATGCAGCTGCTGCTGCACGCGCCTTTTGGCGCCCGGATCAATCGGGCCTGGGGTCTGGCGCTGCGCAAGCGTTTCTGCCGGCAGTTCAATTTCGAACTGCAGGCGGCCGCGACCGAGGATGCGTTGATTCTGTCGCTGACCACCGCGCATAGTTTTGATCTGCCCGACGTGGCGCATTACCTGCACTCGCATACCGCCTTGGGGGTGCTGACCCAGGCGTTGTGCGCGGCGCCGATGTTCGCGACCCGCTGGCGCTGGGCGGCGGCGATTGCGCTGGCGCTGCCGCGGTTCCGCGGCGGCCGCAAGGTACCGCCCCCCCTCGCGCGCATGAATGCCGAGGATCTGCTGGCCGCGGTATTTCCGGACCAGGTGGCCTGTGCCGAAAATCTGCCTGGTGAAATCGAGATTCCCGATCACCCGCTGGTGCGGCAGACCATCGCGGACTGCCTGCGCGAGGCCATGGATGCGGAAGGCTGGCTGGCGGTGCTGCGCCGAATCGAGAACGGCACCCTCAAAGTGGTCGCGCGTGATCTGACCGAGCCTTCGCCCCTGGCGCTGGAGGTGCTGTCGGCCCGACCCTACGCCTTCCTGGATGACGCACCGCTGGAGGAACGGCGCACCCAGGCGGTCATGAGCCGGCGTTGGCTGGACCCGGACTCCGCGGCCGACATTGGTCGACTCGACCCGCAGGCCATCGCCCGGGTGCGTGAAGAGGCCTGGCCGGACGCACGCAGCGCGGATGAGCTGCATGATGCGCTCGGTTGGATCGGGTACCTGACGGCACAGGAGGTGGCCGCCAACCCCACCTGGAGCGCCCTGATCGACGCGCTGGTGTCCGACTCCCGGGTGGTGCAGATCCCCCATCCGACCACGCCACTGTGGGTTGCCGGGGAGCGGCGCGCGCTGCTCGAGGCGGCGTTCACCGACCCGGAGGCGCTGGCGGCCATCGTCCACAGCCGTCTGGAGGGCGTGGGCCCGGTGACGGTGACGGCATTGGCGGCAACGCTGCCGCAGGTTCAGTCCGGCGCGGTGGCGGCGGCTTTGATCCGGCTGCAGACGCAGGGTGTGGTCATGCGCGGCCAGTTCACGGCCGGCGCGGTGGTCGAGGAGTGGTGCGAACGGCGCCTGTTGGCGCGCATCCATCGCTACACCGTGCGCAGCCTGCGCGCCGAAATCGAGCCGGTGGCCGCGCGTGATTTCATGCGCTTCCTGTTTGACTGGCAGCGCGTGGCGGCGGCCGCGCGCATGCAGGGCCCGGAGTCGCTGGTCACCGTGCTGGACCAGCTGGAGGGCACCGAGATCGCGGCGGGTGCCTGGGAGAGTGATGTCCTGCCGGCGCGCATCAATGGCTATGAGCCGGGCTGGCTGGATGAGCAATGCCTGGCCGGGCGCTACGTCTGGACGCGGATCGGTGCGCCCGTGAGGCCCGCGGATGCCGTGCGCACGGGGGCCCCGGTGCGAGCGACACCGATAGCGCTGCTGGGTCGTCGCAACCAGAAATTCTGGGCCCCCCTCAGCGTCGAGGCCCCAGCTCCCAGGCTCAGCTCCGGGGCTGCCGCCGTGGCCGCCGTCCTGAGCAGCCATGGCGCGAGCTTCTTTGATGAACTTGCGGATGCGACGCGACTGTTGCCGGTGCAGCTGGAGGAGGCGCTGGCCGAACTCGTGGCGCTGGGGCTGGCCAACTCCGACAGCTTCGCCGGGCTGCGCGCCCTGCTGCTGCCGGCGGACCGGCGTCGTGGCGCCCTCGCGCGGGGCCGTCGGCGCGTGTCGTTGTTCGGCATGGCCGATTCGGGGCGCTGGTCCGGGGTGCGGCGCGTGACGGCCGAGAGCCGCGAGCAGGTCATCGAGCACGTGGCGCGCACGCTGCTGAAACGCTGGGGAGTGGTGTGCTGGCAGCTGTCGCGGGTCGAGGCCGACTGGCTGCCGCCCTGGCGCGAACTGATCGGCTGTCTGCGCCGGCTCGAAGCGCGTGGCGAGATTCGCGGCGGACGCTTCATCGCCGGTCTGTCCGGCGAGCAGTTCGCCCTGCCGGAGGCGGTGGGAAGCCTGCGCGAGGTGCGGCGCAGACCCTTCACGGATCAGGAAGTGGCCGTGTCGGCCGCCGACCCGCTCAACCTGACCGGATATCTGACAGCGGGTGCGCGCGTGCCAGCGTTAACTAGCAATCGAGTGCTGTATCGTGATGGCCTGCCCGTGGCGACCCTGATTTCCGGCGAAGTCCGGTTCCTGGTTGAGATGGATGAGGCGCGCCGCTGGCAATCCCAGAACGCCCTGATCCGGCGCCCGGGAGCGACGGCGGTCGAGCCCGACGTGTCGTCCGTCTAATGGGTGCGCTGCAACGTCCGCGCCGCGCCGTAACATATACTTACGTTTTTATGGGGACAGATCCGAGTGCAGGTGCGTCATTGGATAGTCGGCGGGGTTGCAGTGTTGGCAGTCGTAGGCGCCTATGTGCTGGGCGACTACGCGCGCAATCCGCCGCCACCCGATAGCACCGCACACCCGCAGGGCGGCCTGTCGACCCTGCTCGATCGAACGCGGCCGCCGGCCGAGGCAAATTCCGGCGCGGCCAGCACTGCGCCGCCGGCCAGCCCCAACCAGGCTGCCAGTGCGGCGCCCCCGCCCGCCGCCACGGGCCCGGCAGGGTTTGGCTTTGCCGATGTCGAAAACCTGGCGCAGCAACGGGCGCAAAAACCCTACGAGCCGGGGTCGACCAGATTGCCACCCGCCATCGCCCACCTGACGTACGAGCAGTACCAGGGCATCCACTACCGACGCTCCTATGCGCTGTGGCGCAACCAGTCGCTGTACGAAGTGCAGTTCTTCCACCGCGGCTTCATTTTTGACGGGCGGGTGGGAATTTCGGAAGTGGTGGACGGGGCCGTGCGGACGGTGCCCTACAATCCCTCCTGGTTTGATTTCGGCAAGGTGGTCCGCCAGCCGGGCAAGCTGCCCCGCGACCTGGGTTATGCCGGGTTCCGCATCCACTATCCCCTGCACATGCCCGGCTACAAGGATGAACTGATCGTGTTCCTCGGCGCCTCATTCTTCCGGGTGCTGGGGCGCAACCAGGAATACGGACTGACCGCGCGGGGCCTGGCCATCAATACTGCCGCCAAGAACGGCGAGGAGTCTCCCCGGTTCACCGACTTCTGGCTGGTGCGTCCCACCGATCCGGAGCAGCGCACGCTGACCCTGTACGCCCTGTTGGACAGCGACAGCATTGCCGGCGCCTACCAGTTCAACGTGCGCCCGGGCAGCATCACCCAGGTCGAGGTCACCAGCACCCTGTATCCGCGCCGGACCATCCAGAAGCTGGGAATCGCACCGCTGACCTCGATGTTCCTGTATGGCGCGGACCCGTCCGGACACCGCTTCGATGACTATCGTCCGCAGGTGCATGACAGCGACGGCTTCATGGCGCAGACGGGTACCGGCGAGTGGCTATGGCGACCGCTGAGCAATCCGCGTGACCTGCGGATCAACCGTTTCATGGATCAGCAGCCGCACGGGTTTGGTCTGATTCAGCGTGACCGCAATTTCGCGGACTACCAGGATCCGGTGGCGCGCTTCCAGCGTCGACCCAGCTACTGGATTCAGCCGTTGAGTGACTGGGGCAAGGGTGGCGTGGAGCTGGTCGAGATTCCCAGTGATGAGTCCATCCACGACAATATCGCGCTGTACTGGGTGCCCGAGCAGGCCGTCACCGCCGGGAAAGAACTGAAGTTCTCCTATCTGCTCTCCGCGCATGGCGACTCGCCGATGTGGCCGCCCGGTGGCAAGGTGCTCGAGACGCGGGTCACGACCGCGACGCCTGCCGAGCAGCACGACCTGTCACGCAGTGATGCGCGGCGTGTGATCATTGATTTCGCGGGCGGCGACCTGGATGGCTTGGATGCCACGCAGCCCCTGAAGGCCCTGCTCACCGTCAGCAATGGCACGACCGAGAACGTGACCGTTGAACGCCTGGTCGACAGTGGCGCCTGGCGGGTGAGCTTTCTGGTCGTGCCCGCCCATCCGCACGACACGATCGATATGCACTGCTTCCTGCAACTTTACGGCGAGTCGCTATCCGAGACCTGGACCTACCAGCTCCCCACATGATGGATGCCATCGCGCGGCGCCGCCGGTTGCTGTTTTTCGGTCTGACACTGACCTCGAGCCTGCTGGCCAGCCTGCTGATGCTGGACATTCTGCGCGCCAACAGCCTGACCGTGCTCGAGGCGATGACCCTGGTGCTGTTCTTCGGCCTGTTTACCTGGATCGCGGGGGCATTCTGGACCGCGATCGCCGGTTTCATCATCCGCTTGAAGGGCGGCGACCCGCAGGTGATGCAGGCGCACGACGCCGACGGCCTGGTCATCCACAGCCGCATCGCCCTCGTCATGCCGGTGTACAACGAGGATCCGCGGCGCACGACCGCGGGCCTCGAGGCGATCTGGAGTTCCCTGGCCAAGCAGGCGGAGAGCGCCGCCTTTGATCTGTTCATCCTCTCGGACACCCGCAAGAGCGATATCGCGGCGGCCGAGGAGGCCGCCTGGCGCGCACTGGTGGCGCGGCATGGCGGACAGGGGCGGATCTTCTATCGACGGCGGGCGCAGAACGTCGGGCGCAAGTCCGGAAACATTGCAGACTTCGTGCGCAACTGGGGCGCGGCCTATTCGCACATGATCGTGCTCGATGCCGACAGCGTCATGTCCGGCAAGGCGCTCGTGACTCTGGCGCGCCTGATGGACGCCAATCCCCAGGTCGGCATCATCCAAACGGCGCCCTTGCCGGTGGGCCGGGAGACCCTGTTCGCGCGCATGGTGCAGTTCGGCGCGCGTCTGAACGGTCCGATGCTCTCCAGTGGGCTGGCCTTCTGGCAGCTCGGTGAAGCCAACTATTGGGGTCACAACGCCATCATCCGCCTGCACGCGTTTGCCGCGCATTGTGACCTGCCGCGCCTTGCCGGCCACGCCCCGCTGGGAGGGGAGATTCTCAGTCACGACTTCGTGGAGGCCGCATTCATGCGCCGCGCGGGCTACCAGGTGTGGCTGGTGCCGGATCTGATGGGCAGCTGGGAGGAGGTACCCTCCAATATCATCGAATTCGCGGCACGCGACCGGCGCTGGGCCCAGGGCAATCTGCAGCATATGAAGGTGCTGATCATGCCGCGGCTGCACTGGCTGAACCGCCTGCACATGATCACGGGCATTCTCTCGTACGCCACCTCGCCGATGTGGTTCGCGGTGCTCATACTCAGTTCCATCATCACCTGCCAGGAGGCGATTCAGGGGTATCAGTATTTTGAAACCGGCGCCCATACGCTATTCCCGGTATGGCCCGAGTATCGCGACGGCGAAATCACCGCGCTGCTGCTGGCGACCATCGTGGTGCTGCTGCTGCCGAAGGCGCTGGGCGCGACGCTGGCACTCATGAACGGACCACGCCGCCGTGCCTATGGCGGCGGCCCACGCCTGCTGCTCAGCCTGCTGCTGGAGCAGATTTTCAGCATGCTGCTGGCGCCGATCATGATGGTGTTTCACTCCACCTTCGTACTCACGACGCTGGCCGGCAAACCCGTGACCTGGAATGCGCAGGACCGCGGCGATCGCGGTGTAACCTTCGGCGAGGCGCTGATCCGCCATCTGTGGCAGATGCTGCTGGGCATCATCTGGGGTGCGGTGATCCTGATGCTGGCGCCGCGCTTCATCTGGTGGATGATGCCGGTACTGGTCGGGCTGCTGCTGTCCGCCGTGCTGACCATGCTCTCGAGCCGGGTGGACCTTGGCCTCGCGCTGCGCCGACATGGGCTGCTGCTGACACCCGAGGAGACCTCGCCCCCGGCGGAGCTGGCCGCCATGCAGCGTGCATTGCGGCAGTCACCCGCCGAAATCGCCCATGCCGGCGCTGATCTCGCGCTCGTGGTCAGGGGGGATACGCTGCAGACTCCGGCACTCGCGCCGCTGCGCATGGAGTCCCCGTAACGCTTCAGTCCTCCATGCCGTCGAAGAACTCGACGATGCCGGTTTCCAGATCGTATTCCGCGCCGACGATGAGCAGGCCCGCGTTTTGAATGAGCTGTTCGAGCAGCTCGGAGCCGTGCCGCAGGTGATCGGCTGACATGCGGATGTTCGCGCGCACCGCGTGGTGCAGCAGCGCCTGCGGGTCGTTCGCCAGCGAGGTCGACAGCAGGGGTTGAATCGATGGCCGCACGCGATTGACGATGCTGCGCAGGTTCGGCGATTGCTCGCGGGAGTTGCGGCCGAGCTCCTCCAGGGTCGCCATGATGGCGCCGCAGCTGGAATGTCCGAGCACCACCACCAGGCGGGTGCCGTAACGCTCGGCGGCGAACTCGACACTGCCGATCTGGGACGGCGCAACGATGTTGCCGGCGACGCGGATCACGAACAGGTCCCCCAGGCCCTGGTCGAAGACGATTTCGGCCGGAACGCGCGAGTCCGAACATCCCAGGACGATGGCGAACGGGAACTGTTGGGCGGCCAGCTCGATGCGGCGGCGGCTGCCCGTGGCGGCGGAATCGCCGTTGCGGGTATCGGAGACGAAGCGCGCATTGCCGTCGCGCAGTAATTTCAGTGCCGCGGGTGCCGGAATCATCCTGGGGGCTGTCTCTTTGTCATATATGGGAGCTATGGCAGTGTCCTAGTGCGTCCCGGCACTGTCAATTCGACGCACCCCAGCCCGGGCTGTCAGAATCGCCCTCATGACAAATGTGAACCGATTTCCGAGCGGTCGTACGTGGCTGTTAGTGCTGATCGTGGCCTGCGGGGCCGCCCGGGGCGCCCGCGCGGCGGACGATGTGCCGGGCTCCGCACCGATTCCCGGCAACCTGGGCAACGCGGTGGTGAAGGTATTTGCCACCCTGCGCATGCCCGATCCCTACCGTCCCTGGGCCAAGCAGGCTCCCCAGGACATCACCGCCTCGGGTGTCGTCATCGAGGGGCACCGCATTCTCACCAATGCTCATGCCGTGCTCTATGCCAGCCAGGTGCAGATCCAGGGCACCGGCGCCGGGGACAAGATTTCGGCAACCGTCGAAGCGGTCGCGCCGGGAATTGATCTGGCGGTGCTGAAGCTCGACGACGACGGCTTCTTCGCAAGCCACGCGCCGCTCGCGCGCGCCAGCACGCTGCCGCAGATCAAGGATGCCGTGCTCGCCTACGGCTTCCCCACCGGTGGCACCTCCCTGTCCATCACCAAGGGCATCGTGTCGCGCATCGAGTTCGTGCCCTACAACTATCCGACCTCGGGCCTGCGGATCCAGATCGACGCGGCCATCAATGCCGGCAACAGCGGCGGACCGGCGATCGCGGGGGAGAAGATGATCGGGCTGGCATTCAGTCGCCTGGGGGATGCGCAGAACATCGGCTACATCATTCCGAATGAGGAAATCGAGCTGTTTCTCAAGGACATCGCCGATGGTCACTACGATGGCAAGCCGGCCCTGTTTGATGAACTGCAGACGCTGGAGAATCCGGCATTGCGCAACTATCTGAAACTGGACAAATCAGTATCCGGCATTGTCGTACATCAACCGTATGACGAATCGGCTGCTTATCCGCTCAAGGAGTGGGATGTCATCACGCGCATCGGCGACACGCCGGTGGATGACCAGGGCATGGTCAACGTGACCGCGGAACTGCGCGTCAACTTCCGCTACATGATCCAGAAGATCAGTCGCGACAACCACGTGCCGCTGACCATTGTGCGCGCCGGCAAGCCCATCAAGGTGTCCTTGCCGCTGCTCACCCAGCGCCCGCAGCTGGTGCCCGACGTGCACGGTGAGTATCCCTCTTACTTCATCTATGGGCCGCTGGTGTTTTCCCGCGCGAGCGCCATGTTCACCTCGTTCCTGAACAACAATGCCGGCCTGATGGGAGCTTTCGGCTTCATGGGCAGCCCGCTCGTGACCGAGCGCGGGGCGATGCCGACGGCCCAGCGCCAGGAACTGGTGGTGGTGGCCTCCCCGTTCTTCCCGAGCAGGTTGTCGGAAGGCTATTCGAATCCGACGGCCATGGTGGTGGCGAGCGTCAACGGCGTGCGCATCCGCAGCCTTGCGCACCTGGTGTCGGTACTGCGCGACCTGCAGGATGAAAACGTGGTGTTCGAATTTGACAGCCGCAGCGGCGAGGCGCTGGTGTTTCCGCGCGCCCAGATGGTGGCCGCGACCGAGGGGATTTTGACCGACAATGGGGTGCGGGCGCAGGGCTCGACGGACATGCTGGCCGTGTGGCAGCGTCCGCTGCAGGATAAAGGCGCGCAGTGATGTCCACCCAAAAAACGGAACGCGGCGCTGTCAGCCGGGCGGTCACCACCGCCCGGCTGACGCAGATGAAGGCACAGGGCCAGAAGATCGCCGTGCTGACGGCGTATGACTACAGCTTCGCCCGCATCCTCGATGCGGCAGGCCTCGATGTACTGCTGGTCGGCGACAGCGCCTCCAATGTCATGCACGGGCATGAGACCACCCTGCCCATCACCCTGGACCAGATGATCGACCACGCAGCCGCCGTGGTGCGCGCGGTGTCGCGCGCCCTGGTGGTGGTGGACATGCCGTTTGGCAGCTACCAGGGCGACAGCCAGCTCGCCCTGCAAAGCGCCGTGCGCATCATGAAGGAGTCCGGTGCGCACGCCGTCAAGGTCGAAGGCGGGGCGATCATCGCGGAGAGCATCCAACGCATACTCTCGGCCGGCATCCCGGTCATGGGTCACCTGGGACTCACACCGCAGTCCATCTACAAGTTCGGTACCTACGTGGCCCGCGCCACCGTCCAGGAGGAGGCCGAGCAGCTGGTGCGCGATGCACAGCTGTTGCAGGACCTGGGCTGTTTCGCGATGGTACTGGAGAAGATTCCCGCGCAGGTCGGCGCGCGGGTCTCGAAGATGCTGACCATTCCCACCATCGGTATCGGCGCGGGCCCCGACACCGATGGCCAGGTGCTGGTCACGCAGGACATGCTGGGAATCAACAAGGAGTTTTCGCCGCGTTTCCTGCGCCGCTATGCGCAGCTGCATGATGTGATGACGCAGGCGTTCCGCCAGTACACGGCGGATGTGAAGGCGGGTAAGTTTCCGGCTGCGGATGAGAGCTACTGAGCAAAGAACCGCGGTGCGCCCCTGCCGAGAGGGGGTCACGACAAGCGCGCACCGCGTTGCTAGCAACCTTGCGACCGGTTTCGATCGCTGCGCGTCACTGAATGACGCTTGAGGTTCTTATTGCAAATGGGATGCCAGCCGTAAAATCCTACCGCCAAAAGCGTAAGTGGCTGATTGCCCGTGAACGCGACCATGGCAGTCTTGGCTCACAGCAGCGGGAAGGCATCAGGATTGCACCGATTTGGGACAACACGCACGCGTGCAGTGCAAAACGGACCAGTGGGACGAGGACGAATTGATGGATAGACGAGACATGATCCAGCGGACCATCGCCGCGCTGTGCGCCGCCGGGGTTCCCTTGGGTGCGCTGGTCGAAAACGCCTTTGCCGCGCCGCCCGCCACGGGTGTACGGCGGCTCGGCAAGCCCGAGCCCTTTGACTACGCGAAGCTCAAGGGGACGGCACGTCAGCTCAGTACCGCTGCCTACAAGCCGCGACCGGACGCGCTGCCGCCGGTCATCGCGGGCCTGAACTGGGACCGTTGGCAGTCGATCCACTTTCGTAACGATCAATCACTGTGGGCCGGCGAGCACCTGCCCTTCCAGGTGGGCTTTTTCCACATGGGCTTCACGATCAAGAAGCCCGTGCGCATGTATATCGTCGAGAACGGCCAGGTCCAGGAGCTGGGCTTCGACCGCAACATGTTCGATTACAGCGGCAGTGGCCTGAAGCCCGCACAGGTGCCTGAGAATCTCGGCTTCGCGGGCTTTCGCGTGAACTACCAGTTGGACTGGCTGCGCGACGTGGCGGCCTTCCAGGGTGCCTCGTACTTTCGCGCCATCGACGGCGACGGGCAGTATGGTATGTCCCAGCGCGGCCTCGCCGTTGATACCGGCACGGCGGCCGCCGAGGAGTTCCCGGAGTTCATCGCCTATTATTTCGAGCGGCCGCAGCCCGGTTCCGGCCAGCTCACGGTCTACGGTCTGCTCGACTCGCCCAGTGTCAGCGGCGCCTATCGGTTCGTGATCCAGGTGGGCGATACGCTCATCATGGATGTCGATGCCGCGCTGTATCCGCGTAAACAGATAGACCGGATCGGCATCGCGCCGGGGACCAGCATGTATCTGTTCGGTCAGAACGACCGACGCGCCGCCTATGACTGGCGGCCGCAGATCCATGATTCGGATGGGCTGCAGATCTGGGCGGGATCGGGGGAGTGGATCTGGCGACCGCTGATGAATCCGCCGGTGCTGCGCACCAACAGTTTTGTCGACAACAATCCGCGTGGTTTCGGGCTCATGCAGCGCGAACGCGCCTTCAGCCAATACGAAGATGATGGCGTGGATTATCAGAAGCGCCCGTCGGTGTGGGTCGAGCCGAAGGGTCACTGGGGTGCGGGTCAGGTCATGC
>DATHOA010000365.1:0-5136 GCA_035485475.1 Steroidobacteraceae bacterium | reverse complement strand
TTGCACGCCGTGGAGCCAGGCCTGTGGGCTGTCGAGGACGCGGGACTGCGTTACATCGAAGCACGCGCCACGGCGCCGCTGCAGATGGCGATTCCGGCCTCGCCCGGATACCTGCAGGCGCAGGAGTCCTCGCTGCAAGGTCCGCACGATTCTCGTGAACATCCGTGTCCGGGCTGCTTTGTCTGCGGACCCGAACGAGCACAGGGTGATGGCCTGCGCATCTTCGCCGGGCCCGTACCCGGCCAAGATCTCGTCGCCGCCGGCTGGGTGCCGGACGTGTCGCTCGCTTCAGGCGACGGCCAGGTGCTCCCGGAAGTCCTCAGCGCAGCCCTGGATTGTCCGGGCTTCCACGCCTTGCGCACCGGGGCGCGGCCCTGGCTGTTGGGAGAGTTCACCGTGCATATCGACCGACTGGTGCGCGCGGGTGAGCGCTGCGTCATTGTCGGCTGGAAGATCGACGGCCAAGGCCGCAAGAGGATAGTCGGTACCGCGCTGTTCGACGAGAGCAGCACAGTCTGCGCCTGGGCTCGCGGCACCTGGATCGAGCCTCGGTCCACGCCTTCGTTGGCGCCATAGGTTAATCTGCGGAGAAGTCCATGAGTGCCGTCATCAAGAGTGTCCTGATCGTTTCCGTCGCGGCCGCAGCCTTGTGTGCCAGCGGCTTTGCCGTTGCCCAGACCGATCCAAAAATTGGCACCACCGTCAGCGATCCAATTGGCCCCGTGCCGGATCCCACCCACGTGCCCATAGTGCTTCCCAAGGACATCAAGTGTAACGGCACTGAGGGTGCGCAGCAGACGTGCACTTTGTTCGGCGATCCCAGCAAGGCAGGTCTTTATGGCGTGATCTACAAATGGTGGCCGGGCCATTTCTCCAAACCGCATTTCCATGACCAGGACCGCTATGCCTATGTGCTCTCGGGGACCTGGTGGGTATCCACCAGCAATATTTATGACGAGCGCACTACTTACCCGGTCCACGCCGGCACGGTCTCGATCGACGTGAAGAACACCGTGCATTGGGACGGCGCGCGCACGGGCGAGAAGGAACCGGCGGTCCTCGAACTCGTTGGCATGGGTCCGGTCAAGACCATCCAGGTTGATGAGAACGGTAAGCCCAAGTCTGGCCGATAATCTAGGGAGTTGACATGAATTGGCGTGGATTCGCATTGATTTGCATCACTTGGATTCTGGCGGCGACTGCGGATGCGGCGGGCAGCGCGCCAATTCCGGTGACCGACGAGTCCTTCGGTTGCATCAGTCATCTGAAACCGGTACGCGGTTTTTTTGTCGGTAACCTGATCGGAAATCTGGCGGGTACGCTACAAGTTGCCCGATCGCCGAATGGCGGCGTGTACCCGCCAGGCTCCGTCATTCAACTCGTGCCGACCGAGGTCATGGTAAAGCAGCCGAAGGGTTTCAACGAAGTCACACACGATTGGGAATTCTTTGAGCTCAACGTATCCAAGGAAGGCACATCGATCAACAAGCGTGGCTTCGCCGAAGTCGTCAACCGGTTTGGCGGCAACTGCTTCGCCTGCCACATCAAGGCGCAGCCCCAATGGGACTTTGTCTGCGAGACGGCCCATGGCTGTGATCCGATTCCGCTGACGCAGCCGATCCTCAGGGCACTCCAGCACACCGACCCGCGATGCCCCGGTTCGGACAAGGTGAGTGCAGAGGACGCCGCGGCTCTGAAGCAGCTGCAGGAATTGACGCGGCCAAAGGATCCAGCAATTCGCCCAGGCCCATAAGACTTGTCCTACCCGTGTTCGAGAAGCAAAGTCGTACGGAAAGTCCCGATACCCGGTGCATCCTTGGAGATTGGCGTAAGTCTCGTGAATATGTGAGGCATCATCGTGTACCGACGCACAATCCGGATCGCAATATTGCCGGTCGCTGCATTGATCTGTGTGAGCGCTTGGGGGCAGGTTGCCCCGAGCAGTGGCGGCCCTCGAGCATCGCAGCCGAGCTCAGGCGACAATTCGGCTGCGGTCAGTCCAGACCCCGGTAAGGTTGCCGCGCTGAAAAAGCAGGAGGAGAGGGAATCGCGGAAGAATGCCGCCGCCGCGGCCGATGCGGCCAAGAAGGCATCGAGCGCGCCGCCGAAATAACGCCATGAACCTGCCGCCGAGTCCTGGCTAGCCGCCCGTCTGGTTTGCTCCGCACCCCGACCGTAGCTACAGTGGTTGCACCCAACGGAGTGCGCCATGATTGCCTGGTCCGAAGAAGCGGTACGGTTGCTGCCCGAACTGGTGAGATTGCGGCGCGCGATCCACAGCGAGCCTGAGCTTGGGTTGCGGACGCCGAAGACCGCCACCAAAATCATGTCCGCTCTGGCCGGGCTTCCACTCGAATATCGTCGCGGTCCGTCCACGGACGGCATTGTCGCGGTCCTGCGCGGCGAGCCTGTGGGGGGCACGGTGCTCTTGCGTGGCGACATGGATGCGTTGCCGATGCACGAGGACACCGGCCTGCCGTTCGCCTCGCAGGAGCCCGGCGCGATGCATGCCTGTGGACATGACAGCCATGTCGCGATGCTGGTCGGTGCCGCCCGGCTGCTGTGCGCGAAGCAAAGTGAACTTGCCGGCACGGTTCTGTTCATGTTTCAGCCCGGCGAGGAGGGCTGGCATGGCGCGCGCTTCATGCTCGATGATGGCTTGCTGGACCCGCTGCCACAGGCCTCGTTCGCACTGCATGTCATGCCGAATGCCCCGCATGGGATATTTACCAGCCGCGAAGGTCCGCTGCTGGCCTCGGCTGACACGCTGAAGATCACGATCACGGGCCGGGGTGGTCACGCCTCCATGCCGCACGACGCACTTGATCCCATTCCGATTGCCTGTGAGATCGTGATGGCCATCCAGGCGTACGTGACACGTCGCATGCCGGCATTCGATCCGGTCGTCGTGACCATTGCGCGCATCGAAGCCGGAACGACCGACAACGTCATTCCCGAGACTGCTTCACTGCTGGGCACCATACGTACCCTGTCGCCGGAGAACCGCACCGCGGTGCACGCCGGGCTGCGCAAGCTCGCCGAAGGCATCGCCGCTGCACACGGTGCGGTGGCGCGGGTCGAAATCGAGCTGGGCTTTCCGGTCACCCGTTGTGACGGACGCGCGGTCGCCCTGGGACGGCGCGTGGTGCAGGACCTGTATGGCGAGTCGACCTGGCGCGCCTTGCCGGCGCCGGTCATGGGCGCCGAGGATTTCTCCTATGTCCTGGAGAAGAGCCCGGGAGCGATGTTGTTCCTGGGGGCCAGCGCCGAGGGCAGCGACTGGCGCAACTGCTGCGGATTGCATTCGAATCGGATGGTGATCGACGAAAGCATCATGGCGCGCGGGGCGGCGGTGCTCGCTGGTATTGCCGCACGCTTCCTCGGCGAGAACGATGAATTTCGCGCGGGGTCCCGGTGAGGGAGCATAGGGTACATACTTAGGGATTAACGTAAGTCAGCTGAATGCGTGAGGTGATCACCGTGTCCACACGAAAAATCTGGATGGCAGCATTGCCGGCCGCTGCATTGATGTGTATGAGCGCTTGGGGGCAGGCCTCCCCCGGAGATGGCGGACACGCTGGGGGCCCGAATGCCGCCGCGCCAGACACCCGCACAACTTCCCAGGCGGACGGCACGGACACTTCGGCTGCGGACAGTACCAACAGCCGTAAGGTTGCCGCGCTGAAAAAGCAGGCAGCCAAGGACTCGCGCAAGAATGCCGCCGCCGCGGCCGATGCTGCTAAGGCCGCATCGAGCGCGCCGCGGAAATAGCGCTAAGCACTGGCTGCGGTGCTATGCGCCATCGCCGCAGGATGTGCTGGTCGCGCCCTGACCAGATCGATTACGTCGGTCGGGGCGAATTCCGCCCATTCGACGGCGATCGCGGTATCCGACTTTCGTATCAGATAGGCATCAATCACAGTGTCGTGAACCGCGCCATCAGATGACATCGGAATGGACACTTGGATGCGCGCCCCGACATTCGATTCCAGGGAGCTGACGATCAAGGCACCGCCGAGACTGATATTCGTGAGCCGCCCGCCTCCACAACGCGACATGGCCGGGTGCATGACCCGGATTGGCACGTCAATCGCAATCCTGTGTCCCCATCGGTGATCCATCCGCAAATTATTGCAGCCAACGCCTGCCCGTTCCCGTCGCAGAACCGTCATCGTGCGGTGAGAGTTTTCCTACAAATCCTCCCTGGGCGTATCGTGGTAGGCGGCAGCAAAAGGAGAGATTGCGATGGCGATAGACAAGGGTGGCGCACGGTTGGCGCTGGAGCGCATCGAGGAGGCCATTAATGAACAGGTGCGAGCGCTGGGGGCGCGTGAGCCCGTGAATAGGGACGAGCTCGCCAAGAATTTCCAGATCCGCGACTTTCTGGTCGAGGCGATGAAGTACTAGGGATTTCCCGGCCGGTAGGACTGACACTGCCGGCCCTTTTGGCGCACAATCTTTGCCATCAGTGGGGGCGCATGTATGGCAAACGACGCGAAAATCCGAGTTCAGAAGATTCAAGCCAAAATCGACGCGCTGAAGAAAAAGCGCGAAACGAAGCTGGCCAAAGCGGACGAAGCATTTGATAAGACTCGCCGCGACGCCGTGAACCGGCATAACAGAAGCTATAAACAGGTCATGCAGGAGTACGAGCCCAAAATTGCCAGGTTAGAGGAGAAACGCAAGACGGCAGATAGGGAGGCGCGGCAGGTCTGGGAGGAATTGCAGAAGCCTAAAAAGGCCGCCAAGGGTTAGCCCCGCACACCACATGCCCACGAAACCAGTCCCCTTCGCCGTGCAGCCCTACTCGGCAGTCGTGCTGGGCTCAACGGGGAATGTGGGACGGCAGATCGTGGACCTGCTGGCGGCCAGCCCCGCGGTAAGGCAGGTGGTGGTGGTGAACCGCAGGCGCACCGGCGAGTTCAAGGGCATGCCCAAGGTGCGTGAGCTCGTGGTGCCGGACATGGACAACCTGGCCGAAGCCGTGGAACCGGCGGCGCGGGAGGCCGGCGCCACGGTCGGCTTCTGCGCCATTGGCGTCGGCAAGGGCAGCCAGAAGATGCCCGAAGCGGAGGTGCGCAAGATCGAGGTGCAGTACCCCGAGGCCTTTGCCAAAGGGTGCAAGGCGGGCGGCGT
>DATHOA010000364.1:0-10821 GCA_035485475.1 Steroidobacteraceae bacterium | reverse complement strand
GCTGGATGAGATCAAGCGTCAGTGGCTGGCCCAGATTGACAGTTCCCGGACCGAGCCACAGGCGATAGCCACCCGGACCGAGGGCCGCTACCTGTCGCCGTACGCTGCGGGAGATTTCCGGTACGCGCCAACCTTCGATGAAGAGGTGGCGTCGGTGAGCAAGATCACGGTCCAGGACCTGCAGCAGTTCCAGCAGCGCTTCTATGGCGCCTCCAACGGCGAGGCCGCCTTCGTCGGCAGCTTCGACCCCGACGCGTTGACGCAAGCCCTGCAGCGGGATTTCGGCTCCTGGAAGAGCCCGGGCGCATACGTGCGCGCCGCGGCCGTGTACAAGGCAACCGTCGCGAAGTCCGAGACCATCGACACGCCGGACAAGGCAAACGCCGTGTACTACTCCAATGGCACCCTGCGGCTGCGTGACGACGATCCCGCCTATCCCGCCCTGGAGATCGGCAATGCCATTCTGGGCGGTGGGTTCCTCAACTCACGACTCGCCACCCGAATCCGTCAGCATGATGGGGTGAGCTATACGGTGGGTACCGCACTGAGTGCTGACCCTCTGGACGCCGTAGGCTCGTTCTCCGTGTACGCGATTTGTGCGCCGCAGAACATCGGCAGAGTCGAGACGGATGTGCACGAGGAGCTCGAACGCGCCCTGAAGTCCGGTTTCACGGCCAAGGAAGTTGCCGACGCCAAGTCCGGCATCCTGCAGTCGCGCATCGTCGCGCGCTCCACCGACCGTGCGCTGGCGAACGCGCTTGCGAATCACCTGTTTCTGGGTCGCGACTTCTCCTGGGATGCCAGATTCGAGCAGAGCATCGGCGCTGCGACTGCGCAGGTCATCGACGCCGCCCTGCGCCGTTATATCGAGCCGCAGTCCCTGTTCACCGTGAAGGCCGGGGATTTCTCAGCCCCGAAGCACTGAGGGCATCCGGCCGCATGTCATTGAACATCTGGCTGGCCTTCGTCGCGGTGGTGTTCGTGGTCTCCGGCAGTCCCGGGCCCAACATGCTTCTGTCTCTGACCCATGGCATTCATTATGGACTGACACGCACTTTCAGCACCATGTTGGGCCTGCTGAGCGGGCTGGCCGTCATCCTGGCGATTTCCCTGTGTGGCTTGGGTGCCGTGCTGGTGGCATCAACGACGGCATTCGAAGTCGTCAAGTACGTCGGCGCCGCGTACCTCGTCTATCTGGGCATCAGAACCTGGCGCACGGTGGATACGCGGCTGGTCACGGAAGGCCATCCGCCCGCGGCGGGCGGTTCGAACCGCTACCGCACCGGCGTGCTGGTCTCATTGTCGAACCCGAAGGCGATCCTGTTCTGTGTCGCCCTCTTCCCGCAGTTCATCGATCGCCGCCAGGCGCTGGCGCCGCAAGCGGGCATTCTGCTCGCAACATTCGTCTGCATCGAAACCTGCTGGATGTTCGTCTATGCGGGTGGCGGAGCAAGGCTCGCGGCGTGGCTGCGCCAAGGCAATCGCATGCGCTGGTTCAACCGAGCCTCCGGAGGCGTGTTTATCGGAGCCGGCGTGCTGCTGGGGTCCCTGCGGCGCTGACGCAGCCGCTATCACTAATTTCTTAGTTGATAACTATCTATCTTCTTAGTTACAATGTGTGAAGCATGAAAGCGAAGTTGCCCAAAAAGGCGCCGCGCCGGACCCTCACGGCGGTTGAACTGGAGATGATGAACGTCATCTGGGCGCTCGGTGCCTGTACGGTCGCCCAGGTGCGCGAGGCCCTCACGCCGCAGCGCGAGCTTGCGTATACCAGCATCTCAACCATCATTCGTATTCTCGAGCAGAAGGGTTTCGTCACCAGTGAGAAGGCCGGGCGCGGCCACCTGTACTGCGCCGCGATGCCCAAACAGGATTACCAGGCGCTAAGTCTTGAACACCTGGTCAACAAGGTATTCGACGATACCCCGAGCCTGCTGGTGCAGCGTCTGCTGGACAGCGACAGCCTCACGGTGGAGGAACTGGCGCGGATTCGCGCGCTGCTGCGCAGGAAGGGCAGCTGAATGGCATCGGTGGGGATGTCGGGACTGACCATCGCCCATCTTTACCTGTGCGCGAACCTGTTGCTGGTGGCGGCTGCCGCGTCCCTCGCCGGGATCCGTGCGCTCAGCGCCCTCCTGCCGCGACCCTTGAGCTACCGGCACCTGCTGGTCGTCGGTCGTCTACTTGCGATCAGTGCGCTGTTGCTGCCCCCGCTGGCGCTGTGGCGCGGCGACAGCGAACTCTCACCACTGCGCGCGCAGGTGTGGTCCGCGCCGTCGATGTATGCCGGCACAGCCGCGCTTTCAGGCACGGCCCGGATTGAGCTGGGACTGAACGCCCAACACACCTTCTTATCTTTGAACGCCGCGGCAGTCGCGACGCTTCTGCTGTTCGTGATCGGATCGGTGATTACGCTGGTGCCGCTCGCCTCAGAGGCGCGGGCAACAGTTCGCGCAGTGCGCAATGCGCACCTCCTGCGCCGCATCGGACGCGTGCGAGTCCTCGTATCCGACCAGGAGGACGTGCCGTTTGCGCTGTGGCTCCCTGGGCACGCCCTGATCGTGCTGCCGACCGCTTTGTTGCTGCACCCAGTGGATCTGCGGCTGGCGTTGCGACACGAAGCGCAGCATCACCGTGCGCACGATACCCGATATCTTTATGCCGGAATGCTGGGGCGGGCGCTTTTTGGCCTCAATCCCGCCGTGCACTGGCTCTCATGGCAACTCACTGAATTACAGGAATTTGCCTGCGACGAGGAACTTGCTCGACGCAAGGGACATTGCACACGCGCCTATTGCACCTGCTTGCTACGGGTCGCGGAAAGCGCACTATCCTCAAGGCACAGTCAAATGCGCTCGTTCATGGCGAGCAACCGCGGCTTCGCCCTCGCCCGGCGTATGGAGGCTATTCTGCAGCGCCCTGCCCGCCCACTGCGTGCACCCGCGGTGGCCCTCATCGGCGTTCTTGCCATTGCCCTGCTTACGGTCCTGAGTGCCGTCATCGCAACGCCGGTCCAGGACCGACGCCTGTGGCGGGCGGATGCTGAGCGCTTGGTAGCTGCGGCCCAAACATCCTCTGCGTTTCCGCTTGAAGTGAATGACGCGGTCTTGAGGCAACTCAACCTGTTGCTAGGTACCCCTGACGGGCGGGCATTTCTACGTTCCAGTATTGCTCGCATGCGTGATTACCAGCCTGGCATTCTCGTGCAGCTCAAGCAGCACGGACTACCGGCGGAATTGCTTTCCGTGCCGCTCGTCGAATCGGGATATCGCAACCTGGCGCCCAAAATCGGTCCGGGGGCGGGATTGTGGATGTTCATCGCCCCAACCGCCCGATACAACGGACTGGAGGTTTCCGCCGCTCGGGACCAACGATTGGACGTCGGCGCCGAGACGCGCGCCGCGATGCGCCTGCTGTCTGATCTGCAGCGCCGCTTCCGGGCTTGGCCGCTCGCATTGATGGCCTACAACTCAGGCAGCGCGCGAGTCGAAGCCGCCATTGGCGCAACGCGCTCCCATGATGCGTGGGCGCTCTATCGTGCAGGCTATGGCAACGACCCGGACTATCTGGCACGGACCATGGCCGTGATCCTCATCCTCGCCAACCCTCGGTTACTCGACTGAGAATATCTTGAGCCTCCACGTGACTCGGTTCGCGGGAAGATCATGTATTGGTGCGCTGCTCGTGTGGGTCGCCCTGGTGTGCGGCGCGCAGGCGTCCGGACCTTCACCGTCTGCCATACTCATGACGTTTTGGTCGAACGATACCGCCAGACACGCGGGTAATCCCATGCCCGGTAGCGTGACGCCATCGGGGGTCACCCAAACGAACCCGGAAATGCGGCACAAGCTGGACGCCATCAATGTGCTGGCCTATGCCTTCTTGCAGGTCGATGCCGCCGGCAATGTGTACTTTGACCATCCGGCCGTCGACCTGTCCGCGAGCGACGTACGCCAGTTCTGCATTGCACATCCGACCGCTTGCCCACATGCCGACTCCGCCTCGGCCGGCAGCTTTTCCGCCTTTGCGCGCCTGGACAATCGGTCTCACACGCTGCAAAAGATCGCTTCCATCAGCGGCGGAGACGGACAGTCCTCCATGCACAATGCTCTCAATCAGCCCCAGGCCTTCGTCCGATCCGCCGTTTCGCTCATTCAGGCATACCATCTCGACGGCATCGATCTTGACTTCGAGCCGGAGGCCTTATTCGGTCCCGGGCAGGGTGAGCGTTACGCGCAACTCGTGACTGCTCTGCGGCAGGCGCTGGGCGAGCGGGCCTTCATCAGCGTCGAGGTCCCCGGGGATTGGGAGACACTGCGCAGCCTCGACTGCCCCGCCGATATGCGCTGCCGCGACAACCTCGCGCTCATTGCGACCAGCGCCTATGTCTCGCTCATGGGCTACGAGTATCACGGCCCTTATTACCCCGGGACCATCACCGGGAACGACTCCAATCTGTACAGCGATCCGGATGAGCCCCTGCTGCCCAGGTTCTATCACGGCAGCGACAACCAGGCGGTCGGGTATTTGACCTTCAGGAGCGTGCCAGCCGGCAAGATTCTGCTGGGCTTTCCGGCCTACTTTGTGTCCTACGGGGCAGTCGCTGCGCTGCCGGGCAGCAACGGGCTCTATCAAGGATTCGATCGCTCCCATACGCCGGTCTACGATGTGGGCGCCAAAGGTGTCGGTTCCTATCGGGTGGCGCAGCGGCTGCTGAAGTCGGGGTTCGCGCCGCATCGACTGCGAATTGGCGGCAAGCTCAGCGCCGTCTATGCCTACAGCACATCGCTCAAGCAGTGGATCAGCTACGACGACTCGGATTCGGTCGCCGCCAAGTCTGAGTACGTCATCGCCCGGCATCTGGCTGGCCTGATGATGTGGGAGATCGGTGAGGACGTGCCCGTGGGCAGCCGGCAGTCCCTGTTGGGAAGCGCGCACCGGGTGCTTATTTCTTTGGCTGCTCGAACAGTTCCACGAACCCACCGACGTCCGGATCACGAACCATGACTTCTCGCGTGCCGTTGCCCAGGGTCACGATGCCCGGGTTCGACACCACCTTGGCGCCGGCCGCCCGGGCGCGCTTCAAGAGCGCAGCCAGTCCCTTCACCTCGAACCCCACGTAGCCGACGCCGATGTCGGTAATGTTGTAGGGTTTGACGGGCGTCTTGCGATTCTGGAACTCGATCAAGGCGAAGTTCAGGCGAAATGTGGGGGCCGACGCTTCCGGAAAAGATTCGTCGTAGACTCGCATCACATTGCCGTGGCCGCCCACGACGGAGTCGTAGAAATCTCCCTTCAGCCACGGTGCGTCCGCAGTTTGAGGCTGTCCGCCCAGCAGTTCCCCATAAAAGGCTCGCGCCTTGGTCGAATCCAGCATGACGATACCGGCGTGACCGACACCGGGTCGCGAGTCGGGATTCGGCGTACGGCCAGCCTCCGGCGGCGCCGCGGCGCGCTGATTCAGCAGCTCGATGTCGAGGCCGTTCGGATCTGTGAGATACGCGATAGTCCCCTGGGTCTGCCCCGGAGGAGCAATCAGTCGAGCTCCCCAGGTTCGTGCCCGCAGCATGCCGTTGACCTGCAACCGCGACCACAGCAATTGCGCATCGGGAACTACCAGGCTGAAGTGAGTCGCGCCCGGCTCCCAGGCCGGGTGGCCGGCCAGATTGCGGCGCTTGATCCCCTTCAGTTCGTGCAGGTACAGTACGAATGGCTGGCCTGACGCATCGTTGATGATGGACATCCTGGCCATGCGCGCCTCGATGCCGTCGACGCCGTAAAGATGCTGAAGACCTTCGTCCTTGCGCCAGACCGTATCGGCCGCGGGGTCCTGGCTGAACCCAATGGCCTTGTAGAACGCCACGGATTGGTCGAGGTCGGCGACCATGCGTCCGACAAAGGCGAGACCCACCACCTTGCCTTGCGGCTCGCTGCTGGCCGCCTGGCACAGGGCCGCAGCGCACAGCGCCAGCCACGGCGCACAGACCGCGAGTGTCCTCTTGAGAATGGAATACCTATTCATGGCCGTGCGTTTCCGTTGGCTTGCGGAATTGTACCGCCGAGGGCCAGAAAGAGTTGCACGGTATCAAGATAGCGCTGCGCGACCGCCCGGACATAGCCGAGGCGTGCCTGCTGGTATGAACGCTCGGCATCGAGCACTTGGAGCACCCCCGTGTTCCCTTCCGCGTAACTCGCCCGTGCGAGCTCGAGGGTACTCTGCGCAGCCTGTTGCGCCTGGACCTGCGCATCGAGCTGCTCGGCGTCGTGATCCAACGCCTCCAGCATGTCGGCAACCTGCCCGAACGCCTCAAGTACGGTTTGTTGGTAAGTGGCCGCAGCTGCATGCATGGCATCTACCGCCGCCCGCTTCTGCGCACGCAGTGTGCCGCCATCGAAGAGCGGAACCGTCAATCCCGACAGCAGGCTCCACGCAGTACCGGCGGAATCAAACAGCTGTCCCGCCTTGACCGCTTGTTGCCCGAGCGTGCCAGTCAGCTGGATCTTCGGATACAGATTCGAGTCGGCGACACCGACCGCGCTGGTGGCCACGTGCAATTGCGCCTCGGCGGCGAGAATGTCCGGTCGGCGATGGGCCAGCTCGGACGGCAGGCTCACCGGCAGTTCGAGGGGCAATGTGATCTGGCCAAGCTCGATGTCGGCAGGCAACTCATTCGCGGGAGGCTGACCGAGTACCACCGACAGGGCGTGATGGGCCTTCGTCAGCTCCTGGCGCAAGGGCGGAAGCAGGGCCATATCGTTGGCGATTTGACTTTGAGCGCTCACGACATCGATGCGCGCCACCGACCCGTCATTGAAGGCTGTCTGCACCAACTTCAGATTATCCCGGTCCTGGCCCAGGATGGTCTCAAGGGTCGTGATCTGCGCCCGCGCTGAAGCGACGGCGAGCGTCTGCATCACGGCTTGGCCGGTAACGGTGAGATACGCCGCCTCCAGCTGGTGCTTTCTCACTTCCGCCAGCGCGTACTGCTGCTCCACGCTGCGCGCGACACCCCCGGTATAGTCCAGCGTGTAGCTGACAGTTGGGCCGACGGCATAGTAGGTAAACGGCGGCAGGTTAAAAAAGCCGCCCAGGAATTCATCACCATATTTCTGGCGCCCAAAGCCCGCCGTCAGGCCGACCTGGGGATAACGCGTCCCCGACTGTGCCAATGCCAGTTCCTGAGCCTGGGCAAGCGTCGCAGCGGACGCGGCAAGCGTTCTATTGTTCGCGACCGCCTGCCGGACAATGCCGGTGATGGGGTCAGAGCGGAAAAGAGTCCACCAATCGCCTTCAATTTCCTGGCCCAGCGCGACATGCTGCACCGCGTTATCCGATTGCGGCCGGTCGCTGTGCGAGGTGTCCGCGATGTAACGCGTTGCGGCCGGCGGCACGGGCCGCGTGAAGTCTGGACCCACAGTGCAGCCGCAGACCATGCCCGCGCAGACCAATGTGAGGAGGCGGATCTGGCTGTCCATGACTAATCGATGGCCATCGGTTCTGCCTTGACCGGCCTGCCCTTGCGCAGCAGCAGCACCAGAGGAATCGACGCCAGACTCAACACCATCATCAATTTGAAATCATTGTTGTAGGCGATCATCGAAGCCTGCTGGGTCACGGAAGCGTTGAGTGCGGCCAGGGTTTGCATGGTCGGCACCCCATTGGGCACTTGGGCCCGCAACACCGGGCTGAAGCGCGTGACATGCTCCGCCAGCGTTGAATGCACGATCTGGGTGTTGCGCGTCAAAAGCGTCTCAACGATGGAAATGCCGATACTGCTGCCCAGGTTTCGGGTGAGGCTGAAGATGGCCGTGCCCTCATTGCGCAGTGCCGGTGACAGCGTCGCGAACGTTACGGCGGCGAGCGGCACGTAGACAAAACCTGTGCCCAGACCCTGGGCGAGACCGGACCAGATGACGATCCGGGAATCCATCTGCAAATCGAAGCCCGCCATCTGCCAGGATGAGAATGCGGTCAGTGCAAAGCCGATCGCGATGATCAGACGGGTATCAATCCTGCCCATGATCCGTCCGACGACGAACATGGCGCAAAACGTCCCGAGCCCCCGCGGGGCTGTAACCAGCCCGGTGGTCAGTACCGGATAGTTGAGCAGATCCTGCAGCAACGGGGGGAGCAGCGCGAGTGTCGCAAACAACACGGCGCCGACGATGAAGATGAACACATTACCGGTCAGGAAATTTCTGTCTTTGAAGAGGGATGTACTCACGAACGGCGGTTTCACCGTGGTCAGCATATGCACCACAAACAGATACAAGGCGATGCCGGCAACAGTGGCTTCGATCCAGATTTCCGTTGAGCTGAACCAGTCCCGCAATTGCCCACGATCGAGCATGAGCTGCAAGGCGCCGATGCCAATGCTCAAGGCCGTGAAACCGAAGAAATCAAAGCGCGAGCGACGAATCGCGGTCTCGGCCATGGCACCGGCAATACCGAGGAACGCGAGGATCCCAAAGGGTACGTTGATATAAAATACCCAACGCCAGTTGTAGTTCTCCGTCAGCCAGCCGCCCAACGCCGGGCCTACGATGGGGCCGATCGTGACGGCCATCACCCAGATGGCCATGGCCCGGCCATGGTGCGCGGGCGGGTTGATGTCCAGCAGCACGGCCTGCGACATGGGCACCAATGCCGCTCCGCACAGTCCCTGCAGCAGCCGCGCGGCCACGATCTGTGGCAAGGACTGCGCCAGCCCGCAGAGCATGGAGGCGATGGTGAAGCCCACGACGGAATAGAGAAGGATACGCTTGCGGCCGATTTGACCGGCGAGCCAGCCGCTCAACGGTGTCATGATTGCCGCGGCAATGATGTACGAAGTCAGCACCCAAGCCATCTGATCCTGGGTGGCGGAGAGTGAACCTTGAATGCGCGGCAGCGCCACATTCGCAATCGTGTTGTCAATCGATTGCATGATCGACGCCAGCATGATCGAGGCTGTAATGATCAGACGTCGCCGCGGATCGATTCCCGCCGCGAATGCAGCAGCGTCACTCACCGGCTCGTGACCTCGCCAGTTTGCGTTGCCGCGGACGACTCCCCATCGTGGGCGCGGGTGTCGACGGTGACGTCCGCACTCAAGCCCGCCTGCAACCGAAATGCGCCTCCAAGATCCATCAGTTGCAGACGCACCGGGACGCGCTGCACGACCTTGACCCAATTGCCGGTCGCGTTTTCCGGGGGCAGCAACGAGAACTGGGAACCCGTGCCGGGGCTCATGCTCGTCACCACGGCGGCAAACTTCCGGCCGGGATAACGATCGATCACGATGGTGGCGCGCTGCCCGGCATGCATGCGGGCGAGCTGAACCTCCTTGAAGTTCGCTTCAATCCAGACATCCTGGGTGGACACCAGCGCAAACACCGGCGCCGACGCCGCGATGTAGTCCCCAACCTGCAGCTGCTCTACCTTGGTGACGACGCCGCCGATCGGGGCCGCAACTACTGTGTAGGACAGGTATAACCGCGCGCGGTCGAGTGCGGCCTGCGCCTGTGCGACCAGCGGATGTCGCTCCGGTGCAATCTCCGGATCGCCGTCCAGGTTCGCGAGCGCAACACCGATTTGCTGCTGGACATTGGCCACCTGCTGCCGCGCGTCATCGAGGGCGTGGGCGGCCTGATCGTACTGCACGCGTGAAGCAATACCGGACGTCAACAGGCGCGCCTGGCGATCATATTGCTGCTGCGCGTAGGTTTGGGTATCGCGCGCGGTGTGCAGTTCCACCTGCCGTTGCCGATAGGCCGACTTCAGTGAGGCAATATCCAACCGCGTCGCCGCCAGGTGGGCCGCGGCGTCCTCGACCGCGATGCGAAACGGCGCATCGTCCAGCCGAAACAGAATCGCACCGCGCTGCACGACCTCGTTGTCATGGACGTTGACCGCACTGACACGGCCCGCCACATTGGCGCTGATCGACACCGTCGCCGCCTGGGTATAGGCATCGTCCGTGCTTTCATAGCGCCCGCTGCTGAGATAGAAATACAAGGCACCGCCCACCACGACCACGGCACCGAGCCACATCAGGGGCCGTCGTAAGCGCTGCAAACGGGTCTTCGCCACCGGATTTTCAGTGTTCATGGCTGCGCGCTGGATCGCTCGCGCCGCGGTCGTGTCGTGGGCGCAGTAGACAGCGGCTCCAGCGTTGCCAGATTATTGCGGACCTGATCGAGCATGGTGATCAGGACGCCGACCTGCTTCTTGGGAATGCCGAGGAATGCCTCCTGGCGCGTAAGCTCAGCGAGCTCCCAGATGTCATCCACGAGCGGTTTGGCTTTGGGTTTGAGGTAAATGCACCGCGCGCGGCGGTCGACGCTATCAACACGGCGTTCCAGCCAGCCGTCAGATGCCATGCGATCCAGGATTCGTACCAGCGTCATGGGCTCGACATCGGTCAGCTCCGCCAGCCGCGCCTGACTGATGCCTTCATTCAAAGCCAAATAGACCAATGCCCGGCATTGCGGGAGCGTCAGTCCGAGAGCGGCCGCGCGCTGCTCGAAGCGGCGCACGTACAGACGACTCACATCTCGCAGAAGAAAACCAAAGCTACGCAACGGGTTCATTCATTCGCTCACAGGTAAAGCCGAGTCATGGCTCGAGCATATACTAACAAGTGTGATTATCACTAATGTTAGTACCTCGCGGCGTAACATTTGCCAGCAGCGTTCCCGTTTACGCGGTTGGCAATAAAGATGAGGAAAATCCTCTACTATATTGATTTCACAATAATCTTTGGTGCGCAGGCCAGGTGACCGACACCCAGGAGCAGCCCGAGCCTGTCAACCGTCGGAGCCGGGCGGAGCACTGGTCGC
>DATHOA010000363.1:0-6446 GCA_035485475.1 Steroidobacteraceae bacterium | reverse complement strand
GACCTCGCCCATGACCAGCATGTTCAGCTTGTTGCTGCTGTCGCGGGTGTCGGTGCGATCCTGCTCCTCGAAGGCGAAAAATGCCGAGATCGCCTCGAGGCGCGAATCAATCTGTACCAGCATGTCCTCGATCTCGCGCTTCTCGCGCAACAGCGAGGTGCGCTGCTCGCCGATCAGATTGGTGACGCGTTCCAGCCGTTCGGCCAGTTCGTCCGCCGTCAGATCATCGAAAGTGCGGTCATGCAGGGCGCTGATCGCCGGGCGCAGTTCCGGCAGCGCCGACAGCCGGTCGAGCATCTGGGCAAGCGCCGTGTGGATGCGCGGGCCCGCCGTCGCCGCGACCGGCCGGCCGGCGGCCGGCGGCGCGGGGGGGATCTTGTGGGTTTGCGTGGTCGAGTGCAGCGCCCGCTGGGTCTGGGTCGTCGACAGCGGCAGGGCACCCTTCGGCACCGCTGCCGGGGCCGTCGTGGTCGGCCCGGGGCGGTTGCCGGTGGCATCGCCCGGCGGGGAGTCCGACCCGCGCAGCATGTTGACGGTCTCGGAACTGATCTGATCCAGCGCCGCGACGGCCCGGGTCAGCGGCTCCAGGGCCGCATTGATCTGGGGGATCTCGAGGCGATTGCGCGTCAAGGTCCCGATCTTGCGCAGCTCCTCATCGAGCCGCGCGTCCCGACCGCGGCCGGCCAGGCACAGTCGGCCGATCAGAAGTCTGAGCACCCCTTCGAGCTGGCCGGATTGCGCTTCCTGCGCCTCCAGCTGCGCCAGCGCCTCGCGATATTTTTGACGCAGTTCTTGTTCGGATGCCATCGGTGGATCATGCGTCCGGCTCAGGAGCAGGTACGCATCATATATTACGCGCGCTCGAGAATTGCGGTGACTCCCATACCACCTGCCGTACACACCGATACCAGGCCGCGCTTGGCGCTGTGATCGGCCGCCAATATTTTGGCGAGGCTCGCGACAATGCGGGTACCGGTTGCCGCAAACGGATGTCCCAGCGCGACGCTGCCGCCCTTCACGTTCAGCCGGGCCCGGTTGATGCTGCCCAGGGCCTGCGGAAGATTGAGTGCATCGCGGCAATACTGCGCGGATTCCCATGCGGCCATGGTTGCCAGCACCTGCGCGGCGAAGGCCTCGTGCAGTTCGTAGTAGTCGAAGTCCGCCAGCCCCAGGCCGGCATCTTTCAACATGGCCGCGACGGCGTAGGCGGGCGCCATCAGCAGACCCTCCGCGCCGGAGGCAAAATCAACCGCCCACACCTTGCCATACGACAGGTACGCGAGCACCGGCAGCCCGTGCTGACGCGCCCACTCTTCGGAGGCCAGCAGTACGGCGCTGGCGCCGTCGGTCAATGGGGTGCTGTTGCCCGCGGTCAGCGTGCCCGCCGCGGTCAGATCAAAAACCGGCCGCAACTTCGCCAACTTTTCCGGACTGCTATCCGCGCGCACGTTGTTGTCGGCCGCGAGCCCCCGGAACGGCACCACCAGGTCCTCGTAGAAGCCTTCCTTCCAGGCCGCCGCTGCCTTGCGATGGCTTTCATAGGCCAGCTCATCCTGCGCGGCACGGGTGATATGCCATTTCTGGGCGGTCAGTTCCATGCTCTGACCCATGCTCAGGCCGGTGCGCGGTTCCACCACCCCCAGCATCACGGGTTTGAAGTGGCGTGGGCGCAGGCCGAAGAATGGTTTGATCCGGGCCCAGGCGGAGCGACCCATGTAGCTGTGCAACAACAGCTGCTGATAGGAGCGCGGATAGACGATGGGCGGATCGCTGATCGAATCCACGCCGCCGGCAATGCCGGCATCCATCTGCCCCAGGGCGATCTTGTTGCCGACGAGGATCGCCGCCTCCAGGCTGGTGCCGCAGGCGCGCTGGATGTCGAGGCCCGGGGTGGAGGGCGCCAGCCCTGAGGACAGCACGCTTTCGCGCACCAGGTTGTAGTCCCGGGAGTGCTTGATGACCGCGCCGGCGATGACATCGCCGAGGTGCTGGCCGGCGAGCTTGTAACGGTCGACGACCGCCCGCAGGGTCTGCGTGAGCATGTCCTGGTTACCGGCCGCGGCGTAAGCGCCATAGGCGCGGGCAAAGGGGATGCGCACCCCACCGATGATCGCGACGCGTCGGACCTGCGAGCCTACGAGCATATGGCCTCCTTTGTGGCGCAAGAATGCCACGTCGGGTTTGAGATTGGCACTAAACCGGGGCAAGATGCCGCGCTCCACCGCCCAACCCGGCAGTCATAGTGACCCGAACCCGCATTGATCGAGTCTTCGAGCGCCGCCTGTCCGCCCTTATTAATTGTGGGGAGCCGCAGGTATTGCAAGGCGGCCGCAAGGGGGTGGAGAAGGAGTCCCTGCGGGTGCAGCCGGACGGCCAGCTGGCGCGCACCCCCCACCCGCGGGCGCTGGGGTCGGCGCTGACCAACGAACACCTGACCACCGACTTCTCCGAGTCCCTGATCGAGCTGGTCACCCCGCCCTTCGTGCACACCTGGGAGTTGCTGCAGTACCTGCTCGATCTGCATCAGTTCATCTTCAGCCACATGGGCGATGAGCTGCTGTGGGCGACCAGCATGCCCGGGATCATCGAGTCCGACGCCAGCATCCCGATTGCCGACTATGGCAAGTCGAACGTGGCGCAGATGAAGAGCATCTATCGCCGCGGTCTGGGACTGCGCTACGGGCGGATGATGCAGGCGATCTCCGGCGTGCACTTCAATTACTCGTTCCCGACGAAGTTCTGGGAGGCCTACCAGGTGCTGCGCGGCGCACGCGGGCGCGGCCAGCCATTCATTTCCGCCAGCTACTTCGAGCTGCTGCGCAACTACCGGCGCTTCGGCTGGATCGTGCTGTACCTGTTCGGGGTCTCACCGGTGCTGAGCCGCTCCTTTGTCGCCGGTCGCGACATCACTCTGCCGGAACTCACCCGCGACACCTTGTACGAGCCGTATGCCACATCGCTGCGCATGAGCGATATCGGTTATCGCAACCGCAACCAGGCCGGCCTGGCAGTGTCGGTCAACAGTCTCGAGGAGTACGTGGCCGATCTGAGCCGCGCGATCAGCACGCCAAGTCCGGCGTACGAGGCCCTCGGCGTGAAGGTGAACGGCGAGTATCGCCAGCTCAATGCCAATATCCTGCAGATCGAAAACGAGTACTACAGCTTCATCCGTCCCAAGCGGGTGGCATCCTCCGGCGAACGGCCAACCCGTGCCCTGCTGCGCGCGGGGGTCGAATACGTGGAAGTGCGCGCGCTGGATGTGAGCGCCTTTGATCCGGTGGGCGTGAACCAGAGCAAGATGCGCTTCCTCGAAGCTTTTCTGGCCCTGTGTGTGCTCAAGGACAGCCCGCCCATCAGCGAGAGTGAGCAGGCGCTGCTGGATGAGAACCATGTGACCGTGGCCCGACGCGGTCGGGAGCCGGGGCTCACGCTGTGGCGGGAGGGGCGCAGTGTGCCCATGGAGGTGTGGGCCGGCGAGCTGCTCGATTCGATGACCGGGATCTGTGAAGTGCTCGATCGCGGTGATCCGGCAAAGCCGTATGCCACCGCGCTGGCGGCACAGAGTGCCAAGCTTGCCGAGGTGCAGCTGACCCCCTCGGCGCGGCTGCTCGCCGAACTGCGCTCAACGGGGGAGTCCTTTGTCGAGCTGGCGCTGCGCATGTCGACCATGCACAAGGCCTATTTCCGCGACCTGCACACCCCGAATCCGCAGCGACTGACCGAACTGTCGGCCGAAGCCGAAGAGTCGCTGCGCAAGCAGCGCGAAATCGAGGCAAAGGACCACATATCGTTCGAGGCGTACCTGGCGAACTATTTTTCGTAACCTGCCGAGCTAGCTCAGACGAATCAGCTGCTCGCGCGCCTGCTCGCAGCGCTCCTTCAACAGCGGCAGCAGGGCCTTCTTGCAGCTGAAATCGACATGGTCCACGCTGGCCAGCTGCAGGTCGCAGAACAGCTGGAAGTACTCGGCATAGAAGAGTTCATACTCCACCAGCGGCGCTTCAAACGCCGGGTCGCGCAGCACGGCCATGCCGATGAACCGCGAGCACGAGGCGCTCACGGAGCTGCGCACATAGTGCCCGTGCTCGACGATGAGCGAACTGGCGTAGTCGCGCGGGCCGTAGAAAAACTCAATATAGCGATGCCGCTGCGCACCGGTGATGCGCCGATCGCGCAGGTACTCAAACACCGCGCGCCGGTGGATGAGCCGCAGGGTCGTCGCCCGCATCCGCACGACCTGCGCCCGCAGCCGTGCCGGCTGACACACCTGGCGCATGAGTCGTGAGTGCCCGGCTTCCCACTCGGTGTAGGTGCCGGGATGCTGCATCAGGCGCAACGCGACGATGCTCTGTGCATTCTTGTCATCGCGCGCCGTGGCGGCGACATGAGAGTGCGAAGCACTCATGAGCCGCTCATGCCGCAAGCTGTTGCGAACCATGGTTGTCCTCACTTTCGGTTTTCTGTCCCGATGTGGGCAAATTATATTTGGCGCTCCCCCCGCCGAATGCTGAATTCACCACACGTGTAGCTGCGGCAAATTCACCATACGGCAGAGCGATACTATCAAATCGTCATTCGGGTGAGATGAATTCCTCGCATCGCACTCGCACATCGCACCGCACATGTCACGCGCGATGATGCAGTGCGCGAACCCGGACACGCGGCGCGCGACATTGCGTTGCGGAATAAACGCGCTCGATTGCGTTGCCGCATAAGGCGCGGGATTGCGTTGCGGCATAAAAGGGAGTGAGCTGGCGGCGAGTGGGGCAACGGTAGGCGGTGCCGTCAACGCACCAATTCGGGGCGGCGCTTCCGACGGGGCGCTCCGCAACGGTGCGCGGCCGGCCGCCGCAAATCACGGCGGGGCCTGAAAAGCCGTGATTTTCCCTCTGTGTTGCAGATGGCATGAAAACTGCAAAAATGCTCTGGCCTGCGTAACATGGCCCATAAGTACCTGGACGGGAATTAACAAAATGAAACTGGTCACCGCGATCATCAAGCCGTTCAAGCTCGACGACGTACGCGCCGCGCTGTCTGACATCGGCGTTTCGGGAATGACTGTCACGGAAGTAAAAGGATTTGGCCGTCAACGCGGCCACACCGAGCTGTACCGCGGCGCTGAATATGTGGTGGATTTCGTGCCCAAGACCCGTATCGAGGTGGCGGTGCGCAGCGACCTGGCCGATCAGGTCGTCGAAGCGATCCTCAAGTCTGCCAAGACCGGCAAGGTCGGCGATGGCAAGATTTTCATCACCGACATCCAGCGCGTCATCCGCATTCGTACCGGCGAGACTGACGACACCGCGCTGTAACATTCCGCAACCCGCGTCCGACATCATGCGGGGCCGCATTTGCGGCCCCGTTGAGTGTCTGCAGGGTCTTACGCGGTACACTGCCGTGCATGAACGATGCTGATGCAATGCGGCAGGCCGCCAAAAAGCTTCACCTCGGCGAGAACCGGCGGCATATTTTCCTGTGCATGGGCGGCAAGTGCGCCAAGGAAAAGGACCAGGAGGAATCCTGGGATTATCTGAAACACCGGTTGCGCGAACTGGGTCTGGCGGATGCCGAAGAGGGTGTCCTGCGCACCAAGGCCGATTGTCTGCGCATCTGCGTGGCCGGCCCCATCGCGGTCGTGTACCCGGAAGGCACCTGGTACCGCGACTGCTCGCCGAAGAACCTGGAGCGGATCATCCAGGAACACCTGCTGGGCGGCCGCCCGGTGCAGGAACTGGCGTTCCAGAGCGCACCGCTCCCGGGGTGATCAGGCGCCGGATTTCACCAGCTGCAGGGGACGCGCGGTGCGGCCCATGCCCAGCGCGCCGCTGCGGGCGACTTCCAGCAGCTCCGCACGCGCGGTCAGATCGCGGATGAACGTGTTGATCTCCGCCTCGCTCGCCGTCAGTTCGACGATGAAGCCATCCAGCGCGGGATCGAGCACCCGACCGCCGGTACGCAGCACATAGCCGCGCAGGCCGTCGGCATTCTCCGCCCGTACCTTCAGTTTCAGCAGCACCAGTTCGCGCTCCAGATGTTCGCCGGTCGTCATGTCCTCGACCCGCACCACATCGATGAGCTTGAGCAGCTGATTGACGATCTGCTGGATGATCGCATCGGAGCCGGTGGTCACCATGGTGATGCGCGACACGGTCGCGTCATCGGTCGGGGCGACCGAAAGCGATTCGATGTTGTAGCCGCGGGTGGAAAACAGGCCCGCGACGCGTGACAGCGCGCCGGCCTCGTTCTGGAGAAGAATAGCGATGATGTGACGCATGGAATTTGCCGGGCGAATTATCCGAATCAGCCCAAAAATGGGGCTTAAACGGTAACTGTAGCCGCTCCGCGCACCAAACTGCTACTCTTTAAGACCCGCTATGAACGATACCGTCATCATGGCCCGGCCTGCCGGGCACCCCCTGGCCGGTCAGCAGATGACCGGCGCCCAG
>DATHOA010000362.1:0-9086 GCA_035485475.1 Steroidobacteraceae bacterium | reverse complement strand
CCATCGAAGGCGTAGCAGCTGCCGGCGCAGTTTTGCTGGAGTTGCCCGCCAAGTCGGTCTCAGTACTGCAATTACGGCCGTAGGGTCCGATTTCGGCAACGGCGCTCGCGGCGCCCGCCCTACGTACTAATCCGGACAGACCGGCCCCCGACGCCTGCCTACCCTGCAGCGACTACTTCTGCTTCGGGAGCGGTGTATCCGCAGCATCGTTAACGTTAACGAATCCCTGGGTCAACCGTAACCGGCGAGACTTCCACATTGCATTCCGGAATCATCGCGACATGACGCTCTCGCCGCTGGCACGAACCCGCACGCACATCGCGGTCCTGGCCATTGTCCTGGGCATGCTGGTCGTGCTGGGCTGGCATCTGCGCGTGCGTCATCTCGAAGATGTCCTGGTGCGCGCTGACCCGGACCGGGCCGTGTCCGAAGCGGGCCTGTTGAACTTCGCCATGGACCGCGCGCCGGCCTTGTACAGCAGGCACTGCGCCGGTTGCCATGGCCGCGACATGCACGGCAGCCGGCCCCGCGGCACTCCAGACTTGTCCGACAGCGTCTGGCTGTTTGGCCTGGGGGATCTGCCGGACATCGAGAACACCCTCGATTATGGCGTGCGCTCCGGCCATCCCAAGTCCCACAACATTACCGACATGCCCGCGTTGGGGCGCATCGGGCAGCTATCGGCCGCCGAGCTCCGCGATGTTGTGGAATATGTGTACGCCTTCAGCCATGCCGATGCCAATCCCGATGCCGTACGCCGTGGACGACCCTTGTTCATGGACAAGGGGAGCTGCTACGACTGCCATGGTCAGGATGGCACGGGCAATGTCGACTACGGTGCGCCGGATCTGACCGGACGCTCGGGCTGGCTGTATGGCGGGGACCGCCGCACGCTTTTCCAGTCGGTCAACGACGGTCGCCACGGGCTGTGTCCGGCCTGGATCACCAAACTCAGTGCCGCGCAGATCCGCGAACTGG
The DNA here is from genome assembly GCA_035485475.1 of Steroidobacteraceae bacterium. Taxonomy (GTDB): domain Bacteria; phylum Pseudomonadota; class Gammaproteobacteria; order Steroidobacterales; family Steroidobacteraceae; genus DAIDKA01. The sequence continues at coordinate 8,108 of DATHOA010000362.1, read as the reverse complement.
CCATCTTTTTGTACACCACGGCGCGTCGTGCGCCGCATTCCCCGACCGGGGCCGCCGGAGCCACCTGATGACCGTTCTGTCCCTCGAACCTAGAGTTGCGGGCTCGGCCATGGATTTCACGCGGGTCAACCCCCGCCGCTCGCTGGTGCTGCTGGCCATCGGGGCGATCACCGGCATCGCGATAGCAGGCTACGGACTGTTCACCGCCAAGGGCACCCGGGTCCACGGCGTGCCGCCCGAAGCCATCGCGCTGGTCAATCAGCGCCCGATTCTGCGCAGCGATTTCGTCACCCAGGTACAGACCCAGTACTCGGTGCCTTACGCGCAGACCACGGCCGCCGAGCGCCGCAAAGTGCTCGATGACATGATCGATGAGGAAATGACAATGCAGCGGGGCCTCGAAGTGGACCTGCCCAGCTTCGATCCGGATGTGCGCACAGCCCTCGTCGCCGGTGTCGAACTGCAGCTGTTCGCCGACGTGCTGGCGCAAAAGCCCAGTGATGCGGAACTGCGCAGCTATTACGACGCGCATCGCGACAAATACATCCGCGATGGTGAAATGCGGCTGCGCGATCTGGTGGCCGCCGTGACTCCTCAGCGTCCGCCGGACGCCGCCCGGCGCGATGCGGCCGCGGCCAGCGTCATGTTGCGTCAGGGCGCGCTGCTCGACCAGGTCCTGGCGCAGTTCAATCTCGCCGACTCACGGCGACTGCTGGACTCGGGGCACGTGGACACCGGTGACGTGTTCGATTTCGCGGCGCGGGCGCGCCTGGATCCGGCCGTGTTCGCCGCCGCGCGCGCACTGACGACCGGGCAGGTCAGTGATCCGGTAGGCGCCGCCGATGGCGTACACATCGTGCTGATGGTGAAGCGCGTTCCTCCCGCACAGCGCAGCTTCGGCGAGACCAGCAACGAAGTCTGGCGGGATGTCACCGAGGATGCCAAGCGCCGGGTTCGTGAAAACAATCTCAAATACCTGCGCAGCAAGGCCGACATCCAGGTCGCCGTGCCGTGAGCCAGCCCCTGTTGGCGCGACTGATCGGCACGGTGGCGGCGCTACTGTGCGCACTCGGCGCCAGCCCGGCGCTCGCCCACACCAAGAGTGAAACCCACACCGTGTGGCAGATCGTCGGCAAGACCGTGCATCTGACCTTCACGATGCCCATAGTCGAAGCCAACCGACTCGCACAGAACGGCGTGCTGCCGCCGCCCAACAGTCGTATTACCGCGTATCTGACTGCGCATCTGGCGGTCACCGCGCAGGGCGGCAGCTGCCCCGCAACGGGGCCCGCGCGCGCCGTCGCAGCGACCGAACAATTCCGCCGCTTTGAGATGTCCTTCCAATGCCCGACGGCGGATGGTTTGCAGCTGCACTCCTCGGCATTTTTCGAACTGGTGCCCTCGCATGTGACGTTTGCCCAGATCGAAACCGACAAGGGCGAGTTCGTCGAACAGCTGTTCACCCGTGACCAGCAGCAAGTGGCGGCCTCGGCCACCGCCGGTGGCGAGCTCGCCAGCGCCAGCTTCTTCAAGTATGTGCAGCTGGGCATCATGCACATCTTCACGGGTGTGGATCACATCTCGTTCCTGCTGGGGTTGGTGCTGATTTCACGCCGGGTACGCGACCTGGCCTTTGTGATCACGGGCTTCACGCTGGGGCACAGCGCAACCCTGGCGCTCGCGGTCACCGGCATCATCCGTCCCCATGCCGAGTTCATCGACGCCCTGGTCGCCTTGACTATCGCCGTCATCGGCGCAGAAAACATTGCGGTAGCGACCCACCGGCCCGGCGTCGTCGCCCTGGGGCTGGGGAGCCTGCTGCTGTCCATGGCATTGGTGCGCATGGGCGGCGTCGGATTGCTGCCCTCGTCGCTGCTGTTCGGTGCCGCGCTGTTCTGCTGCTGCTATCTGCTGATCTCCGGACAGCTGCGGGACTCGGGACGTCTGCGGCTGGTCGTGACCTTGATGTTCGGTCTCATCCACGGTTTCGGTTTCGCATCGGATCTGCTCGAAATGCGCTTGCCCGCGCAGCGGCTGGCCGAACTGCTGCTGGGCTTCAATTTCGGTGTCGAGGTTGGTCAGCTGACGCTGGTGTTCGTCGCTCTCGCGATCGTGAAGGTACTGATGAAGGCGCGCTTGTCGCTGCCGCGACCTATTGTCGTGGACACGCTTTCCGCGGGACTCGTCGGGCTCGGCATGTTTTGGTTCATCAGCCGCAGCTTCGTCTGAGGAGTGGCTGCGTTTGACCCAAAATACAGCGGCCCGAATCGATCGGGCCGCTGCTAAGGTCAGAAGGTAATCGTCGTATTATTCGTCACGTTGCGGACGCCCGGTGTTCCCCATGCGGTCTGGGTAGCAAGGTCTCGCTCAGACCAATTGCGGACAGGACCCGACAAAGTCACATCATTGCCACTGACGCTGACCGATATGCGGTTCGAATCCTTGTGTGCCTGGCGCACCAGCGCCGCTTCAATGTCTGCCTTCACCAAAGGCGCAGACACTGTCGGCTTGATGGCGATCAGATCAGACACTCCCTTGACCCCCATAAGATACCGAACGGCATCAACAGCGGCCTTGCGTTGATAGTCCCAGTTGACTTCGCCCGATAGGGTCAACCAACCGCCTTCGACCTTGATCTTGACTGAGTTCATGGGCAAACACGTCGTCCACTGCAGCACGTTTTCGACGGTGCGGGCGATATCTCCGTCAGTGCGCGCGTTGCCACCTGCGATGCGCACGTCGATTTCAACGGCGAGCGCTTTCACACCCACCACCTGCAAGGCGGCCCGTTCCGCCGCGAGTTTTTCTGAGTAACTGCCGACATGACCTGCCAAGGTGACGACGCCGCCTGTAACTTCGACGCCGATCTCTTCGGAATGAATCGAGGGCTCCCAAGCAAGCTCGGCAATGACATCGCTCTGTAACTGACTATCTGTCTTCATGGTGCGCATCTCTTTGATTGACATTGGAAGCGCGCAGCCTGCGCGATGCGTCGGGCGCCGTCTGTACGTAGATCCGCCTACCTCTCACAGCACGCGGATTGCGTACCGCTGTACCTAGGACCGCATCACCCGCTCGCGAGCCTGCTCGCCGCGGATGGCCCCGGAAATGGCGGTGAGCTCATCCGCCATGACATCCAGTACATCATCGAGCGACAGCACACCGACCAGTTCGTTGCGTGAGCCCACCACGGGAACGCGGCGGACACCACCCGTCCGCATCAGCCGCACCGCGCCGCTGACGGATGTACCTTCTGCAATGAGCAACGGGTTACGGGTCATCACGTCCATGACCTTGAAGTCTTGCGGCTCGCCGTCACGCCCGACCACTGTAACCACGATGTCGCGATCGGTGAGTACACCCTCCACAAAGCGATCCGCACGGTCTGCGGCAGGCCCCACCACGACCAGCATACCCACATGCTTTTCGCGCATCAGGTGTGCCGCATAACCAAGACTCGCGTCGGCCGTAATGGTGACGACGTCGCGGCGGCAAATGTCTCCAATACCCATGATCAGCACTCCTTGTCGTAGGCATCGACCCGTCACCGATGTGAGGGATCTCCTTGACGCTACGGTACTCTGCGCGACAGGAATCCAAATCCGCATCTATACCTAGTTAGGTGACGGTGCGCCGGGGTCGGCGCGAGCTCAATCAGACTGGAATGGGGTCGTGCGGCAGGCGAACGAAGAAAACGGCGCCACTGGGAGTGTTTGGTTTGTATCCCAAAGAACCGCCGTGTGCCTTGGCAATCGTATTGCTGATCGGCAGGCCCAGCCCGGTGGCGTTCTCGCGGGTGGAAAAGAACGGGTCGAACACGCGCTCTGCGCTTGCCTGATCAAGTCCCGGTCCGTTATCGCTCACCGAGATCTCAACCTGTCCAGCACCTGCCCGAGCGGCGCCGATCACCACATCGCGGCGACCTGTGGTCGAATCGAGGGCCTCGATACCATTGCGCACCAGATTCAAAATCACTTGTTGTATCTGCACTGTATCGACGGTGACCGTCGGCAATTCCGGTGCCAGCTGCAATGAACAGCAGACTCCGTGGGCTCGGGCGTCGCTATGCGCGAGCCCCATGATGGGCCTGATGAGCGACTCCAGATCCGTGGAGGTCCGATTCATACCCTGGTTGCGTGCCAGGGTCTGCAATCGGCGCATGATCTCGCTGGCCCGTACGGCTTGAGTGGTGATTTCCCGCAGCGCCTGCTTACAGTCCTCCAGATCGGGCGCGGGGCGCGCGAGCAGGCGCTCGCATGCCTGGGCGTAGTTGGCAATGGCCGTGAGTGGCTGGTTGAGCTCGTGGGCAATGCCGGCCGCCATCTCCCCGATGGTCGACAAACGTGACACGTGCAGCATTCGCGCCTGTTGATCGGCGGGCGGCAGAGCGCGAGCCGTTTCGTCAATGTGCTGCATCTGAATTCCAGTGCATGAGAGGATGACGAGTAGTGTAGGGCCAACCTTGGTCCCATGGCGATGGTTGCTTATACCTAGGTTCATTAGGGCCGCGCGGCCGCTTCCATCGGCTACGTACTTCCACGGATCCGAAACTGTGACGGCATGCCCTATTCTTGGGCCTGGAGGTCGCAGCCGCACCGACCGAAGAGATAGCCATGGATGCCCCGCAGCAGCCGCACTGCGAACCTACGATTCCGCTGGCCGAGCTGTTTGAAACCCAAACACAGGCGAGGTTGCGCTAGAATGACAACGGCCATGAATGCCCAGCGTGCTTCCGACCGTCGTCCGGCTACCCCGACCGTATTCGTGGTGGACGATGATGAGGGCGTACGGGATTCGCTGCGGTTCCTGCTCAAGTCGGTTGGCCTGGCCACCAAGACCTTGGGGTCGGCCACCGAGTTTCTGGACAGCTACGATGTCGACCAGCCGGGCTGCCTGGTTCTGGACGTGCGCATGCCGGCCATGAGCGGCCTGGAACTTCAGCAGCAATTGAATGTACGCGGCGCCACCATTCCGGTGATCTTCATTACCGGTCACGGTGATATCCCCATGGCGGTCGAGGCCATGCAGCACGGCGCATTCGATTTTCTGCAGAAACCCTTTCGCGACCAGGACCTCATCGATCGCCTCCAGAAGGCGCTCGCGAAGGATGCACACAACCGCGCGGAACTGAAGCAACGCGACCAGATTCGCTCGCGGTTTGACACCCTGACGCCCCGCGAGCACGAAGTACTGGTGTTGATGGTGCGCGGGCTGCCCAACAAAATCATGGCCGCAGAGCTTGGCGTGAGTCAGCGCACCGTCGAGATCCACAGGGCACGGGTCATGGAGAAGACCGAAGCCGGGTCATTGGCGCACCTGGTTCGCATGTATCTGGACCTGAACCCCCCGGCGCCCAAGCAGTAGCTGTCTGCCCCATCGTACGTAGTTGCCACCGGCCGGTGCGTACAGTACGGATTCTCTCCTCGGCCGCAGCGGGCATGATCCTTACGGGATCGAGCGGCATCCCGCCCAGGAGAGAATACCCATGTACGCGATTCATCATATTTTGGTGGCGATCAAGGATCCGCGGGCCAAGTCGCACCCGGCGGTCACCAAGGCCGCGGCGATCGCGAGCGCGCTCGACGCGAAGCTGCAGCTTTTCCATGCAATCGACATCCCGATTTATCCGGATCTGGGCGTTGTAGACGCAGTGCGACTGCCCCCGGTTGAGCGCCGGCAGAGGGATGCCTATCAGCTGCTGCTGGAGGAAATTGCGGCACCCTTGCGGCGCCAGGGTCTTGCGGTCACGACGGCCGTGGAATGGGATTTCCCCCGACACGAGGCCATTATTCGCAGCGCCGCACGTTTCGGCGCCAACCTCATCGTGGCCGCCGACCATGCCACGGTTCATCGAGTGCCGTGGCTGCTGCGCTACACCGATTGGGAGCTGGTGCGCGCGAGCCCGGCGCCGGTTCTGCTCGTCAAGAGTCCGCGCCCGTATCGCAACCCAGTGATCCTGGCGGCGCTGGATCCCGCGCGCGCGTTCGGCAAACCGGCCACGCTGGATAGTGAGATCCTCCGGTTCAGTGCCACCCTGGCTGACGCATTGCACGGCACGGTGCACGCCGTACATGGCTACGCGGCCGTTCCGACCGATCTGCCACCGGCGGTCTTGAGCAACCCGCGGGAGCTGAAGAAGATCCTCGACACCGCGCAAAACGACGCATTGGCGGCGCTGTCGAAGGCGGCGCAGCCGCTAGGGGTCGCCCGAGCTCGCCTGCATGTGGAGGCCAGGCATCCCACCGACGCGGTCATGGAAGTGGCCAAGGAAACGGGCAGCCAGATCGTTGCACTGGGCTCGATCTCGCGCTCCGGGGTAGGCCGGTTTTTCCTGGGCAATACTGCCGAGGCCCTCATTGACCGGCTTGAATGCGACATCCTGGTGGTGAAGCCGCCGGAGTTTCGGCACAAAGTCCTGCGCAAGCCGCGCGGCGCCCGGGTGGTGCCGCTGGCAATCTGCGCTGCCGCAATTTGAGCCCGAGCGCGTAGGGGTAATCCCGGATGTCATGGCGGGTCACCCTAGCGCAGGATTTCCTCCATTGGATTGCGATCATTGGAGTTTACGGATGAAAAAGCTGCGTCGAATCCTCGTTGCGATCGCGGATCTGCATCTTGCACACGGCGGTGTGCTGCGCCGGGCGGCAATGCTGGCGCGTGCGACGGGGGCTCAGGTGGAGCTGTTTCACGTGGTCACCACCCCCGTTACGCAGTCGCGGCGCGTCGGCAAGCGGCAGATGTCCCTGCAGCTGAACTGCGAGGACTCCTTGATCGTGGCGCGGAAAGACCTGGAACGGATCGCTCGCTCAAAGCTCCTGCAGGGCTGCCGCGTGCTGTCGACAGCGGTCGCGGACCGACCCGCACACGAGGCCATCGTGCATCGGGCGGTCGCGATCAAGGCGGACCTGATCATCAGCGGTACACACTCCCGGGGACTGGCTGATCGTCTGGTGCTGCGCCATACCGATTGGGAACTGGTGCGCCATTCGCCCGTGCCGCTGCTGCTGGTGAAGTCCGAGCGACTGCGAACCAAGGCAGTGGTGCTTGCGGCCATCGACCCGCTTCATGCCAACGCCAAGGCGGCGCGACTGGACACGAAGATTCTCGATATGGCCAATGGAATGGCCACGGTGCTCAAGGGGACAGTCCACGCCGTTCATGCCTACATGCCGCTGAGCGTCATGCTGGCCGCCAGCATCGGGGAGCCGCTGGTGTGGAATCCCGCGGCGCTCGATACGAATTATACCCAACGGGTCACGCGCGAATTCAACCACGCGCTGCGTGCGGCGCGGATTCCACCGAGTCGGCGGCATTTGCGCGTGGGAGTGGCGGCGAGTGAACTGGAAACGTGTGCGACCCAGACCCGCGCCACGCTGGTGGTCATGGGCGCAGTCTCACGCACGCGGCTCGAGCAGCTGTTCGTTGGCAGCACGGCCGAACATGTACTGGACGCACTGTCCTGCGATGTGTTGGTCGTCAAGCCACCCGGGCTCAACGAGTCCGGGGCCGGAAAAAGTCGACAGCAATGATTCAAGCGGCACGCAGCGGAAAACCTGATATGGAGCATCGATGGGGAGACCGGCGACAGGTGCTTCTGCCCATACGGCTCCACGGGCCGGACCGGACTCCTGCACCCGGGTGGCTTACGGACATCAGTCTCAGCGGCGCCTATGTGCGTACCATCGCCGCGGTCGCGACAATGAGCCAGGTCGATATCGAAGTAACCGAGCACCGTAGCGGCATTGCCGAGCCGGGGCCGCTGCGACTGCGCGGACGCGTAGTCCGGCACGGACCCATGGGCATAGGCGTTGAGTGGCAGGAGTTCGCCTCCGACACACTGGGCGAAGTCCTCCGGATCGCGGCGTGCATCCCGCACCGAATTGATCAGACACGCGCCGCGGTACCGAGCCATGAGAACTGATCAGGACATCGCGGTCGATTGCGTCGATCGGCTGCATGCGACACCCGGGTTGGACGATCAGGATATCGCCGTCAAGGTCATTGACCGCGTCGTATTGTTGGTCGGAATAGCACGCAGCGACCTGGAACGAGCCCAGGCCGAACAAATCGTCAAAAAGGTCCGCGGAGTTCTGGGACTGACGAATTGCCTC
>DATHOA010000361.1:0-5257 GCA_035485475.1 Steroidobacteraceae bacterium | reverse complement strand
CACACTCCATAGTCCCTGCCCGTCTCGCGTCATGGGCAGCCCCCCACCGAACGGAATCACTTCGGCGAGGTCGGAGCTGGTCACCGTTACCCATGCGGCGTTCGGCGCACACAGGCGAAACGTCACCCGGTGATCCGACAGCGCTTCCACTGATTTGTAGTTTGCGGGGCCTGGAAGAAAGCCGCTGCCGGCACAAGTGGCGCGCGCCGCAGGTGCGGGCGCTTGCGCGCCCGCCCAGGGGCCGGGCTGCAGCATGAGCGCAAGTGCGATGAGGAAATATTTTACGGCCGCAGTGTTCTTCATCATGCTTAGTTGACCGGCTGCAACGCGCTCCAGTCTCCGGAAACATGTCCGTTCGGGTTGAAGCTCGGATCATTGCTCATGATGTAGCCGTCGGATCCGTTCTGCCAGGCTTGATCATATAGATTGCTCAGCTCCTGGGTCTTGCCCGTCGTCGGATCGCGGAACGTCTGCACGCCGCGAATATTCTGATCCGCGTGGAAGGCGCTCACGTCGGCTCCCCGCATCATGTTGGCGGTCTCACCATTGATCGTCTGCGCTGCCTTCGAATAAAAATCGGACCACGTCTTGTTGATGATCGCGAGCTTTTGCGCCTGTGCCTGGTACAGCTTGGACACGTAGCCGCCCGTGTACGTCACCCACTGCGGCTCGGGCTGCATCGAGCTGGTAATCACCTGGAACAGCTTGTCGTTCCCATCCAGTTTGCCTTTGGGCGCGGAAAAGGCGATCAGCGAAGTTGCATGGGAATCGTAGAAGGATCCGCGGCCGGCCGGATAGATATTGACCACGATGGCTACCGCCACCCAGCCCTCCTGATCCTTGCCGTCCATCTGCCATGCCAGGCGGACGCGAACGGCCTCGGTGCGAGTGGGTCCCGTGCTGCCATTCCCCGGCGGCAGACCCCGTCTCTTGCGGACAATCTCATTCAGCTCGGGAAAGGGCGCCACCGACACCACCATGGTGTCGCTCGGATACAGTTTGAGAATTTTCTGACGAATGTAATCCTCGGCCTTCATGGGTTTCGCGACCGGACAGGGTTTGCCCCCCACTCCGATCGCACGCTTGGCCGGATCGTTCAGACTTTGCAGCACCGACGGGTCGTCTGCGTACTGCCAGCTGTAGTCGGGAGCGGCCGCGTAGCTCATGGAACCATCCGCGCTGGTGGCCTGCAGGTTGACGGCAAAAATGTCCGAGAAACAACCGCTCGGGCTGCCACCGAATTGGACGCCGCCTTGAATCTTCCAGGTCGATGGAATCAGCAGATCATAGGCCGGCATCGTGGGATGCGCAGCATCCGGGCCGGGACCGGTTACCTGAACCTTCTTCATCACCAGATAGGATCCGGCAGCACCGCCAGTCGCTGACTTTGCGCCGGATGATGCCGTGGCGGTGCGCGCCGGCTTCTTCGCGGATCCCGCAATGAGCGCATCGGCCGCATCGGCTGAGGATGTAGACCCTGTCGGCGGTGCAATGGGGGCTGCAGGGGTTGCGGGGGCTGTGGGCGCTGCCGGCGCTGCGCCCTGCGCGGCTCCGGCGGCCATTTTCGAGGCCTGAGCAGCGGCCTGTTTGCACTTGTCCGACAGCGAGTCCTTGTTCTGTTTCAGGCAGGCGATGATTCGGCCTCCCCCGGATGGCACGCCGGAGCAGAACTTCTTCGCATCATCGGCGCAGCCAGCCGTGAGAATCTGCGTGGGTGTCTGCGCCTGGGCCGCACTCCACGGTCCGGCGGCAGCCGCACCGACCATCAGCACCAGCGACAAACGTCTCATAGGCGACCTCCTGATTCCCCCCACTATACCCTTATCATTCCAACGCACCTCAAGCACAGTCAATCGCCGCGTTCAAGAACCTTGCTCGATCCGGCCCAGCAGAAAAACATAGCCGCAGATGCCAATGGCAAGATAGATGGCCGCGACACCGAAAACCCATGCGTAGGAATGCAGAGCAGTCAACAGGTAGCCGGTAATGATGGGGGCGCAGACCCCGGACAACTGGTTTGAGAAGTTGACGATGCCGCCTACCTTGCCCACGTCCCTGCGGCCGGCGATGAGCGAAGGCAGCGACCAGCCCACCGCCGAATGCGCCGACAACCCACTGATCGACAGACTGATCCACGCGAGGGCCTGCGCCGCGGTGTGCGCGTGCGCGGCGCCCAGAATGCCGAGCCCGCAGCAGGCGCCACCGATGAGCACGATGCGCCGCACGCGGTTGGCATCCACGCCATGCCTGACGAGGAAATCCACCAGCCAGCCGCCAATGGCCAGTTCGCACAACGTGGCGATGAGCCATGGCACGCTGGTGTAGAGGAACGAGTGCATCAAGTCGATGTGAAGCGCAAAGGCGAAGTAGCTGGGCAGCCAGGTGAGCAGCAGATAAAAGATATAGTTGTAGGAGCCAAAGCCCAGTGCCAATCCGAGGACCTTGCGCTGGCGAAGCAGCCGCCACAACGAGGTCGCGGGCGGATCGGCCTGCTGCGCGCCCGGCTCGCCGCTTGCGATGTAGCGGCGTTCCACATCGGTCAGCGCGGCATCTTCGTCCGGGTCGCGATAGACGCGCCAGAAATAAATGAAGTAGAGCAGGCTGATGGCACCGGTGGTGGCAAACCCCCAGCGCCATCCGGCCCGCAGCAGTACCAAGCCCACCAGCGGAATGCCGATGACGGAGGAGAATTTGGCGGCACCATCAAACAGCGCCGTCGGCAGGCTGCGCTCGTGCGGCGGAAACCACTGACCCACCGCCTTGGCGCTGGCCGGGAAGGTCGGCGCTTCGCCTACGCCCAGCACAAATCGTGCGCCGAACAGCGCACCGAGGGAAGGCGCCAGCGCGCCACCAAACGTGGCGATGCTCCACAGCAATGTGCCGGCGCGGCCGACGCGGCGCACCCCGAATTTGTCGAGGATGACGCCGATGGGCAGTTGGCAGAACATGTAAGTGAAGTTGTAGGCACCGGAGAGGTAGCCGAAGGCCACATCGGAGATTGCAAACGCCGTGATCAACGCCCCGTGCGAGGCGGAAAGGTTCACGCGGTCGAAGTAGCTGACCAGAACCCCGATGCCGAGCAACCACGCTATGCGCCAGCGGCGTCCCGGCACGCTACAGGCCGCCCTGCACGACGGTATTTTCGAGCGTGCCGATCGAATCGATGCTGATGCGCACTCGGTCCCCGGCCGCCAGCGTGAACGAGTCAGGGGGTACGATGCCCGTGCCGGTCATGAGATAGGCGCCGGCGCGGAAGACGTTATCGCGGAATAGGTATTCAACGAGCAGCTCGGGCCTGCGCTTCAACTGCGCCAGCGTCGTGGCCCCGGCGAATTCGCGCTTCCCGGCACGTTCAATCTCGAGCCGAATTGCCGTCGAGGCCGGTGGTGGATCGCGCGACACCAGTATGCATGGTCCCAGCGCGCTCGAACGGTCGTAGACCTTGGCCTGCGGCAGATAGAGGGGATTTTCACCCTCGATGTCGCGCGAGCTCATGTCGTTGCCGATGGTATAGCCGATGATCTGCGCGCGCGGATCGATGACCAGAGTCAGCTCCGGCTCGGGCACGGACCACTGGGCATCGCTGCGGATGCGCACCGCTGCGCCAGGAGCCGCCACGCGGCTCGCGGTTGCCTTGAAAAACAGCTCGGGTCGCTCGGCCGAATAAACGCGGTCGTAGAAGTCACCACCGCCGGCATCCTTGGACTCGGCCATGCGCGCATCGCGGCTGCGGTAATAGGTGACGCCAGCCGCCCACACCTCCTGATTCCCGATGGGCGCGAGCAGCTGCGCGCCGGCAAAGTCCGCAACGCGGTTGGGGCCGGCGGCGACGGCGACCAGATAGCCGTACAGATCATCGTGCCCAATCAGCGCATCCCAGTTGTGCTCCGGCACGCGATAGCTGCCGCCCTCGTGCTCTATGAAATTTCCCTCACCCGTACGGTAAAGCTTCATCAGGTCCTCCGCTAATTGGAGCGCAGAAAGCCACGTTTCAACTCCTGCAGAGTCTGATCGATGTGCGCCGCCAGGCGCAGATTGACGGATTCCGCGTCGCGCGCCAACCAGGCCTCGAGAATCGATTGATGCTCCAGGTGCGACTGCGGTCCTCGATCGGAGCGCGGCAGGTGGGTCACCAGGTACCGTGCCGACAACACCAGCAACCGCTCCACCAACTGGGTTGTCAGCGGTCGGCACCCCGGCCGCACCAGCGCCGCATGGAAATTATGGGTACGCGTCGCCAGCTGCACCGGATCCTCGACCGCCGCCATCTGCAACAGCTCCAAGGCGGAGCGCGCCGCGGTCCGCGCCACCTCACTGGCCCGCGCCGCCGCAAAGGCCGCTGCGCGCGGCTCCACCCCCAGCCGCAGGCTATAGATGTCCTCGATATCCTCCACTGACATCGGCGGCACGACGTAGCCGCGATTGGTGCGGCCGACGAGCAGTCCAACCTGTTCCAGGCGTGCCAGGGCCTCGCGCACGGGTATCTTGCTCATACCCAACTCCGCCGCCACGGCATCCTGGCGGATGGGAACATCCGTGCCCAGCCGGCCCGCAACAATGCGGTCGCGCAGGGTTTCATACACACGCTCTGCCAGCGTCCGCACCACGATACTCAAGATGCGCCCCGCCTTGCCGCTGCGGCATCGTGGAACGGTTCGATGCCATGACTTGCGCAGCGCAGGAATGAATCGGCAACCAGGCGCAGCGGCGCCAGGTCGGCATCGATGTGCCGGCCGGCAATCAGCTGCGCAAAACGTCGGTACAACTCCGGGTATTCACGCTCAGGGCCAAGCTCACACTCGCGATCCCCGATATGCAGGCGTGCGCCGCCCTTGCTCAGACGCAGCGGCTCCGCGTCGGTCTTTACTTCGATGTCCCAGACCGGCTCACCGGTGCACCGCCAGTCAAAGAGCGCATGGATCGGCACCCCAGCGGCGCTGCGCATGTGCAGCTCGGCCGCAATCGGCGTCGCGCAATCGCCCGGCACCTGCAATGTGCCGTCCACAATCCGGATCGAGTCCGGCAGGAGCTGCGTGGCAATAGACAGGGCGTTGATCCCGGGATCGAAAACGCCCATGCCGCCCGGATTCCAGATCCACTGCTGGCCGCCGTGCCAGCGGCGCACATCCTCTTCCCAGCGAATCTCAACGGACTGCACCCGCCGTCCCGCCAGCCATGCGCGGGCGCGCTCCACTCCCGGGGCATGGCGCGAATGCCACGCCGCAAACAACGTCGTCCCGGCGCGCGCGGCGCGCGC
>DATHOA010000360.1:0-5967 GCA_035485475.1 Steroidobacteraceae bacterium | reverse complement strand
ATCAGTGCAAGCATTTGTCGGACAGTATACTAAACTTGGAATATCGCAGACACATCAGCCGCACGGGGGTCGGATGGAAATCAGCTGTGCGGCGGCCGCTGCGGCCAGCCTGGGAGAAGGCCCGCTGTGGGACCCTGCGCGTGATGTCCTGTGGTGGGTCGACATCAAGTCGCCCACTCTGCATGCCCATCACCTCGCCAGCGGCGCCAACCATGCGCAGCCCCTGCCGTACCGGCTGACGGCGCTGGGGCTGGCCGTTGATGCCGGGCTGGTGGCCATCGGGGATGCCGGATTCGTGCGCCTGTCGGTGAGCGCGGATCTGCAGGTATCGATTGCGGAAGTCATCGCGCCGCTTACCCTGCCGCAGGGCATGCGCTTCAACGACGGCAAAGTCGATGCTGCCGGACGGTTCTGGGCCGGCTCCATGGACGATGCTGAAGCTGCCGCCTGCGGCAACCTGTACCGATTGGACGGCCCGCGGCAGGTGAGTGTGGTACGCAGCAATATAGCCGTGCCGAACGGCCCGTGCTTTTTCGCGGACGGAACCATGCTGTTCACCGACTCGGCGCGGGGCCGGATCACGGCCCTCACGCTCGATGCCGCCGGCGATCCCGTCGCGGAGCAGCTATTCGCCCAGTTCGCCCCCCGACAGGGGTATCCCGATGGCATGACGGTCGATGCCGAGGACCATGTCTGGATTGCCTTCTGGGACGGCGGGTGCCTGCGGCGCCTGTCCCGTACCGGGCAGCTCGTCACCGAAATCAAGGTGCCCGTGCAGCGTCCGACCTGCCCGACGTTTGGTGGGCGCCATCTGGAGCGCCTGTTCATCACCAGCGCCACGACCGGGTTGTCGGTCGCGCAGCGCCAGCAGCAGCCCTTCGCCGGCGGCCTTCTGGCCCTTGATCCGGGCGTTTTGGGCCGCCCGTCAAATACGTTTGCCGGCTAGAGGCCGCGATCCCCGCAGCGCGTAGAAAATCACATAGAGCTCGCACGCGGCCGTGAGCGCAAAGGAGTGCTGCAATCCAAAGCGATCGGCCAGCCAGCCTTGAACGATCACCAGCGCACCACCGGCAATCGCCATGATCAGCAGGCCGGATCCCTCCTCGGTCAGCGGACCCAGACCACGAATACCCAGCGTGAAGATGGTCGGAAACATGATGGAGTGAAACAGACCGACGAGAATCAGTGCCGCCATCGCCAGCGGGCCGTGGGCAAAGCAGGTGACCAGCATGGTTGCGAAGGCGGCCATGGCAAACCAGGCCAGCACGCGCTCCCCGGGTATGAACCGCATCATCAGGCTGCCGGCGAACCGACCGACCATCATTCCGCCCCAGAGCAGAAACAGGTAGTGCGAGGCCTGCTCGTGGGTCAGATTCGCGATGGTGGGCTGGGATACAAAACTGATGAACAGATTCGAGACCCCGATTTCCGCGATCAGGTAGATGAAGATCGCCGGTACTCCCAGCACCAGGTTACGGTGGTGCCACAGCGAATGCGCCTTGCGTTCCTGTGCCGAGGCCCGGCGCGTCTGCACACCCATGTCCGGCAGCTTGGAGCGTGCGATGACGACTGCGAGCACGATCAGCACCGCGGCGACAATCAGATACGGCAGCTGTACGGCCCGGGCATCCATGAGCCGCTGCGCCGTCGTCGCGGCCACACCCGAGGTTGAAGTGCCGGCGATCGATCGACCCAGGATCAGATAGCCGCCAAAGAGCGGCGCGAGGGTCGTGCCCAGTGAGTTGAACGCCTGCACGAGATTGAGCCGGGAGGCCGCACGTTCGGCCGGTCCGACCACCGCCACGTAGGGATTGGCGGCGACTTGCAGCAGCGTGATGCCGCAGGCAATCACAAACAGCGCCGCCAGTGTCACTGCATACGAGGGCAGGCGGGCCGCCGGTATCATCAGCAGCGCCCCGATGGCCATGATGGTGAGTCCGGTCAGCATCGAGGGTCGGTAGCCGACCCGCTCGATGAGCTTGGCGGCAGGGATGGATGCAACAAAGTAGGCCACGAACCATACCGACTCGATCAGGGTCGTCTCAACGTAGTTCAGGTCGAACACGCTCTTCAGGTGGGGAAGCAGCGTGTTGTTGATGACGGTGATGAAACCCCAGATGAAGAACAGGCTGGCCAGCAGTCGCAGCGCCGCTTTCTCGGCCGCAGAACCCATTTCATCCCCGAATTATTTTGTCGGACTGTATACTATCGTGCCTTATCCGGATCGAATAGGGGTCCAGCGGTGGGATCAGCATTCTCAGTGGCGCGCCAGACCGCTGCGCTACTTCTCGCAGCGATGGCCGCGGCGCAGGCCATGGCAGGCGCGGCGCAGCGAAGCACTTTCGGCACCCTCCCCGATGGGGTGCGGATCGAGGCGGTCACGCTCACGAACGGGCACGGCGTTCGCGCCCGCATCATCACCTACGGGGCAACGCTGCAGGCACTGGAGGCCCCCGATCGCAACGGCCACAGCGCCGATGTGCTGCTCGGCTATGACGATGTGGGCAGCTTCGTCAGCAAGCCCAATTACTGGGGAGCCACCATCGGTCGCTATGCCAATCGCATTGCCGGCGCGAAATTCTCACTCGATGGCAAGGAATTCCAGATTTCGCAGAACGACAAGGCGAATTCACTGCATGGCGGCGCCAAGGGCTTCGACAAACAGGTGTGGAAAATTCTCAAGACACAGGACGGCCCGACGACCACGGCAAGTTTCACACTCACGAGCGCTGCGGGCGATCAGGGTTACCCCGGTACGCTGATGGTGACCACGACTTATTCGCTGGATGACTCCGGTGCGCTGGCGATTGACTACTCCGCCGTCACCGATGCGCCCACGGTCGTCAATCTCACCAATCACAGCATCTTCAACCTGGCTGGTGAGGGCGCTATGGATGGCCTGCAGGCACAGCGGCTGACCATTCCGGCCAGTCGCTATACCCCGGTGGACGCCGGGTTGATTCCGACGGGTGAATTGCGCCGTGTCGCCGGTACGGTCTTTGATTTCACTCACGGCCGCATGATCAACGCGGGTCTTCGCGACGGCTACGATGCGCAGATCGTCGCCGGTCGCGGCTATGACCACAACTTCGCACTCGACGCGGGCCTGACAGTCGAGCCCAAACTCGCGGCGCGCCTGGAGGACGGCCATTCAGGACGCGTGCTGGAGGTGTGGACCACGGAGCCGGGCCTGCAGGTATACACCGGCAACTTCCTGGATGGGACCCGGGTGGGCAAACACGGCCACCTGTACCGCATGGGCGACGGCATTGCCCTCGAGCCACAGAAATTCCCGAATGCCCCCAATGAGCCGCGATTTGCCAGCGCGCGACTTGATCCCGGCTCGACCTATCACCACCGCATGATTTTCAAGCTTTCCACCCTGCAGTAATCGAGTTCGCATCACATGTCCCCGATCCCCACCAAACTTCGCAGCCGCGCCTGGTTCGATAATCCGGACAACATCGACATGACGTCGCTGTATCTGGAGCGGTACCTGAACTTCGGCATTTCTCTGGAGGAATTGCGCTCCGCAAGGCCCATCATCGGTATCGCTCAGACCGGCTCGGACCTGTCTCCCTGCAATCGTCATCACCTGGTGCTGGCCGAGCGGGTCCGCGAAGGAATCCGGGAAGCCGGCGGCATCGCCATCGAGTTCCCGGTACACCCGATCCAGGAAACCGGCAAACGCCCGACGGCCGCCCTGGACCGCAACCTCGCCTACCTGGGACTGGTGGAAACGCTGTTCGGTTATCCGCTTGACGGGGTGGTGCTGACGACGGGATGTGACAAGACCACACCTGCCTGTTTGATGGCTGCAGCCACGGTCAACATTCCGGCCATCGCGCTCTCCGTCGGGCCGATGCTCAATGGCTGGCACAAGGGCGAGCGCACCGGATCGGGGACCATCGTGTGGAAAGCCCGACAGATGCTGGCCGCGGGCGAAATCGATTCGGAAGGATTCATCAAGCTCGTCGCCTCCTCGGCGCCGTCCACGGGTTACTGCAACACCATGGGCACGGCGAGCACGATGAATTCGCTCGCCGAAACCCTGGGTATGATGCTGCCGGGCTGCGCGGCCATTCCCGCCCCGTATCGGGACCGTCAGGAAATGGCGTACCGCACCGGCAAGCGCATCGTGGAAATGGTCAGGGAGGATCTGAAGCCCTCGGACATCCTGACACGCGAGTCCTTTCTGAATGCGATCGTGGTCAACTCAGCCCTCGGCGGATCGACCAATGCGCCGATTCATCTGGCGGCAATTGCCAGACATGCCGGCATCACCTTGGAGCTGGACGACTGGCAGACATTCGGGCATGCCGTTCCACTCTTGGTCAACTTGCAGCCCGCCGGGGAATATCTCGGTGAGGACTTCTACCGCGCCGGTGGCGTGCCGGCGGTCATAAACCAGTTGCTGCAGGGTCAGCTCATCCACGAATCAGCCCTGACGGTGACCGGTCGCAGCATCGGTGAGAACTGTCTCGGCGCCTTGATCGAGGACGAGCGTGTCATCCGCCCGCTGCAGCGACCGCTCGCGCCGAACGCGGGCTTCGTTGTGCTGCGTGGCAACCTGTTTGATGCCGCGATCATGAAAACCTGCGTCATCAGTACCGAGTTCCGCGAGCGCTACCTGTCCAATCCCAACGACCCCGACGCCATCGAGGGGCAGGCGGTGGTATTTGACGGACCGGAAGACTATCACCGGCGAATTGACGATCCGACTGCGGGCATCACCCCGCAATCCGTGCTGGTCATGCGGGGCACCGGTCCGGTGGGTTATCCGGGGGCAGCCGAAGTGGTCAATATGCGCCCGCCCGCGTATCTGATTCGCGAGGCCGTTCATTCATTGCCCTGCATCGGCGATGGCCGCCAATCGGGCACCTCCGCCTCACCGTCCATCCTGAACGCCTCTCCGGAGGCCGCCGCAGGCGGCGGCCTTGCGCTGCTGCACACCGGCGACCGCGTGCGGATCGATCTGCGACGCGGAACGGCCGACGTGTTGATCAGCGACGAGGAACTCGCGGCACGTCGGCGCGCGCTGCTGGCGGCCGGCGGCTATCCGGTGCCCGCTTCCCAGACGCCCTGGCAGGAAATCCAGCGCGCCCTGGTCGGCCAACTCAACACGGGGGCGATTCTGGAGGGTGCTGAGAAGTATCAGCGAATTGCCCAAACTGTCGGCATACCGCGCGACAATCATTGATCGCTGAGGGAGATCTCCGTGTCCCGCAGCGCCAATCTCACCAGATCCGCCATGGCCTCCCGTGCCTGGTCCGGATCTGCGCGTGCGATCGCCTCGAACAGGGCGCGATGATCCGGCACCGGGTCGCGCGGCAGAGCCCGCTTGCGCTGCTTGTATAGCGTGGTCCATGCAATAGCCGACATGATGGAACTGGCCAGCGCAATGATGGCGTCATTCTGGGTGGCCTCCAGCATGATCATGTGGAACTGCTGGTCGGCGTGGCGGCCCGCCTCCGTGGCCAGCCCGTGCTGCGCCATCCGCTCCAGCGCCTCACCCATCTGCCGCACCTGAGCGTCGGTGCGCCTGGCCGCAGCCAGTGCCGCCGCGCCCGGTTCGACGACCATACGCAGCTCGAACAGATCGCGCAGGAATTTCAGGCTTGGCTCAGCCTTGAATTGCCAGGCGAGCAGATCCGGGTCCAACAGGCTCCACTGCCGCCGGGGCGTGACGCGGGTACCGGCCTTGGGGCGCCCCTCGACCAGACCCTTCGCCGCGAGAATGCGAAACGCCTCCCGCAGGGCCGAGCGGGAGATGCCGATCTGTGCTGCGTATTCCACCTCGCCCGGAAAGGCGTGCCCTTCCGGCAGTTTTCCCGAAAGGATCAATACCGCGAGCTGCTGCGCCACCGACTCGCGCAGCCGCCGGCCGCCGCCGGGCTGGATCAGCGCAGAGGATACCTCCCAATCGAGGTGCTTCGCGGCCATGCTATCGCCTCCTGACGGTACGGT
>DATHOA010000359.1:0-14547 GCA_035485475.1 Steroidobacteraceae bacterium | reverse complement strand
TGATCGTGATCGTCATGGTCGTTGTCGTGGTGTGCAAACATTTAGTCTGAGTCCTGAAGATTGGGTGCGGCCGGCGCCGGGGCAGGTCCGGGAGCGCTTGGCGCAGGTGGCAAGACGCCGGGATCCTCGACCGGTCCGGAGCTCACGCGCGGGACGCCGCCCGGCGGGTTGCGCAGGTCGATGATCGGGCCGGGGGTCGAGCTGAGGCGATGATCCAGGAGCGTGAGCGGCTTCTGCGCCAGTGCCGCCTGAATTTTGCTGAACGAACGCTCGAGCAGGAACGCCTGCCCGCCTTCGGCATGCGCACGTCGCTCCGCATCGAAGCGGTAGGCATCCGCATTGGCGGCATCGATGCGCTCGACGGCGGTGGCATGCGCGGCGCTGGTCAGCTGGCGGGATTCCTGCTGTGCGACGCCGGCCACACGTGCGGCGCGTCCGCGCTCATCGGAAATACTGGCATTGGCGTTGATGGCGGCGGCCTGCACTGCGTGGTAGGCGCCGGCCGCGCCGGCCGGCGGATGAATTTCTTCAATCAGCACCGAGATGACCTCGATCCCCGCATGGTGCGAGTCCAGGTCCGCCGCCAATGCGTCGCGCAGCGAGGCGGCCACGTTATCGCGCCGTTCGCCGAGCACCGCCAGCAGCGTGCGGGAGTTGAAGAAGCGCAGCACGATGCGGCTGCCGGCTTCGCGTATCAGGGATTCGGGATCCGCCACCTCGTAAGCCGAGTCCAGTGCCGCAACGTCGCTCAACCCCACCCGGTACAACACGCTGATTTCGGTGCTGACACTCTGGAAGCCCTGCAGGCCCGTTCCGGCACTGGCTACCAGATAGTTGGCCTGTCCGGCATGCGCACTCTCCCACAGCCGGTTCAGACTCAAGGGCGGCGCATCTTCCGCGCCGACCGCCTCGGGGCTGTCGGCCGTCGCGGTCTCATCGACACCAATGGCAACGGCGTGGATGGTGCCGAACTCCACCGGGCGCAGCCGCCCGAGCGGCCAGGGCAGCAGCAGATGCAGGCCGGGTTCGAGCACGGCAACCGGTGCCCCGAAGCGCTCGTAGATTCCGCGCTGCCCCATCTCGATGAGCTTCACGCCGGTCAATCCCCAGCAAAACAGTGCCGTGCCCAGCACGGCCGGCAGTATCGCGGCGCTGAGGAAGGCCAGCGCCCAGCTGCGCGCGAAGTCCAGCCCGAGATGCGTCTTGAGCAAAGTGCCCGGTGCGCGCGGGCCGCCGGTGAGCAGGCCGGCGAGGATGCTGTCGGTGACCGCCCTGGCGTTTGCCGCTGCGGGGGCCGGCAGGAACAGGCGCGCCAACGCGCGGATCGCCAGCTCCAGGACCACGAGCATGGGCAGCACCGCAACGACCCATTGCGCCCAGTGCACCCATCCGAGCATGGCCCCGCGTCCGAGTTCGATGCAGGCGGCGGCCGCCAGCAGCAGCGTCGTCAGCAACAGCAGTCGGCGCAGGGCGGGCGCTTCGGGCAGCTGCGGCTCCGGGAAAGCGACCATGACTCGTTCGCAGACCAGCGATACGAACGCCAGCGCGAATACCAACGCGGCCAATATATTGGCAGTGCCACGATAATCGGCGGTGGCTTCGAACGGCCACAGAAACTGCAGCACCAGGTAGGTCGCAATGGCACCGGCCGGCACGATGACGGCCTGGCCGATACGGGCCGCAACGCCGGGGTGATCGACGACGTGCCGCCAACCCGTGCCGGCCGCGGCCCGCCCCTGTTCCGTGGCGGTCGCGTGCCGGAACCGCGCCGAGGTCAAAGCCAGCGTGGCCAGCAGGCCCGTCAACGCCAGCAGCAATGCCGCCAGCACGGTCGCCGCCAATCCGCCGGCGATGGCCTCGTGTGCAAGGGCTCGCGTGGGTGCGGCAACGCCCGCTGGCAACCATGCAAGCAGCAGCAGTACGCCAACCGCCAGTGCGGCGATTCCATACACGAGGGACAGGCGCCGGGTCAGTCGATGCGATCGGGGATAGACCGACTCGGAGTTGGTAGTTGGTGTATTTGCCATTGTATTAAGCTGGCCGCGCCGCGGGGCCTATAGTAACGCATAGTCAATGCAGTCGAATAACTTGAAACGATTGAACATTACGAAGTGGGCGCTGCCACTGGCCGCCATTGTCGTGATCGGCGTGGTGATCGTAGCGATGATTCATTGGCGCTCCGACCGGCTCCAGTACCGACTGCTGGCGACACCACCGGAGGCGGTCGCGGACGACCCCGCGCTGGTGCGCTTCGCGACCGCGCAGGCACGGCCGCTGTACGCCCAACACTGCGCTGCCTGCCACGGAGCCGATATGCGCGGCAATCCGGCTTTGGGTGCACCGAATCTCACGGACTCGGTGTGGCTGTTCGGCGAGGGCCGCATCTTCGATATTGAACGCACACTTCTCTACGGTATCCGCTCCGGTGAGGACAAGGCGCATAACGAGACCGACATGCCATCGTTCGGGCTGCGGGGCATCCTGAGCGATGTCCAGATCGGAAACGTCGTGCAGTACATGCTGCAACTGAGCGGCCGCCCGTATGGCGCGGAGGCGGCGAACGCGGGTCGCGCGGTGTACGCGGGTGCCGGAAATTGCGGGGACTGCCACGGGCCTGACGCGCGCGGTAATTCGGACTATGGTGCGCCGGACTTGACGCGCAATGTTTGGAACAGCGGCGGCGACCCGCAGTCCCTCTACAACACCATTTACTTCGGGCAGCACCGTATCATGCCCGCATGGGGCGGGAGCCTCAGCCTGGAGCAGATTCGCGCCTTGGCGACCTACGTGTATGCGGTATCACACGCAAGATAGAACCTTTTCCGGAGAGCCTCGATGTCGCAAGTGAGCCGCGTGCGGGCATTGCTGTCGCGTCCGCAACGTACCCGCGTGCTGCCGGCGCTGGCCATTGCCGGGGGCCTGGTGGCGGCCGGCCTGGGTCTGTTTCGCGCAGCGCCGAAGCCGCTGCTGGCGGTCCCGCCGGGCTACGTGGCGCTGGTGAATCAGAAAGGTCTTCTGTTCAACGACTTTCGGGCGCAGGTGGAATTGGAAACGACCAAGCGCTTCGCTGACGCGACAGCCGTGGAGCGCAGCCGCGTATTGCGCGAAATGATCAATGAAGAGTTGCTGGTGCAGCGTGCCGTGGTACTCGATCTGCCGGAGACCGCCAATGAAGTGCGCGCCACGATGGCCGTGGGCGTCAACGGACAGGTTGCAGCACCGGTGCTGGCCTATGAACCCACGGACGCGGAGCTGCGCGCGTTCTACGACAAGTCCCGGCAAAACTACTCGACACCCGGGTCGATGACCTTGCATGACCTGGTCCTGGGCGTCGGCGGCTACGAAAACGCCAACCAGACGGCGGCGCAGGCGCAGATCGACGCCGCCGAAGCCGTCTACCAGTTGCGCTCCGGCGCTTCGCTCGACTATGTCATGGCGCATTTCGGCTTCATGCCGTCGGGGCGTGCCGCAGCCGGTGAGGAATTGGATTTTGCGGTGAAGCTGCATCTGGGTGCGCAGCTCTACGCGGTCGCCTCGACGCTGCGCGACGGCGAAGTGTCTGATCCGATACTCGATACCGACGGCGTGCACATAATCGTCATGGAGCGGCATCAGTTTCCGCAGGTGGCAGACTTCAGCACGGTGCGCGACCGTGTCTATCTGGACTATCGAAGCGCCGAGTCCAATCGCGCGACCAGCCAGAACCTGCGTCTGCTGCGCAGCCAGGCGAGCATCCTGCTCGCGCCGGGCCAGTCGGAGTGAAGCGGCTGGCATTGATGGCGCTGTGCCTGCTCGCGGCGAGTGCGGGCGGCGCCATCGCGCAGGAGCGCAGCGTCAGCTACTCGACCTGGATTGTCGCCGGCAATATGGTGACGCTGCGCTATCTGCTGCCCGTCAGCGTGGCGCAACGCCTGTTGGGTGTCGAAGTTCCCGTGCTGACCATCGGCAAGCTGGAGGACTACCTACTGCAGCATCAAACGGTGGGTTCTGCGGGCGGCGACTGTCCGGCGATCGACCAGGGTTTTGATCTCGGGCGCGTCGACCCGCTCGCGGTAGGGCCTGATCTGTACGGATTCGAGATCTTCTATCGCTGCAAGGATCCGCGGCAGTTGCGGTTGCGCAATACCGCCTTGTTCAATGCAGTGCCGGGTCATGTGGACTTTGCGCGGGTACAGATGAATGGGCACAGCGTCGCGCAGTTGTTCACGGCCCGGCACCAGGAACTGGCCCTGCCCGATACCCAAGCGGTGCCGACGACCTCGCTTGCGGCGTACTTGGGATTGGGCTTCGGGCATGTCCTGACCAGCGCCGATCGCTGGATCTTCCTGCTCGGCGCGGTCCTGCTCGTGCGTCGCCGCCAGGATGCGGCTTACCTGGTTGCGGCCGTGGCGAGCGGCTACGTGTTGTCGGTGCTCGTGGTCGCCACGGGGCGGGTGTTGCCGCGCGTGCCGCGAACGGAGGCCTTCATGGGGCTGCTGGTCGCGCTGCTTGGCGCGATGATTACGCGGCGCGAATTGCCGACCGATTCCGGTCCCGCGCTGCGCTGGCCGGCGCTGCTGCTGCTGCTGGTTCTGCTCGCCGCGCTGGTGCGCGCCCCGGCGGCGGCCTGGGCGTTACTGGGCGGCGCCGCGTTGTCGGCTGGATTCTTGAGTTGGCAGGTCCTATGGCCGTGCCTGATCGCGATGTTCACGTTCCTGGACGGCTTTGCATTACCCGCCGTGCTGGGACCGGCACAGTTGTCGCAACGGACCCAGGTACGGATGTTGATGGGTTTTGACCTGGGCGCGACCTTGATCGCGATGCTGCTGATCGGGTTGGCGATCGGCGCATGGCTGCTGATCCGGGCGCGACGGGTCGTGCTGCCGCGAGCTATCGTCAATGACGTGTGCGCGGCGACCCTGTGCGGTTTGGGCAGCTTTTGGCTGCTCATGCGCCTTCAGTGACGATGCCGGTGGTGGATGTCGGGATAGTGGGCGTGCGCGTGCACGAGTGGCTCGTGGGTGTGCGCGTGAGTATGCGGCTCGCGACCGTCCCAGCCAAAGGCATGCTCATGTTGATGATGCGCGTCATGGCGATGCGAATGCTCGTGCTCGAGCACCTCGTGCCTGTGCTCATGCAGGTGCCGTTCGGTGAGATGCAGCCACACACCGACCGCCATCAGCGCCCCGGCGAGCAGCAGCGCCGCGGAAAGCGGTTCGCCGTGTAAGGGAATCGCGAGCGCCGCCCCGAAGAAGGGCGCCAGTGAGAAATAGGCGCCGGTACGGGCCGCACCGAGTTGGCGTAAGGCGACCACGAACAGCGCCAAACTCACCCCGTAGCCGAGAAATCCAACAACCAGCGC
Organism: Steroidobacteraceae bacterium; assembly: GCA_035485475.1. Taxonomy (GTDB): domain Bacteria; phylum Pseudomonadota; class Gammaproteobacteria; order Steroidobacterales; family Steroidobacteraceae; genus DAIDKA01. Next base: position 9,206 of record DATHOA010000359.1, on the reverse strand, counting down.
GCCGCCGGTCGCATTGAGCGCAGGCCAGTGCGCGCCCAGCATGGCCGCCAGGGTCAGATTCACGACTGCGGACACCAGGCCCTTCGCGCAGGCGATCATGAGGGCGTCATGGGTCGCGATCTTGCGGGTGAGATTGTTGTCGAGCGCCCAGCAGGCGCAGGCGCAGGCCACCAGCAGCGCCCCGAAGGACCACCCCGCGGAGCTTGCGGGGTCCCAGGAAAGCACGATCCCGCCGAGCACGATGGCCCCCATGCCCAGGGCGATGCGCCGGTCAAAGTTCTCGCGAAATACGAACCAGGCCAGCAGCGCCGTCAGCACGCCTTCAAGATTCAACAACAACGAAGCCTGCGCCGCGCCGAGCTGCCTTAAGCCCAGCAGCAAAAGCACCGGCGCCGCCACGCCGCCCGCGAGGATTGCGCCGGCCCACCAGCCCAGATCGGCGGCGCTGGGTGTACGCAGCCCGCTTCCGGCGCGGCCGGAGCGCACTGCGCGCAACGTCAGCACCAGCAGGAGTCCGAGCCCGGACCCGGCGTAAAGCAAGCCTGCCAACAGTAATGGCGAGACATCGTGCAGCAGCAACTTCGCCAACGGAGTGCTTGCCCCGAACAGCAACGCTGCGATCAATGCACTCGCAATACCGGGATTCAGTCGCGCCATATTGGAGGGGATTGTAAGGCTATCCCCGCGGCGGTAGAAATCCGCTAGGGTAGAGCCTGCAAAGGAGGCCACGAATGACCTTGGGCACCGAGACGCACCTGGAGGGCCTGATCGTGCTGGACAGCCGGCGACCGGTCGAAGAAGTCGTTGCCAGGCTGAAGCAGGCGATGGCAACCCGGAATCTGCGGATCTTCGCGGAGCTGGATTTCAGCGCGGACGCTGCGGCCGAGGGCCTTGAGCTGCGCCCGACGCGCATGCTGATCGCCGGCAATCCCAAGGCGGGCACGCCCCTCATCGAGGCCGTCGCCACCAGCGCCATCGACTTGCCGCTGAAAGTCCTGGTTTGGTCGCAAAGCGATGTGGGCACCTGCGTCGCCTACAATGATCCGCAATACCTGGGACGCCGGCACGGTTTGTCGGCGGAACTCATCCGTAATATTGCCGGTCTGGGTGCGCTGGTCGAAGCGGCCGCTGGTGGGGCGCCTTGAGGAGACTCGAATGCTGAGGGGCTATTTGCGGCTGGTGGTGTTTTCCATAGGCCTGCTGGTGGGCGTACAGGCTCCGGGGTTCGTCGATCAGTACGCCAAGCGCGTCAGTGCCCACTACCTCGAGGCACAACACAATTTCGCCGGCTTTCAGCAGGCGGCAAACCAATATTTCAATGGTGACGTAAGTGCGCTGGTTGCGCACCATCTGGCGAGTTCCGATGCGGTGTTCAAGGGCGAGGCAAAGACGATCGGCGACCTGTTTGCACGCATCAGGGCGCTGAGCGCCGAACTCGCCGCCTTGAGCGGTTCATCGATCGCGCGCCTCGTGCACGTCATCGTGAATCCGGATCACGACATTTTTCAGGAAACTGCCGCCGCATATTCGTACACGGTGCCGCTCAGTCCGGACGCCATTGCCTATGGCGTCATTACCGGACTGGTGTTGTCACTGGCGGTGGAGTTGGTCCTGGCCGGCCTGTTCGGCGTGATGCGCAATCGATGGCATCGGGTCAGACGGGTACACAAGCCACCCGTTGCTCCGCACGTGCGGCGCGAACCGTCGATTGCGGCGGAGCCGGAGCGTCACTGGCATCAGCGCTAAGGCCATGTAGTCGAACGACTACGCAGGGATTCGCCTTAGAGGCACAGATTACAATTCGAAAATACCGGACCTTGAAACAGCACAGGCAGCGGCCATGCCTGCAAGAGATAACAACAGTGGGGAATGAGGATGGAGCTGGAGACCTCCGGAACAACCAAGCCGTCGCCTGGCTCCGACGGCTCCGGGGTACAAGGACTTCTTGATCCCCGTCCGCGCATTTTGCTGGTTGATGATCAACCGGCGCGTCTGCTGACGTACGAGGCGATGCTTGCAGGTCTGGAGGTACGCTGTGTGCGCACCATGTCCGGGGACGAAGCCCTCCAGCAGCTGCTGAAGCAGGACTTTGCGGCCGTATTGCTCGACGTCAATATGCCGGGCATGGACGGGTTCGAAGTGGCACGGCTCATTCGCGGGCACCCGCGCCTTCAACGCACGCCGATCATTTTTGTCACCGGCGCGGAAGTCACGGCCCTTGAGCAGCTCAAGGGTTATGAGGTCGGTGCAATCGACTACATTTCCGTGCCCATCGTTCCGGAAATCCTGCGCAGCAAGGTGGCAGTCCTCGTCGAGCTGCATCAGCGACGCCGCGAGCTGGAGGAGCTCAACCGAGCGCTCAAGGTTGCGCGAGCCGAACTGGATTCCAAGCACGCGCATGAGATGGCACATCAAAAGCAGCTGTACGAGGCCATCCTGACGAACACGCCCGACCTGGCTTATGTATTCGGCCTGGATCACCGTTTCGTTTACGCCAACGAGGGACTTCTCAATTTGTGGGGCAAGTCTCGCGAAGAGGCGATTGGCAAGACCTGCCTGGAACTCGGGTACGAACCTTGGCACGCTGCGATGCACGAGCGGGAAATTGACCAAATTGTCGCGACAAGGAAGCCAATCAGGGGCGAAGTTCCGTTCACGGGCACTTTCGGTCATCGTCACTATGACTACTTGCTGGTTCCGGTCTTAGGTGCCGATGGTGCGGTAGTCGCCGTGGCTGGCACGACCCGCGACATCACCGAACACAAGCAAATGGAAGCCGCCTTGCGCGAGTCGGATCGCCGCAAGGACGAATTCATAGCGATGCTTGCGCACGAGCTTCGCAATCCGGTGGCTCCGATCCGCAATGCCGCCGAAATCATCGCCGGAATATCCACCGACGAACGCCTGCTCGGGCTTGCAGGCGTGCTCAAGCGCCAGACCGGTCAACTATCCAGGTTGCTTGATGACCTGCTCGAAGTGGCGCGGATAACGCAGGGGCGGATCGAACTCAGACCCGAAATAGTGGCGATACAGGCCTGCGTACAGCTGGCGGTCGAAGCGGCCGAGCCGATGATGAAGGAGGGGCGTCAGCGGCTGAGCGTGACCCGGGAGGGTTTATCGATTTTTGTACGTGCCGACAAGGTCCGCCTAACGCAATGCGTTGTGAACTTACTGACGAACGCGGCGAAGTTTACGCCGGCGAATGGCGATATTCGCATCAACTCACGCGCCGAAAATGGTCAGGCGATTATCGAGGTGACTGATACCGGAGTAGGTATTGCTCCCGAGCTGTTACCAGGCCTGTTCGATCTTTTCGTGCAGGGACCGAGGTCCCTGGATCGATCCGAAGGGGGACTTGGTATCGGCCTTTCCGTGTGTAAGCAGCTGGTTGAGATGCATGGCGGGCATGTCACCGGCTCAAGCGAGGGGGTCGGTCATGGCGCAACGTTTGCCATCCATCTTCCGCTTGCCAAGGATGAAGCTGCTCTTGCGGAGCCCGTGGCGCAAGTGTCCAGTGTGAAAAGGCGCATCCTGGTGGTGGATGACAATGCTGACGCGGCGGATTCAATGGCGGCGCTGCTGGAGATCCACGGTCACGAGGTCAAAGCCGTCTACACGGCGGAGGCGGGACTTGCGCAGGTCGAACTGCTCAAGCCTGACTTGGTTCTGTTGGACATCGGTCTGCCGCGAATCAGCGGATATGAAGTCGCCCAGCGCATCAAGGCCGCGCACCCGGCGATTTATATTGTGGCGCTCAGCGGCTACGGGCGTCCCGAGGATAGGCAGCAGGCGAAAGCTGCCGGCTTCGACACACACTTGGTGAAACCTGTCGATTTCGATGAATTGAGAAAGCTGATGGATCGCATCTAGCTTGAGCGTTTATTCCTGGACCAGCGCCCGCAAGCCGGGCTCCGTTAGCGGCTTCACCAAAAACGCATCGAACCCTGCCGCGCTGGCAGCGCTGCGCTTGTCGGCTGCGCTGTATCCGGAGATGGCGATCAGTTGCACGGATTTGAGCAACGCATCCGCTCGGCAGGCACGCGCGACCGCATAGCCGTCCATTTCCCCGCGAAGTTCCAGGTCGCATAAAATCAGATCGGGGACGGCATCCAGCACGCAGCTCATGGCCGATGGACCGTCGTGCGCAATGCGGACCGACGCGCCCTGCAAGCGCAGCAGCTCGGCCATGCTTTCGGCGAGGTCGAGGTTATCTTCAATCAGTAGGATTTTTTTCGGTACCAGCCGTGCTGGCGCACGATCTTCGATCGGACCGTTCTTCAGCGTCTTCAGCACCGGCAGCGTCAATGTAAACAACGCTCCGCGCCCCACTCCGGGACTGGTCGCGGTCAACGAGCCACCGAGCAGGCCCGCCAGACGTGAGGCTATGGCCAGTCCCAGCCCCAACCCGCCCGAGGCGCGCTCGCGCCCGGATTCAAGTTGAGCGAAAGGCTCAAAGAGCGTTTCGGCAAACAGGCTGTCAAAGCCGATGCCGTTGTCTTCAAGAAGGATCACGGCGGCATCGTTGCGTTTGGCCAGGGTCAATTTCACGCATCCGCCGGCCGGGGTGAACTTGATGGCATTGGAGAGCAGGTTGTCCACGATTTGTCGCAGGCGCATCCGATCGGCATTCACCGTACAGGCGCTTTCGGTGATGTCGGTGGTCAACTGCAATCCGGCTTGACGGGCCTGCGGCCATTGTCCCTCCAGGGCGTCCGTCAGGACCGTTTGCAACTCGAACCGCTCCAGTTGCACGGAGACCTTTCCGAAGGCGATGCGCGAGGCGTCCAGCAGGTCATCCAGCATCCGGGCGATGGTCGTCGACTGACGTGCGACGCGCTCCACAATGGGTGCGGCGCGTTCGTCCACGAGATTGAGCAGGCGCAGGGAATAGGCGGCGGTGCGAATCGTGGCGAGCGGATTGCGCAATTCATGGGCAAGAACGGCAATGAACTGGTTTTTTTGCCGAGCTTTTTCTTCCAGCGCCTGCTTGGCTTTCTTCAGTTCTTCGCGCTCATTGAGTTCGCGCAACTGCACAAGTTCGGCGTACATCCGCTCGCTCATCTCGGAACGATCGGCCTCCGGATCCTCGAGCAGCAGGCGTGCCAGCTCCTCCTGCCCGCGCATCAGCGTCACCATGTCATCTTCGGATTCGATCTCCGGATGCAGCATCGTCCAGTAGTGCGCCGTGCGGATGAACGCGAGGCAGCCGCTGAACAGCTCGTAGGCGCGCGCGCCCAGCGTGCGCACCAGTGCATGGCGGGCCACTTCGCTGCGCGCAGGCTCAACGAACATGATTGCGGCGCAGGCAAAAATGGCATCCTCCATGGCACTGCCGGGTGCCGGCCAGGCATCGATTTGGGGAGGCGCTGCCTGAAGAGTGGCGAATACGCCAGCCATATCCCGGCGCCAGGGCGAGGGCCGGCGCAGCAGGGCAATCACCTCGGCGATGGTTTGAGCACCCGCACGCCCATCCCCCGCGGCGCGCCCATGGTGCCCGCCGAGTAGGAATCCGACGTGTCGCACGATGCAGTAGCGCATCGGGCAGAAACGGGAAAGCCAAACGAAGAGGCGCTCCTTGAAAACCGGGGGCATCGGGTTATCAAGATAGCCAGCCTTGGCGAATCCCCACAGCTGTTCGAGCAGCTCGGGTGCGGCCTGAGCGGACTTGAAGAAATTGGGCAGAATGCCGAATCGACCTGTGACCTCGGCTTCGAAGGTGTTGCCCGAGTGCGAAAAATTTACCATGCGCCACAATGCGCCTTTCGGAGAGCCTACAGATAAAAAAAGCCCCGCCGAGCGGGGCTTGAAGTGGGTCCTCACCGACCGGGTCAATCGCTGTCAGCTCCGGCCAAGTGCGCAAAATGTTTGAATCCACGGCGGATCCATCAGCGCGCTTCGCGTCGCGTCGACACAGGCTGCAATTCACCACGGTTTGGCGATGGAGCTAACCAACTCCGGTCTGGCAAATGCAGACTGCGTGTTACTTCACGCTACTCGCCCACGGCCTTCGCACAACTGGCGAAAGCCCTCCGTGCCTGTGTTAATCGCCCGAGTTTCTCTCTTCTAACTTGCCAAAGATCTGTTCGCTCTACGCATCACCTGCGGTGATGAATTGTTGCTACCTAACGCGTCAAGCCCATGCGAGAGCAGCTAAGGACAACCAAAACAGACGCTTATCCAAACTTTCCGACACAGTCCACGGTGTAATGGTAGCGGCTTTTTATAGCTTATGCATGTTGCAGTTCTGCTACATGGGCGGTATTTGGCGTTAGCTTGATCGTGACAGGCGAACTCGGAACCGGGCGCCCGCGCCGTCGGGTAGGTTGTCGGCCTCGGCGCTGCCGCCATGAAACTCGGCGATCAGCCGCACGATGTACAGGCCAAGACCGAAGTGCGGGCGGCTGTCACCGCCGGAGCGGGACTGCCACAGGGATTCGAACAGGTAGCTGTGGCTTTGCACGGCGACGGCCGGGTCGGCCAGGGTCGGATCGGCCAGGATGGGATCGGCCAAGCTCGGACCGGGGTTGTCGACCTCGATGGTGGCCTGGCCGGCATCGGCGACCAGTCGCAGGGTGATGCGGGCCTGCTCGGGACTGAAGTCCACGGCGTTATCGATCAGCTTATCGAGCATCTGGACGATAAGGTCCGGTGCGCCGGTGAGCAGCACCGGTTCGGCGGGCAGGTCGGAGGCGAACTGCCGCTCGGGAAAGCCGGTGCGGTAGGCGCCGGTGGCGCTGTCCATGAGCGCACGCAGGTCGAACCGGGAGCGTTCGGCGCTCTGGATGGCCTCCTCGACCCGGGTGGCGGCGCCCATGGCCAGCAGAATCGCGTTCAGCCGCTCGCTGCCCTCGCGGGCCCGGTTCAGATAGGTGCGGGCGGCCGGCGTGACCGGCTCGGACTCCAGATTGTCCAGCGAGGAGCGCACGATGGTCAGGGGGGTGCGGATCTCGTGCGCGAGCTTGCCGGCCAGGGTGCGCAGGTACCCGGTGTACTCATTGAGCCGGCCCAGCAGCAGCGAAAAACTGCGCGCGACATCGCCCAGCTCATCAGGCGCCTCGGTATCGGGGAAGGTAGTGACCAGCCCCTCGCGGGTCAGGGCGGTCTCGCTGGCACGCCGCAGCCGCGCCAGTCGCCAGGCCAGCCAGGCGGCGAACGCGAACATCACGGTGACGGCCAGCGCGCTGGTGATGAGCGTGAAATCGAGCAGCTGGGTGAGCGCCTTGTCGCGCAGGGTCAGGGAGTGCTCAGCGGTTTCGAGGATCTGCACGGAGCCGAGTACCTGGCGGTGGTCCAGGGCCGTGATCGGCGCCTGCGTCTCGAGGACCTTGCGATCGTTGCGGCGCTCGAGCAGCCGACGGTACAACTGCGGCAGCAGGCCGCGCTCGGCGCCGGATACCGTGGCGACGGCCAGGGCGTCAACCTGGGCGAGCACCGCCCGGTCGGTCCCGATCACGGTGAGTCGCAGGCCCGGCTGAATGAACTGCGCCAGATAGTTGCTCAGTTCGGGGGCGGGAATCAGCAATCGCCCCTGCGGCGCCAGGCTGTCATGGTCCAAAGTACCGAAGCTCACCGGTTCGGCGCCGCGCCGCCGCCGTTCATCCACCAGCACCCCCAGGCGCGCGCCGAGCATGGACACTGGAATTCGCAGTTGTACCCGATAGCCGCCGTCGGCGGGCTGCCAGCCGCCGATGATGCGCGACTCATCGACGGCCACCTGCCGGCCGAGCTCCTGTGTCTCGATACGGCGCGCATGCACGGGGCCGGCCTCGGAAGCCGCGAACAGATACTCATGCTGCGCGCCGCTGGCATCGGTAAAGGCAACCCAGATACGGTTGCCGAAGCCCGCCGGATCGAGCACGTCGAGCCCCGGTGCATCCCACACGGGGTGCGGATCGCGAACTTCGATCAACAGGTACGCCATGCGCTCATGCACCCCGGCCAGCAGCGACAGCTGGCGCGGGCCGTCCGCGAAGGTGCGGCGGAAGGGTGAGTTGTGCGGCCACTCATCGGCATCGCCATCCAGGAAGGGCGCGGCCAGCAGCGGTACGGCCTGCAGGTCCTTCGGTCCGGGGAGCGCCGGGCCGGAATCCGGCGTCAGGCGATACAGCAGATCGACGCGCCCCTGGAGCGAGGTCGCGATGGTCTGCGCAATGGCCAGCAGCGATTGCTGTTCGCCGTCACGCAGCGCGGCCTCCATCTGCCGGGCGTACTCATAGCCTTCGAACGGCAGGACCAGCGTGAACAGACCGAGCAGCAGCAGTTTCAGGCGCAGCGACATGCTCGGGGCCGGTCACTCGACCCAGCGATAACCCATGCCGTACACCGTCTGGATGGCATCGAACTTCGGATCCAGCGCCTGGAATTTGCGCCGGATGCGCTTCACGTGCGAAGTGATGGTGTTGTCATCGAGCACGACATTTGCGGCATCCATCAGTTGCTGACGATTGCGGACATGGCCGGGATGTCGCGCGAGCGCGTGCACGATCCAAAACTCCGTCAGCGACAGCAGCACGACCTCGCCCTCCCACTGGATCTGTATGCGTTCGCTGTCCACCAGCAGGGGGCCGCGCTGCACCGTCTGTCCGCTTGCCGTGGGTTTGCGCAGCGCTTCGATGCGGCGGAACAGCGCGTTCACGCGTGCGATCAGGTGCGGGATGCTCAGGTCCTTGGTCAGGAAATCATCGGCGCCCAGCCGCAGCCCCGACACGGCATCCAGCTCACTGTCGCGCGCGGTCAAGAAAATGATCGGCAGTTCGGCCGACATTGAACGCAGCGCACGACACAGTTCAAAGCCGCCCTCCGGTTCATCCTCCAGCGAGATGTCGATGACCGCCAGGTCCGGCAGTCGCGCGGCGCAGGCGGTCATGGCCTGTTTGCGGTTGCCATAGGTGCGTACCGCATAGCCCTCGCGTATGAACGCCGCGGCGTAGTTGTCGCGAATGGCCGGCTCGTCTTCGATGATCGCGATGAGTTTCATGGGACAAGCCTACTGCAAGCCGGGGTCCGGTGGCAGGGCATCAGTCGGCAAATCAACGCACTGCCACGATCTGCCACGATTCGCCGGCGGGACGCCCGAATCCGCGCCCGGGCAGCGCCGGTTTCGCAGTGCCCAATGACCTCAAGGACGGCAAGGTCCGCATGAGGTGAATGCCATGTCTGCACACGCTGCTGTATCGGGTTGGCCGCCGCGCCTCTTCAACTGGCTC
>DATHOA010000358.1:0-11287 GCA_035485475.1 Steroidobacteraceae bacterium | reverse complement strand
AGCAGTGCGACTTCACCGAGCAGCTGCAGGTCAGTGGCAGCAATGGGGCATCACGGCCCGATCTGATCGTGCACCTGCCCGATGCGCGCGAACTGGTGATCGATGCCAAGGCGCCGCTGGAGGCCTATCTGGCCGCGCTCGAGGCACCGGATGAGGTGAGGCAGCGCCTGCATCTGCAACGCCACGCCCAGCAGGTGGCGGCGCGCATCCGCGAACTGTCCGCCAAGGCCTACTGGTCACAATTTGCGCGCGCGCCGGAATTCGTCGTCCTGTTCATTCCCGGCGACCAGTTCCTGTCGGCCGCACTCGCGGTACAGCCGCAGCTCATCGAGCAGGCGCTGGCCCACAGCGTCGTGTTGGCCACGCCCTCCACACTCATGGCCGTGCTCAAGTGCGTGGCCTTCTGCTGGCGGCAGAACCAGGTCGCCCTCAATGCCCAACAGATTCAGGAGCTGGGCGGTGACCTGCATGCGCGGCTGGCCAGTTTCCTCGCGCACCTCGTGAAAGTCGGCCAGCGCCTAGGGGGCGCCGTCGAAGCCTTCAACACGGCCGCCGGATCGCTGCAGCGCCAGGTGGTTCCCCAGGCACGACGCCTGCGCGATCTGGGCGCCACTGCCGATGCGCCACTCGAAGCCCCCGCGGAAATTGATGTGCTGCCCAGGAACATCAAGGAATGACGGCGGCATTCGAGGGCACGCCGCGCTACTTCGCCTGGCTGTATGCCGGTGAGCGCATGCAGGCCATTCTGAAACCCTTGTTCGGCATCGAGTCGGAAATCTGCGCCGCGCTGCAGCCGGGTCTGGAACACAGCGTGGCGCATGTGCGCATGGGCTGGTGGGCCGAAGAAGCGGCGCGAACGCGTGCGGGCCATGCCGTGCACCCGCTGACGCGCGCACTGCTGGCGCAACACCCCGCCGGCGGGGTGGCGGCCGATATATCCGGGCTGGTGGATGTCGCGACCTGGGACCTGGCCGCCGCGACCTTTGAAACGCGTACCGAACTGGCGGGCTATTGCGAGCGCTGGGCGCGCGCCGTGCCGCAGCTGGCCACGGCCTGGGCCGCACCCGACCTGCCCGTGTCGCGCGCGGCACAGTTCGGTCAGGGCATCGGTGTGGCGCTGTGTGAACTGGAGATGCTGGTGGGTCTGGAGCATTCGGCAGGTCTCGGGCGGCTGCGTATTCCCCTCGAAGAATTGAGCGCACTGGGCGTGTCTCCCGAGGCGCTGGCGCGCACGCCATGGCCCGCGGCGCTGTGCGAGCGGCTGCGCGCACGGCACCAGGACCTGCGCCGTGAACTCACGACCAGCTGCGCGGCGCTGCACGCGCCCGCTCACCGTGCCGCGCTGCGCGGCCTGCTGGTGTGGGCAGCCGTGATGCAGCAGCACTCACGGCGCGCGCAGCGCGCCCTGCCGCACTCCTGGCAGCGCAGTCGCTGGAATGGCATCGGCGATTCGCTGGGTGCCTGGCGCGCGGCGCGCCGCGCGCTGAACTCCCCCTCAAACAAAACTCAAGCGCACTGCGCGGAGCACTCATGAGCGAGAATTTCGATCCACGCACCGCAGCTACCGCCCGGGACGAACTGCAGGGCCGCGTGATCCTGATCACCGGCGCCAATTCAGGCATCGGCCGCGCGGTTGCCGTCAGCTGCGCACAACATGGCGCGACGGTGCTGCTGCTGGGGCGCAATGCCCGCCAGCTCAGTGCCGTGCATACGCAGATCACGAAGGAGTGCGGGGACGAGCGGGCCACGATCGTTGAGTTCGATCTGGAAAATGCGCTGGCCGGTGACTACGACGCCCTGTTCACGGCCATCGAGCAGCGCTACCAGCGGCTGGATGGCCTGCTGCACAACGCCGGGCTGCTTGGGCAGCTGGCGCCCATCGAGCACTACGATGTACCCACCTGGTGCCGGGTGCTGCAGGTGAACGTGACCGCAGCGTTCGTACTGACCCAGATCCTGCTGCCGCTGCTGAAACGCTCGGCCGATGCCTCGATCGTGTTCACGGCCAGCCAGGTGGGCCGGGTCGGCCGTGCCTATTGGGGCGCCTATGCGGTATCCAAATTCGCGTTGGAGGGATTGAACGAGGTGCTCGCGCAGGAGCTGTCGGACACCACGGCGATTCGCGTCAACTCGCTGAACCCCGGTGCCACGCGCACGAAATTGCGGCGCCAGGCCTACCCCGCCGAAGACGTCACTCTACTGGCCACCCCGGAGAGCATCACCGGACCGTATATCGCGCTGCTGGGTCCGGCCAGTCGCGGCATCAGCGGCGGCCGCTTCGATGCCCAATAACCTCAGGGAGCCGCCGGCTCCGTGTCGGCCGTGCCGCTGAGCGCCGTCATCAGCGTGGCGGCCTCCTCATCATCAAGCAGCCGCGAGCGACCGCGCGCCAGGGAGCGATCCAGCGTGACGGTGCCCAACCGGGTACGCAGTACGCGGCTGACCATGGCGCCCTGACGTTCAAACAACTGACGGATGTCCTTGCCACTGGCACCCAGCGCGACCAGGTTATACCAGCGGTTGCTGCCCTCTCCACCCGCCGCATCGCAGCTGTGCACGATCACGGTCGTGCCGTTATCGAGTTTGCCCTGCAGGACGCGCGCCACGCCTTCCTGCGAAAGCTCACCGTGAACGCGCACGCTGAAATCCGCCACCAGGTGGCGCACACCGCGCTGCAGGCGCTCGGCGGTCTCTCCATCCGAACTCACCAGCTCCAGCCCCCCGTCGATGGCCGGCATGGGACTTACCGCGACAAAGCGCCGTCCGCCACTGCGCGGCAATTGCTGCACCAGTTCGCGCATTTCGACGCCCGGTGAACGGTGCACGACGAATACCTTGATGGCACTGCTGACGCGCTGGCGCACCAGGCGCCCATCGAGTCGAACCTTGTCGGCGGCGACCACGCGCATTCCCAGGGTGGCCGGCTGGCCGTTCACGGTGAGGCGGCCGGCGCGGATCCAGGTTTCCACTTCCCGGCGCGAGGCCAGGCCGAGATGGGCGAGCGCCTTTTGCAGTCGTTGGCCCGCCGCGTCACTCATCCGCGCAGCGTCGCCACCAGCGGGTCGCCCTCGGAATTCATCTCCTCGGCCTCGATCTCGGCTTCGGATTCCGTCACGGCGGGCGGTGCGGGCAATGCCGGCACGGGGGCCGCGGCGCCCGTGAACTCCAGTTGCACATTCAGTTCCGTCAGCGCCTTCAGCTCCGCCAGCGGCGGCAGCTGGTCCAGCTTCAGCAGGCCGAAGTAATCGAGGAACTCGGCCGTGGTGCCCAGAATTTCGGGCCGGCCCGGCACATCGCGCGTGCCGATGACCCGCACCCAATTGCGCTCCAGCAGCGTCTTGATGATGTTGGGATTCACCGCGACGCCGCGCACCATCTCAATCTCGCCGCGCGTGATGGGCTGTCGATAGGCGATCAGGGCGAGGGTCTCCAGCAGCGCACGTGAGTAGCGCGCCGGCCGCTCGGGCCACAGCCTGGAGACCTCGGTGGCGTAGTCGCCGCGTACCTGGACGCGCCAGCCGCTGGCGGTATGGGCCAATTCGAGGGCCCGCGTGGCGTATTCGGCCTGCAGGCCCGCAAGGATTTCGGTCAGGGCAGCATCGGTGGGCCGCTCCTCGGGCGCGAACACCTGCGCCAGGTCAGCCAGCTGCAGCGACTTGCCGGCCGCCAGCAGTGCCGCCTCAACTACGTTTCTGCGATACGACTCGCTCATTGACGCTCAACCCCCGGATCCGCCACATCGTCATCCTCATCACCGTCATCGTCATCGTCGAATCCATCGGCGACCGGTACGACTTGCGCCTCCACCTGCGCCTCCAGCACGTCCTGCGTGCCGGAATCGTTGGACACCACCCGCAACTTGCGCCCGGCCGCGGCGGCGCGCACGTGCAATGGCGCGAACGGCTCCTGTTGCACGATATCGATCAGGCCCTCGCGCACCAGCTCGAGTATGGCGATGAAGGTGACCGCCACCCCCATACGACCCTCCTCGGGTCGGAACAGTTGCACGAATTCCAAAAAGCCGGCATTGCCCAAGCGCGCGACAATATCCGTCATGCGCTCACGCACCGAGAGGCGTTCACGCTGAATATGGTGATGCGCGAACATTTCGTTGCGCACCACGACATCGCGGAAGGCCAGCAGCATTTCCTGCAGCGTGACCTGGGGCACCAGCCGCACGACCTTGCGGTCCATGAGTTCGGCGCCCGCGCCCCACACATCCCGATCCATCCGCGGCAGCATGTCGAGGCTTTCCGCGGCCCGTTTGAAGCGCTCGTACTCCTGCAGCCTGCGCACCAGTTCCGCGCGCGGATCCGCTTCCGAGTCGTCCTCCTTGGAGGCGCGGGGCAACAGCATCCGCGACTTGATCTCGGCCAGCGTCGCGGCCATGACCAGGTATTCACCCGCGAGCTCAAGTTGCAGGTCCTGCATCAGCTCGATGTACTTCATGTACTGCCGGGTGATTTCCGCCAGTGGAATGTCGAGCACATCCAGATTCTGGCGCCTGATCAGGTACAGCAGCAGGTCGAGCGGACCCTCAAAGGCATCGAGGAAAACCTCGAGCGCCTGCGGCGGTATGTACAGGTCCTTGGGCAGCTGCGTGAGGGGCTCGCCATTGATCATGGCGAAGGGCATCTCGACCTGTTCGGGCACTGTCTCCGACACCACTGGCAATCCCTCAGTCTGCGCGCAGGTGCATGACGCGCCGCACTTCGTCCAGGGTCTGGCGGGCGGCTTCGCGAGCCTTTTCCGCGCCCTCGGTGACTATACTGCGAACCAGCTCCGGTTGACCTTCGAATTCCTGGGCACGTCGGCGCATGCCGCGGATTTCCTCGACGATCTTTTCGGTGAGGGGCTTCTTGCAGTCCAGGCAACCGATCCCGGCGCTGCGGCAGCCCTCCTGCACCCACTGCCGGGTCGGCTCGTCAGAATAGATTTTGTGCAGGTCCCACACCGGGCATTTTTCCGGATCGCCAGGATCGGTGCGGCGCGCGCGCGCCGGATCGGTTTGCATGGTGCGCAGCTTCTGCGCGACGACATCGGGGTCTTCGCGCATGCCGATGGTGTTGCCATAGGACTTCGACATCTTGCGGCCGTCGATCCCGGGTACTTTCGGCGTCGCCGTCAGCAGTACCTGCGGTTCCGGCAGGATGCTCATGGCGCCACCTTCGAGATAGCCGAGCAGGCGCTCGCGGTCCGCGACGATGATCCGGTTATTGCCCTGCACCAGCTCGCGCGCCTGTTCGAGGGCGTCACTGGCGCCGGTTTCCTGGTAGTTGCGGCGCAGTTCCTGGTAGCGCGTGGCATTGCGGCCACCGAGGCTCTTGACGGCTTTCTGCACGCGCACTTCGAAGTCCGGTTCGCGGCCGTACACGTGGTTGAAGCGACGGGCGATTTCGCGCGTGATCTCCACATGCGCCACCTGGTCCTCGCCCACCGGCACGAAGGTCGGCCGATACAGCAGGATGTCCGCGCTCTGCAGCAGCGGATACCCGAGGAAGCCGTAGGTGGCGAGATCTTTTTCCTTCAGCTGCGCCTGCTGGTCCTTGTACGTCGGAACCCGTTCGAGCCAGGCCAGCGGGGTGATCATCGACAGCAGCAGGTGCAGTTCGGCATGTTCGGGAACCTGGGACTGCACGAACAGGGTCGCCACCCCCGGGTTCAATCCCGCGGCAAGCCAGTCGATGAGGACGGCCTGCACATACTCCTGCAGTCGCGCCGTATCCTCGTAACCCGTCGTCAGCGCATGCCAGTCGGCAATGAAAAAGAAGCACTCATACTGGTACTGCAATTCCACCCAATTGCGCAGCGCGCCGTGAAAATTGCCCAGATGCAGCGGCCCCGTCGGCCGCATGCCGGAAAGGACCCGGCGGGTTTGCGGATTGGCACTCATGTGTAAGCTTTGCAGTATACCGTAAGGGTGGCCCCCCTTAAGGCTACAGTCCCAGACGGGACAGGTCTCCGGTCCCGCGCCGCAGGATCACCGGCGGGTCCACCGCCAGGTCCACGACCGTGGTCGGCTCGATGCCGCAGTGACCGCCGTCCAGCACCGCATCAATCTGATGTTCCAGGCGCGCGCGAATCTCCAGGCCGTCGGTCAAGGGCAACTCATCGCCGGGCAAAATCAACGTCGAGCTCATCATCGGCTCCCCGAGCTCCGCGAGCAGCAGCTGCGGCACGGGATGATCGGGCACGCGGATGCCAACCGTGCGGCGCTTCTCGTGCTGCAGGCGCCGCGGGGTTTCGCGCGTCGCGGGCAGCAGGAACGTGAACGGGCCCGGCGTACAGGCCTTGAGCAGGCGGAAGTGCGGGGTGTCGATGCGCACGAAGCGCGCCGCCTCACCCACGTCCCGGCACACCAGCGTGAAGTGATGATTGCGATCCGCCTGGCGAATGCGCCGCACCCGCTCCAGCGCGTCCTTGTCGCCGATATGGCAGCCCAGTGCGTAACAAGAATCGGTCGGATATGCAATGACCCCGCCGGCACGGATGATTTCGACGCTGCGGCGGATCAGTCGCGCCTGGGGCGTGACCGGATGTAGCTCGAAATACTGACTCATGGGCTATCATACACGGCCATTCAAACCTATCGGTCCAGGGCCGTTTCATTATCTAAAATGTTGTCTGTACTGGAGTTTGCCCCAGTTGTCGTGTTTGGTGTGACCTACTACATCCACGGCATTTACGCCGCGACCGCGGCCCTCATGATTTCCATGGCGGTGCTGCTGATCGTGGATTTCGCGTGGCACAAGCGCATTCCCACCATGCATGGCGTATCGGCGCTGCTGGTGTTCGTGTTCGGTGCCGCCACCCTCATCCTGCACAACCAGCGCTTCATCCAGTGGAAACCCACGGTGCTGTTCTGGCTGATCAGCCTGGCCTTCCTGGGCAGTTTCTGGATCGGCAAGCGCACGCTGACCGAACAACTGCTGGGTGCGGCGCTGGGCGAACCGGTGGTCATCGCGCAGCGCCAGTGGCGTCGGCTCAATGCCCTGTCAGTGGTGTTTTATGCCCTGCTCGGCGGCCTCAACCTGTTCGTGGCCTTCAATGCCAGCGAGCGCACCTGGGTGAATTTCAAGCTGTTCGGCCTGACCGCCGCGACCGTCGTATTCGCAGCCCTGCAGGTGGCGTGGCTGGCGCGGCACCTGCAGCCTGAACCCTCCACATGACAGCCACCGAGCGCGTCGAGAAAATCCGCCAGGTGCTGACCGCGCGCTTCGCTCCGGTTTCACTGCTGATCCGCGATGACAGCGCCAAACACGCCGGGCATGCCGGCGCGCGCGAGGGCGGGCATTTCTCCGTCGTGGTGGTGTCGGACCAGTTCGCGGGCCACACGCGCATGCAACGGCATCAGCTGGTGTATGAGGCCGTAGCGGAGCTGATGCGCACGGACATCCATGCGTTGAGCATCCAGGCCCGGACTCCGCAGGAATAGATCAGGTTACAAAAGTCGTTCAACTATTTGAGAAATCACATGAAACTCATCAAAATCTCCCTTATCACCTTGAGCGCGATGAGCCTCGCGGCCTGCCAGCCGAAAACGGCCACGGCGCCGACCGCCCCCGTCGATACGGTGGCAACCGTCAACGGCACCGTCATCAGCCGCAATCTCTACAACGACTTCATCAAGAGCGCCCTGCAGGGCAAGGACCCCGCGGGCCTGACGCAGGCACAGAAGGAAGAGGCACTGGACAACCTGGTGCGGGCCGAACTGGTCGTGCAGCAGGCGGACAAGAACGGCCTCACCAAGGATCCCCAGACCCTCGACATGATCGAACTGTCCCGCCTGAATGCGGTGGAGCAGGCCTTCAGCGAGAACTTCGTGAAGGAAAACAAGCCCACCGAGGCGGAGCTGCACAAGGAATACGACGTGCAGGTCGCGAAGCTCGCGCACACCGAATATCGCGTCTCGCACATCCTGGTGTCCAGCAGTGATGCCGCCACCAAGATCATCGCCGACCTGTCCAAGGGCGCAAAGTTTGAAGATCTGGCGAAGAAGAATTCCAGCGACAGCTCGAAGGACCAGGGCGGGGATCTGGGTTGGACGACGCCGGACCGCATGGTCAAACCCTTTGCCGATGCGATGATGGCACTGAAGCCCGGTGAGTACAGCCATGTGCCCGTGCAGACCCAGTACGGTTGGCATGTGATCAAGCTGGTGGACACGCGGCCGCTGACGCCGCCGGCGTACGATGCGGTCAAGGATCGCGTCGGGCAGATCGTGCTGAGCGAGAAGTTCAAGGCCTATGTGGATGGCCTCATCGCCAAGGCGCAGATCGACAAGAAGATGTAAGACGCTAACGCGTCTTCAGGAGCTCGAGGAATCCGGCCTCATCCAGCACCGGGATCCCGAGCTCCTGGGCCTTCTTCAGCTTTGAGCCGGCATCGGTTCCGACCACGACGACGGTCGTCTTCTTCGACACACTGCCGGCGACCTTGGCGCCAAGCTCCACCAGCGCCGCCGTGGCCTGCTCGCGCGACATCGCGCTCAAAGTTCCGGTCACCACCCAGGTCTGACCGGACAATCTGGCGCCGGCGGTCACGCGCGCCTCCAGCGGCGGCCAGTGAACGCCCAGTTCGCGCAGCCGCGCGATCACCGCGGCGTGGGCTTTGGAGGCGAAGAACACCGCCACATGCCCCGCCACCACCGGCCCCACATCCGGCACCTGCTCGATCTGTTCGGGGGTCGCGGCCGCCAATGCCTCCAGGGTAAGAAAGTGCTGCGCCAGCGCCAGCGCAGTCGCTTCCCCGACATCGCGGATACCCAGTGCGAACAGAAAGCGCGGCAGCGTGGTGGCGCGGCTTTCGGCAATCGCCGCGTGCAGATTCGTCGCGGACTTCTCCCCCATGCGCTCCAGCCCCGCCAGCTGCGCGATGCTCAAACTGAAAATATCGGCCGGTGATTTGACCAGGTCGTTTTCAACCAGCTGTTCGACGAGCTTATCCCCGAGGCCCTCAATGTCCATGGCGCGTCGGCTCGCGAAATGCCGGATGCCCTCCTGGCGCTGCGCCCGGCAGGTGAAGCCGCCGCTGCAGCGGGCGATGGCTTCGCCTTCGGCCTTCTCGACCACCGAGCCACAGATCGGGCATTTGCGCGGCAGTGCGACCCGCTCACGGGTCTCATGCGCCGCATCGATCACGACGCGGACAACTTCCGGAATGACATCCCCCGCGCGCCGGATCACTACCGTGTCACCGGCACGCACGTCCTTGCGCGCCACCTCATCCATGTTGTGCAAGGTGGCATTGCTGACCGTCACCCCGCCCACGAACACCGGCTGCAGCCGCGCGACCGGGGTCAAGGCGCCCGTACGTCCCACCTGGAACTCGATCGCCGTCAGCACCGTGGTGGCTTCTTCGGCGGGGAACTTATGCGCGAGCGCCCAGCGCGGTGCGCGGGACACGAACCCCAGGCGCTCCTGGTCGGCCCGGGCATCCACCTTGTAGACCACGCCATCGATCTGGTACGACAGCGCGGCGCGGCGGGCGCCGATATCCTCGTAGTAGGCAAGGCACCCCTCGACACCCACCACGGCACGCGCTTCCGGACAGGTTTTCAAACCCCAGTCGCGGAATGCCTGGAGGAGCCCCGTGTGATGGTCCGGCACCGTACCGCCCTCGACCAGTCCGACCGCGTAGAGAAAGATATCCAGCGGGCGAGTCGCCGTAATGCGCGGATCCAGCTGCCGCAGACTCCCCGCTGCCGCATTGCGCGGATTGACGAACACCTTCTCGCCGCGCTGCTGCGCCTGTTCATTCATCTGTTTGAAGCCGGCCAACGGCATGAATATCTCGCCGCGCACCTCGATGAGCTGCGGTGGTGATCCGCGCAGGGACAGCGGCACGCCACGCAGGGTGCGGACATTCGCCGTAACATCCTCGCCGTGTACGCCGTCGCCGCGCGTGGCCGCGCGCTCCAACGAACCGCGTCGATAGATCAGCGATACCGCCAGGCCATCCAGCTTCGGCTCGGCCGAGTAATGGATGGGAACCTGCGTCTTCAGACGCTCGTGCACGCGTCGGTCAAAGTCGCGTACTTCCTGTTCGCTGAAGGCATTGTCCAGTGACAGCATCGGCACGGCATGCAGTACGGTGGCGAACGCGGCCGCGGGTGCCCCGCCCACGCGCTGCGTGGGGGAGTCCGGTGTGATGAGCTGCGGATGCTGCGCCTCCAGCTGCTTCAGCTGCTGCATCAGTCCATCGTAGTCGGAGTCGCTGATGCTCGGATCATCCAGTACGTAGTAGCGGTGATCGTGCGCGATGAGCTGCTCGCGCAAGGCCGCGATGCGCGCACTCACCCCCTGCGGGGCGGCGGGCGCGGCCTTGCGCTTCATGGGGGCGCTGCGGCTGCCGTGTGGCGCATGACGGCGGTCCGCGCAGGACTTAAAGGCTGTCCGGTCTCATCCTGCAATGTGCCGCGCAGGCGCTGCGAGAGCACCTGCGCACACACCAGCAGCTCATCGACGGCATCCGGACCTGGCATCGGTCCGGGAAGGACCGTGAACAGATTCAGGCCGCCGTAACGTTGCAGGTCGATGGAATGCAGGTCGAAGGTACCGGGCTTGTTCAAACTGGCAATGCTGAGCAGGGCGCGGCCGTCGGGCGCCGGCTTATGGAAGATGGAGAATTTGCCCAGCACGAAGCCCTCGGCGGCCAGCGCCATGCGCACTGCGCGGCCGGAGAATTTCTCCCCCATGCTGACCAGCCGTACCGCGAGCACCTGGCTGTCCTGCGCCGCAGGCCAATCGACCACCACCGCGGCCCCCGGCACGGCCGGGCTGCTCAAGGTCGCGGCGAGGGGTGCCGGCACCGGTTCGGGCGCGGCTGCTGCCGCCGGCTCGGTCCAGGGTTCCTCACCCATCGGCGGGTCCGGCGCCTGATTGCCCGCCAGTTCGCTCAGCAGTCCGTCAATTCCATTGGCGGCGCTCGCTTCGGCACGCGCCTCCAGAGCGGCGAAGTCGGCCGCGGGGACTTCGACGACCGGCAGTTCGGCCTCCGGGTCGCGGGCGCTCATGCGTGGCAGATCCAAAGGCGGCAGGTCCCAGTCCGAGGAACGCTCCGGCGCGCGCGGCGGCGGCTCCGGCGCCGGGCGTGGCAACTCGCTCCCCCGCACCTGCCGCGAGCGTCGTAGTTCCCACCACGCCAGGGCGATCAGGAAGATCCCTCCCACCACCATCAAAGTCACGCGCAATTCCGGCATGCGGATGATTCTATCGCAAGCTCAGACGGCTGCGAGGCGTACCGCCTCTTCCACGTCCACCGCCACCAGTCTTGAGACGCCCGGCTC
>DATHOA010000357.1:0-16549 GCA_035485475.1 Steroidobacteraceae bacterium | reverse complement strand
AACGATGCATTCGCGAATATGGACACCGCGATTAGTATCCCGAGTGGTACCCCCATCGATGTGACGAGAATATTCACAATGTGCGATCTCTTCTCAAGTGGCGGTGCCAGGTAACCGAGAAGCAGCATAAGCCCCACTGCGGGCACCAGGCAGTTTGCGAAGACTCGATTCCTGCGCACTTGCCTGCCTCTGCGCTCGAACCA
Organism: Steroidobacteraceae bacterium; assembly: GCA_035485475.1. Lineage (GTDB taxonomy): Bacteria > Pseudomonadota > Gammaproteobacteria > Steroidobacterales > Steroidobacteraceae > DAIDKA01. The sequence continues at coordinate 16,346 of DATHOA010000357.1, read as the reverse complement.
CTGCGACACTGAGTATTCTTCCATTTGGTACCTTTCTCTTGACGGTGCGCCACGGATACGGGACATCGCCTCTGCCGGTAAATCGTGCCGTTCCGTGAAAGACCGCAATGCGCCCATCTGCCGGTCGTGAATGTCCCCTTCAGGGATACGGCATCCAGGCAACCGCAGCGCGCGCTGACGCGGTTGTGGGCCGTCAACGCATTTCGTCATATCTTGTCGAGGTCTTCGACACCCGTCTTGACGTCCCAGACCAGAAGTTCGTACTGCGCTAATTTGTGCGTCGTGAACGGATCACCATCGCGAATCGTATCGAGGGTCTCTGCGGCATTGACATCTGGCACTCGCAACAAAAAGGCGCCACCAAAGTGCGGTTTAAAAGGGCCGGAGGCGATCAACAGACCTTGCTTCTTGAGATTACGCAGGTAATCGCGATGTGCTTCCCGGTAAATCTCATCAACTCCTTCTATTGGGCGTCTGTAGCGAACGATGGCTAGCGCGTACATGCAGATTCACTCCTGTTCACATGTGCCGGCCTAGTGGATTTCACGCTACGACCCTGGTCGCTGGTCGGCAAGGCACGGTCCTGACCCGCAGCTGCCGGACGCGACCGGCAGGTGTCGGGCAGCTCGATGAGGCAATCTTGCCGTCTCGCAGACCGACGCGCCCGTCGGAAAAGGTCAAGGGTTGCGCCGAGGGGATCAAGATTTTAGCGGTCGGTTCAATTCCGTGCGCCAGTTCACCGGATCAGGCGTCGACTGGGGCCCGACGGAATATAACTCCCAAAGGTCTGGTGCTGACTCATAGCCACTCTCTTTCATCCATTTATTGAAGTCAGCCCAGGCAGACGGGAGGCCCTCGTAGGGACCGCTGTAAATGGTGCGGGCAACCTTGGCCGCAGGGAGCTCGCCTGGTTTTACACGTCCGGTCACTTTCACAGGCGCCGCAACTTTCACGCCCAATTCGAAATCGAAGGTATCCGGGATCATCTTGAGATGGTGGGCGAAGACGGCGCCGACGGGCTCAACGCCTTGCTTGGCGAGTGCCGCCATCAACTCGCCGACGGCAGGGCCGAATACTTTCATCATCTCGCTACGCGGGACGGTAACGTGAATGATGGCCGCCACTTCGGCCTTGGTCTGAACGATCTGTGGTGTCGCTATCATGAGTGGTCTCCTACTTCCGAGTCGCAGTAGATTATTCGCTCAGATCATGGACTCGAGGCGGCGGAAGCTCTCTTCCATGCCGCGCTCGATGCCGGTCGCGAGCATTTTGGCCCGAGTGGCGGCATCGGGCAGCGTCATGCGCATGGTCATCAACGTGCTGGCGTACTCCCCGTCGAAGCGTGTCTCAATGTGGTTGTCGGGCGTCGGATCGGGTAGATGCATTCGCTCGACGTGCACGATGCGGCTAAACGGGACGAGCTCGACAAACTCGCCTGTGATAGCGAACCCACGGCCTTTCCCATCAGCCCACTCGTAGCGAAACTTGCCGCCGGGACGCGCATCGCATACGCAGACAGGCATGGTCCAACCGTCGGGCCCGAGCATCCATTTCTGGATCAGCTTCGGCTCGGTATGGGCACGGAAGACAGCTTCGGGCGATGCCGCGAAGCGCCTGGTAACCACGACATGCCGATCGCCTTCGGTCTTCAGAGTCAACTTGCTCATCGTCTTACCTTTCGCTTTTTGGGTTTCATTCCGGCCAACACGTCGTCGAGCCGATCGTAGTTCTTGGCGAGCGCCTGACGCAGCATGTCGAGCCACTGATCGACCTCCGTGATCGCCGCCGGCGCCAGTCGGCAGGGCCGCTTGGTGCCCTCGACCCTGCGCACGATCAGCCCGGCCCCCTCGAGCACCTTCAAGTGCCGCGAGACCGCGGGCTGTGTCATGTCGAACGGCTCGGCAATCTCCATCACCGTGGCCTCGCCCAGCGCCAGGCGAGCAAGGATGGCTCTGCGGGTCGGATCGGCCAGTGCCGAGAAGGCTACGTCGAGGTTCGGCATGGTTCACGCTTTCCTTATATAACGTGTATGTTATATATAGATCCCTGCTCCGTCAAGCCTCCCGCGCCGTGCTGCGTGGATTCGCCAATTCTTTCGTTGGCGCGAACCGACGGCGTGTGGTCGTGCTTTATGATTACGCTAGCGCCGCAGCCGGCGGCAACTGCCCGCGGGCCTTGCCCCCGGGGGGCCCATGTTTAGCGGCCTCGACGCGCAGCCAGTGGTGAAACGCGGCCACTTTCGGCATTTCGCGATGCTTGGGCGGACACACGAAGTAGTATCCGCGCGGATATTGCGTGACATGCCTGCCGGCCAAGGCGAGCCGGCCGCTTCTGATTTCGTCCGCGGCCAGGCTCCAGCGGGTCAGGGCCAGCCCTCCCCCGGCTTCCGCGGCGCGTACGATGGCAGCCGAATCGTCGATGCTGATGCGTGAGGTCACGTCGTTGTGAGGGCCGCCGAGCAGCCAAATGCTCCAAGGTTCGGAGGAACTGTGCAACAAACGATAGCGCTTGAGATCCGCGTGGTCATTGACCGGTCCGAGCTTCGCAAACATGGCCGGTTGGCACACCGGGACCAGCCACTCATCCATCAGTTTTTCGCAGAATAGACCGGGATGCGAGCCAGCACCCAGGCGGATGGCCGCATGTACGTCGGATCGCCGGAAATCGACCAGTTCGGTCGAGGTCTCGATGCGCAACTCAACCCCGGGATTCTGCTCTTCGAAGCGCGGAAGCCGCGACATCAGCCAGTGGGTCAGGAACGAACCCAGAGTGCTGACGCGTAACGGTCCGTGACCCTCGACTTCCCGTGCATCGTCGATTGCACTTTGCAGTGCCGTCAATCCGTCCCTGATTCTGGGCAGCAATTGCGCACCGCTCGCCGACAGTTCAACAAAACGTCCCTGCCGATGGAACAGGGATACGCCCAGATATTGTTCGAGCGCGTGTATCTGCATGCTGGCCGCACTGGCTGTGACGCCCAACGCCGCGGCGGCGCGCGTAAAGTGCAGGTGCTCGGCGACGGCCACAAATACGCGAAGACTGCCCAACGGCAGCCGTCGAAATGCGTCCCCCGCCGCGACGGGTCGGCGTCGCGGCGGTCGTTTCGCGGAAGATCTCGCTTTTCCGGCCAATGGACACTCCCAAGCCTTTCGCGATTGATCGGCTACCGTCGCGCCACGGTCGTCGGCGCGGCACCCTCAGGATAGCCCCAGCCGCGATCGTGCTGCCAGTGATAGGCGCTCAGCTTATCGTTGTGCACCGCTCGCACGGCATCGGCTATCGCATGGTGGAAGCACTTGTTCCAGGCAGTCCAGAGCGTCCGGCTAACCGATTGCGGACCCTCCACCGGCCTGCAAACCTCGGTGGCAGCATCCTGTATGCGCGTGTACAGGCTGCTGATGCCTGCCGTGCTGTCCAGATTCAGATCGCTATAGCGAACTGTCACGGATGGAGGCACCTGCGCGGCGACAGCGGCAACGGCCGACTCCGCCATGAAAAGGGCCGGCAACACCAGCAGCGCAACCGTTCGAGCGAGGATTTGAGGGGATTTGAACATGGGTCGACTCCTTTGATACCGACTGTCCACGGTTTGTGGATGGACAAAGGATGCCTGCGCCGGGGTACGCTCAATTTCGAAGTACTACACCCTCGTTCAGTTTTCCTGAACCGAATGCTGCCCTGCCCGGCTGCCTGTCAATGCAGGAATGGCAGCAAATCGCTGAAATCATCGGTCCACAGCTGGGTCGGGCTGGCCGGTACGGCCTGCGAAACCGACGCAATCTCGGGGACTGCCAGGATCTTAGGGTCGGGACTCACCAGCACCCACGAACTCGCGGTATTGAATTCATCTTCCTGGTCCGCCTCGACCAGGCCCGTGGCGAGCTGGCGCGCCTGGGCCAGGCGCTGCACCACCGGTACCAGGTTCAGGTACAGGTTGCTGACGTGGAACGCGATGATGCCGTGAGGCTGCAGATGATGCCGGTACAGGTCGAGCGCCTCCACGGTGAGCAGATGTACCGGAATCGCATCACCGGTGAAGGCGTCGATCACCAGCAAATCGAAACGCTGCGGAGGTTCCGCGGCGAGGCTCAGGCGAGCATCCCCCAGGGACACCTCGACGCGGGCGGCACTGTCGCGCAGGAAGGTAAACTCATGCTGCGCGATGTCGATTACCTGCGGATTGATTTCGTAGAAGCGCATCAGATCACCGCTACGGCCGTAGGCGGCCAGGGTTCCTGCGCCCAGGCCGATGACACCAATACGGCGCGGCGCGGGATCCCTGTGCAGCGCCGCCATGACATGTCCGATGCCGGAGGCGTCGCCGTAGTACTCGGTAGCACGGCGTGCCAGGGCCGGGGTCAGATACTGGGTGCCATGGGTGATGACGCCATTGGCCAGGGAGCGGGCGCGACCCGCGACCTCCTGATTCCAATCGTACACACGCAGGGTACCGTAGAAGTTGCGGCGGGCCACTACAGTGCCAGCGTAGAACTGCTGCACGACCAGTCCCGCGGCCGCCAGCACCAGCAAAGCGGTGACAGCGGATCCGATCACGAGGGTGCGGTGCTGGCGCCGGATCCGCCACAGTACCAGCAGCGCGCAGGCGACCATGCCGGTCTCGAGGTCGAAGTCGACGTTCATCACCGCGGGGGCGATGACGCCGATCAACACGGCGCCTACCGCGCCGCCCAGCGAGAGGGTCAGGTAGAAGCGCGTCAGGTGCTCAGGCGCCGGCCGTGAGAGCGCAAGGGCGCCGTTGCACAGCAGGCAGGTCCCGGCAAGTACACCGCAAAACACGCCGATCTGTGCGCCGATGGGCAGTGCGTTGTCATCAGCCCCGGGCCAGGAACTCCAGGCGGTAAACGCGGCGTACAGCAGCAGCGCCACGATGCCGCACAGCGTGAGCGCGCGCGATGACAGCCAGCGCCGATTGCTGAACGCCACGATGAAGGTCAACAGGTACACCGCCAGCGGCAGGATCCACAGTAATGGGATCGCGGCGACGTCGCGGGTGAGATGCTGGGTCAGCGCCAGCAGCAGCCAGGATCCCAGGCCCGACAGGAGCAGCCATCCGCCATGCTGTGAGGCCGTGGGGAGCGGCGTGGACACAGCCGGCACAGGTGCGGCCGGCCTGCCGGCCGCGCGCGTCGCGACAGCGCACGCCACGATTAGCATCGCCCAGACGAAGAAGGCCGCGGACCAGCCATAGGCCTGTGCGTGTGTGCCCACCCGTGGCTCCAGCACCAGGGGATAGCCGAACAGGGCCAGCATGGAGGCCAGATTGGACAGTGCAAACAGCCCATAGGGGCTGCGGCCGGGCAGGCTGCGGGTATACCAGCTCTGCACCACCGGGGTGGTGGCGGAGACCAGCACGTAGGGCAGTCCAACGCTCACGGCCAAAGTTGCCAGCACACCCACAGCTGGGTTCGTGTCACCAAGGCCCGCGCGCCACGGTCCGCCCGGTACTGCCGGCACGATCGGCAGGGTGACCGCCGCCGCTAGCACCAGGACTACCACGAGCACGATCTGCAAGCGCGCGGGCACCGCGTTGACGAGGCGATCGGCGCCGGCATAACCCAGCAACAACGCGGTTTGAAAGAACACCAGGCAGGTGAGCCACACGCTCGCTGACCCACCGAACTGCGGCAGCAGTTCCTTGGCAATGATCGGTTGGACGAGAAACAGCAGAAAGGAGCCGCAGAAGATGGTCAACGCGAACAGCCACGATAGGCGCCCGAATCGCGCCGTCGGCGGTTCTTGTGCTGGCGGCTCGGCTGTCATCAGTGCCGCTTCACCCACCGAGATGCAGCGCTTTATGCTGGCTCACGTCGCCGCCGTCGCCGGCCTTAAGACTCCTGAATACGATCGTGGATGCGATCGTCAGCACGCCAAGTCCGATCAGTGCCCAGTGTATGCCGTGGGTCATTTCGGCGGCACTCGATCCGGTCGCGGGCACGAAGACCGCCGTGGCCAGTCCCGCGGTGGCAACCCCGAAGCTGATCGACATTTGCTGCATCGTGCTGGCGATGGAACTGGCATCACTGGTCTGCTGCGGCGTGATGTCCGCATACACCAGCGTGTTCATGCTCGTGTATTGCAGAGACGTAAAGCACCCATAGCAGAACGCCTCCAGCACAATCATCCAAAGCGGTGTTCCCACGCCGATGGTCGCGAACAGCATCAGAAGACCACCGAGAATCAAGGTATTGGAGATGAGCACGCCCCGATATCCAACCCGTTTCAGAAGTTGCGGCATGATTGTTTTCATGCTCATGGCGGCAATGGCCTGCGGCATGAGGAGCAGGCCTGACTGGATCGGGGTGAACCCCAGACCCACCTGGTACAGCAACGGCAGGAGAAACGGTACTCCGCCAATACCCAACCGGGTAAAGAAGCTCCCGCTTACCGATGCCCGGAAGGTGCGGATACGAAACAGTTCGAGGTCCAGCAATGGGAACTTCAGCGTCCGGGCGTGCAGAGCGTAGCCGGCAAGCAGCATGGCCGACAGCCCCACAAGTCCGGACATCTCGATGGCACTGAGCGCGTGCTCGCCGAATATCTCCAGGACGTACGACAGCAAGGCAATCCCGGAGCCGAACAGAATGAGCCCGACTATATCCAATGGATGGGTTTTCTCTTCGCGGTAGTCGGGCAAATGCAAATAGACAAGCGCCAGGCCGGCGAGTCCGATCGGAATGTTGAGAAAGAAAATGACCCGCCAATGAAGATAGCCGACGATCAGTCCCCCGGCGATGGGTCCGAGCATGGGTGCCACCAGAGCCGGAATTGACACGAAGCTCATGACGCGCAACAGGTCTGATTTGGCGAATGTTCTCACCAGCGTGAGGCGGCCTACGGGAACCATCATCGCCCCGCCGCAACCTTGCAGAATTCGACATAGGACGAGCCAATGAATATTGCCCGACAGGCCACACAGAAAAGAGCCCAAGGTGAACAGGCCGATCGCGCACGCGAATACCCGACGCGTGCCAAATCGATCCGCCATCCAGCCGCTGATCGGAATGAAGACTGCGAGGCTTAGCGTGTAGCTCGCAAGCACCGCTTTCATGCTCAGCGCGGCAACGTGAAGGGCCGCCGAGATGGTAGGGACTGCGGTATTGAGAATCGTGGTGTCCAGAGACTCCATGAAAAAAGCGACCGCCACCAGCCACGGCAAAAAACGCTTCGACCGCTCCGTGGGCGACATCGCAACCACTACGAAGCGCCGAGGTCCAGCTCCGGGTAGTGGCGGAAAATCCCGTCCTCATTGAAGGCGATGCGCCGCGGGGAGGTGAGGTAGGCGGCAATCCGCGGGCGTTCCTGAACCCGTTCATGCAACGCGAACAGCCGACGTTGCCGACGCACGAGCTTCGTCATGGAATTCGGAAATGCGTAACTCATTCCGGCAATGATTTGAAACAGCGACAGATCGACGTAGCTCAATTTCGCACCCGCCAGGTAGTGGTCGCTGCGCGGATTGCGCGCGAGAAGATTCTCGAAATACCCCAGGAACTTGGGAACCCGGTTCTGCAGAAAATCAAGTGTGCGGCGCCGCGCTTCCTTCTTCTGATCCTGGTAGTAGAGCCCGGAGGCTATCGGGTGATGAGTGTCATGGACCTCGGCCACAAAGTCCGTCACGGTGAGCTGCAACTGGTTGGCCCACAAGCGTCCTGCCTCATTCTTGGGCGCGAGACCGTGTCTGGGCCCCAGGAACATCAGGATATTGGCGGTCTGCCCGATCACCAGCCGTCCCGCCTTGAGAAATGGCGGCGCAAAGGGCGGCCGCGGATCGCCCTTTGCTGTCAGAAACCTCATCATGCGCGCCATGCCGGTACCGGACTTCCCCTCGCGCGCCACATCCACATAGGCCGCACCGGCCTGCTCCAGGCACAGCCTCACGAATTCGCCCCGGCCTTGAATTGACGGCCAGTAATAGAGCTCGTAGACCATAATTTCACTCCCCGAAAGTGGTTCGCAGTGACTGGTATAATGCCTATATGTTTACGCCTCAGTCTGGAATCTTCGCCCTCGGAACCGCCTCTCATGCGTACCTGGAATTTGACCTTCTGGATGCGAAAAGATGCGAGCAGTTCGTCGCTACGATCTGCGCGGTGCGTGAACCCCGGACCACCACGGGCGGTGTGAACTTCGTCATCGGCTTTCGGCCTGAACTGTGGCGCAATGTCGCGCCTGATGACATCCCGCCAGGCGTAAAGGGCTTCAACAACGCGATCCGGGGCGTAGAAGAATTCGTCATGCCAAGCACGCAACACGATGCGCTGGTGTGGCTGTCGGGTAGCGCTTATGACGTTATCTTCGATATGGCCCGCTCGGTCATCCGTGACGTCGCAGGGCAAGCTTCACTGGGGCAGGAAACCTCGAGTTGGTCGTATCGTCACGATCGCGATCTTTCCGGCTTCATCGACGGCTCGGAGAATCCGACGTTGCTCGACGCTCCCATTCATGCACTCTTGCCCGAGGGCACTCCGGGGGCGGCCGGCACCGTCCTGTTGCTGCAAAAGTGGCAGCACCGGACAGTTGAGTGGGAAGCCCTGTCAACGGCTCAGCAGGAGCGCGTCATAGGGCGCACCAAGCTCGACAGCATTGAACTCGAGGACAAGCCAACGGACTCGCATGTCGCCCGCACCGATCAGGACGAATTCGGTAACATCTTTCGCCGCAACATGCCCTACGGAAAAGTCGACGACCACGGCACCATGTTCGTGGGATTCAGCGCAGACCAGGGACGGCTTTCCCGAATGCTCGACAGCATGGCGGGCCTGGTCACCGGCAAGCGCGATGCGCTTACGCGCTTTACCCAGCCGCTGACCGGATCGTATTACTTCGTCCCTTCGGTCGAACCTCTGCGTCGCTTCCGCGACAAGCCGGGGCAGGTCTAGATCCAAGCGCGCAGCCCTCAAAGCCCGGCCGCTCGGGCGAGCACCAACAGCCCTGCCCCGATGACGACGGCGCCGATGGCTCTTGCGACGCGCTCACCGCCGGGTGCGAGACGTTCGAGGGTGATCGCCACCGTCACCACGGCCATCGCGCGCAGGTCCATGATCCCGAGAGCGAAGAGCACCGCCATAAGGCCCGCGCAACAGTAACTGCAGTGCAAACCACAGCGCAGACCATGTCGCCATGCGGTGCCCGCATCGGCCCGCAGGGTCAGCTCCTGCCCCGGGATGCCCCGGCAGCAAGCCAGGTGATGGGCTTTCCAGGCGGTGAACTGCAGGGCGCCCACGATCAGGAAGAGCCCGCCTTCCGCGAACGGAATGGCGCGCACCACCTCGGGCGCCCGCATTTCGACCTGCGTGAGAATGGCGCTCAGCGCGAAGGCGACCATCCCCAACGCGCTCCACACCGCAAAGTAAGCCACACCGACCAGCACGGTGAGCCGGCCCAAGCGGGTCTCACCCGCCCGGCCGACTGCCCGGCGGTAGCGCCACAGCATGGGCAGCAAGGATGGCAGCATCATCGCGACCATCATCGCCAGCCACATGCCAAGGAACGCCGTGATCGCCGCCGGCCCACTTTGTCCGGGCATCCACATCCACGGCATCGATGGAGACATGCACCCGCGCACCGTCACCACAACGCCGCTGGCAAAGAGCAGCGCTGAGGTGCCGAGGAATGTCCGATCAACGCCCAGGCGTCGCGCCACCTCGCTCGGGCGGCTTCGCCCGTGATGCCCTGGGCTTGAGTCAGCGCTTGCCATATTCATCATGCCGGCGCCACCAGGTGCCTGTTTCGTTGCGCCCCTTGGGGGCACGGTCGAGCCAGTGGTACATGCCCCATAGGCCGTCGAGGCCGCGCGCGAAGGTCGAATACGTGTGGTACACGACCCCATCTTCCAGCGCGAATGCGCTCATGCCCGGCCGCTCCCGCGTATAGGTGGCCACGTCGGTTCCGGTCATGGCAGCGTGCTCGGAGACCGGTCCTTCGCCACGTTTCGTCACCGCATCGCCGATGCCGGCGACGTCCCACGCCGGCTCGCGCCGATAGTTGTATTCGATGCCTTGCCGTTGTTGCTCTACGGTGAAGGAGACGTTGAAATCGGAATTGAAATCCCCGCCAAGCGCAGACACCCAGGGAAATGTCCACCGCATCCGTCGCCGGTATGCCTGCAGCGTCGCGAGCGGCGCCCGTGAGACAGTTGCAAATGCGACATCGTGGTTCTGCAGGTGCACTGCGATGCCGTTGAAGCCGTCGGCGATCGAAGAGCAGGATGGACACCCCGCCGCATAATCGGGGCCGAACATGAAGTGATAGACGATGAGCTGTGAGCGACCTCCAAACAGGTCCGCCAGAGTCGCACTCCCCTGCTCGGTGTCGAAGCGGTAATTCTTGTCGATCCGCACCCACGGCAACGCCTGTCGCTGCTGCGCCAATTCGTCGCCGCGCCGCGTGAACCGCTTCTCCGCATCGAGCAGTTCGAGCCGCGCCGCAAGCCAATCCTCACGTGTCCCGATCCTGTGCTTCGTCATCGCAATGCTCCTTGTCTTCAGCTGTGGTTTGCTGTGGGACAATGTAAGCGTCGGAGAGCACACCAGGGGAGTGACAAGTTTGACGCGATTGCAAGGGACCCGCCGATCAACGCGGAAATGGCAACGCGAAAGGCAGCGGCACCCTTTGCCGCCGCGAGTGCTTCAGCTTTCTACTGCTTCAGCGTTGCGGCGAACAGCGCGCCCAGGCTGCGCCAATGGCGCTCGGCGGCAGCCGCGTCGTATACCGGGGTGTCGCGGAACACCCAGCCGTGTTTGGCCTGGTAGGTCTCGATCGTGTGATCGATACCCGCCTCGGTCAATGCGCGCTCCAGTCGCTCCTTCATATCATCCGGGAACGACTGATCCTCGATCGCGCCGGCAACGTAGATACGTGCGCGCATCTTCGGTGCCAGCAAGTGCGGACTGTCGGGCGCGTCGCTCGCCAGTCGGCCGCCGTGATACGAGGCGGCGGCAACGATCTGATCCGGATAGGTTCCGGCCGCCGTCAGCGACATCAGCCCACCCATGCAATAACCCGTGGTACCGATTCCGCCGGGCATGACCTGCGGCTGCGCCGCGAGATACGTCAGAAATGCCCGCGTATCGGACATGATGTTCGCCGGTGTCGCCGGTGCAAGGAACTTCTCCATCAGCACCTTGCGCTTCTGCGGATCGCTGAACACCGTATGCGGATCCATCGGCTCATAAGGCCCGGAGCGATAGAAGAGATCGGGCAGCAGCACGAAGTATCCTAAAGTCGCCAGCCGCTCGCCGAGTTCGAGCATCGCAGGGCGTATGGCGAGGCCGTCCATGTACACCAGGACGGCCGGCCAAGGGCCCTCGCCCGCCGGCTGATAGACATAGCTTGGACACACGCCGTCACGGGTCTTGATATCAATCTTGCTCATGATCCGAGCGCCTTGATGATCTCTTCCGTCATCTTTTTGGCGTCGGCAAAGAGCATCATGGTATTAGCGCGGAAGAAGAGTTCATTGTCCACACCCGCATATCCGGAACCCATACCGCGCTTGACGAAGAGCACGGTCTTGGCCTTTTCCACATCCAGGATCGGCATGCCGAAAATTGGCGATTTGGGATCGGTCTTGGCGGAAGGGTTGGTGACATCATTGGCGCCGATCACATAGGCGACATCGGTCTGGGCGAATTGCGAGTTGATGTCTTCCAGCTCGAAAACTTCGTCATAGGGCACATTGGCTTCGGCCAGCAACACATTCATGTGGCCGGGCATGCGGCCCGCCACCGGATGAATGGCATAGGACACCTTCACGCCTTCGGCCTTGAGCCTCTCGGCCATTTCGCGCACCGCGTGCTGCGCCTGGGCCACCGCCATGCCGTATCCCGGCACGATGATCACGCTGGAGGCGTTCTTCATGATGAAGGCGGCATCCTCCGCCGACCCCTGCTTGACCGGTCGCGTCTCCTTGACCTTGGCCGCCGCCACTTCGCCGCCGAAACCACCGGCAATCACCGAAATGAAGCTGCGATTCATTCCCTTGCACATGATGTAGGAGAGAATCGCGCCCGAAGAGCCCACCAGCGCGCCGGTGATGATCAGGGCCGTGTTCTCGAGCGTAAAGCCGATGCCTGCTGCGGCCCAGCCGGAATAGGAATTGAGCATCGACACCACCACGGGCATGTCGGCGCCGCCAATGGGAATGATCAGGGTGATGCCAAATACAAAGGACAGGCCGGTGATGGCCCAGAAGGCCCAGTGCGGCTGGTACATGGAAAAATAGGCGATCAAACCGAGGATCAGCAGCAGGATCAGCAGATTGAGCACATGTCGCGCCGGAAGAATGATGGGCGCGCCCGACATATTGCCGTTCAATTTGGCGAAAGCGATGATCGAGCCACAGAAGGTAATGGCGCCGATCGCCACACCCAGGCTCATTTCAATCAGACTCTGGGTGCGAATGGCACCTTCGGTGCCGATGCCGAACGCCTCGGGCGAATACAATGCGGCGCCTGCGATCAGTACTGCGGCCAGACCGACCAGCGAGTGAAACGCCGCCACCAGCTGGGGCATGTCGGTCATGGCGATACGCTTGGCCATCAGCGCACCGATGCCGCCGCCGATCACCAGCCCGCCGACCACCAGGCCCCAGGTCAAAGGATCGGTGACACCCGCCACCCATAAGGTCGTCAGCACCGCAATGGTCATGCCGATCATGCCGTTGCGGTTACCCGCGCGCGAGGTGGCCGGCGACGCCAGCCCCTTCAGCGCGAGAATGAACAACACCCCCGCAAGGAGGTACAGAAGCGCCGCCAGATCCGCCTTGCCCGTCACTTCTTGTCTTTCTTCCGGTACATGGCCAGCATGCGCGCGGTGACCAGGAAGCCACCAAAGATATTCACGCTCGCCAGGATCAGCGCCACGAACCCCAGGATTTTTGAGGTCCAGGAGGCGCCGTGGACGGCCGGAACCGCCACCGCGATCAGGGCGCCGACGATGATCACCGAGGAGATGGCGTTGGTCACACTCATCAGCGGCGTATGCAAGGCCGGCGTCACACCCCAGACCACGAAATACCCGACCACAATCGCCAACACGAAGATCGAGAGGCGGAACACAAAAGGATCGATCATTTCCATGGATCAGCCTTTAACCGCTGGATGGACCGCCTGGCCGTCCCGGGTCACCAGCGCACCCTTGATGATCTCGTCGTTCCAGTCGATGGCCAGATCGCCCGTCTTTTTGTCCACGAGCAGGCACACGAAGTTGAACAGGTTGCGCGCATAGAGCGAAGAGGCATCCACCGCCAGCCGTCCGGCCATATTGGTGTGGCCCATGATGGTGACGCCATGCACCTCGACCACTTCGTCGGCCCTGGTGAGCGGGGTATTGCCGCCCGCCTCCGCCGCCAGGTCCACTATCACTGATCCGGGTTTCATGGTCCTGATCATCTCCTCGCTCAGCAGCACGGGCGGCCTGCGGCCCGGAGTCAGCGCAGTGGTAATGACGATGTCCTGCTTCTTGATGGTCTCGGCAATCAGGGTCGCCTGCCGGGCCTGATATTCCCGCGACATCTCCTTGGCATATCCGCCGGCGGTCTGGGCGTTCTTGAATTCCTCGTCCATCACGGCCACGAACGTGCCGCCTAAGGATTCGACCTGTTCCTTGGTGTCCGGCCGCACGTCGGTGGCGCTGACGATTGCACCCAGCCGCCTGGCGGTGGCAATGGCCTGCAGACCCGCTACGCCGACACCCATCACCAGCACCCGCGCCGGCGCAATCGTGCCAGCCGCGGTCATCATCATCGGCATGGCGCGGCCGAATTGCGCGGCAGCGTCGATGACCGCCTTGTACCCGGCAAGATTGGCCTGGGACGAGAGCACATCCATCGCCTGGGCGCGCGAGATGCGTGGCAGCAATTCCATGGCGAAGGCGACGAGGCCTTGTGCCGCCAGGGCATGGATGGCGTCCTTTTCGGTGTAGGGCGCCAGCAGCGCGGCCAGCACTGCACCTTTTCCCAGCAGGGCCGTCTCCGCACCCTTCGGGCCGCGGACCTTGAGCACGATAGCGGCGCCTTCGAGCGCGCTTGCGGCATCGGGTGCAATCGATGCACCGGCGGCGGCGTAATCTGCATCGGCAATGCGCGCGCGCTCACCCGCCCCGGCCTGAACCATCACATCCAGGCCCAGAGCTTTGAGCTTTTTGACCGACTCCGGTGTCGCGGCAACACGCGTTTCACCGGGAGAGGTCTCCTTGGGGACAGCGAGCTTCAATTACGCCTGAGTTCTTGTTAGTTGCGAGTCCGGAAAAAGTTCGAGGTAGCGCCAATCATACCCTGTCGTGCCGCGCGCGGCACGCCCGGCAAGCAGGTATATTGTACAGGCAGACGTCCGCTTTGGTACCGTCCCCGGAGGTCGAATGAGCCATACCCGCTGGTCACATCAACTGCGATGTTTCGCCCTCGCGCTGTTGGTCAGCGTGGCCACGGCCGCTACTGGTGCTACCAAGGCCCCGGCCGCCCTGCCCAGGAAGGTCATCACGATCGAGGGGGTGACGGAGTACGCACTCAATAACGGCCTGAAGGTGTTGTTGTATCCGGACGACGCGAGCACGACCACGAGCGTCAACATCACCTACAAGGTCGGCTCACGGTTCGAGAGCTATGGTGAGACGGGGATGGCGCATCTGCTCGAGCATCTGAGCTTCAAGGGCACGCCCCGCAACCCAAACATCCCCGAGGAGATCGCCAGTCACGGCGCCAGCGCGAACGCCACGACCGCGGACGATCGCACCAACTACTTCGAAACCTTTCCGGCAACCCAGGTCAATCTCGAATGGGCTCTGGGACTGGAGGCCGACCGGATGGTGCACTCCTTTATCGCGAAGAAGGACCTGGACAGTGAGATGACGGTCGTGCGCAACGAATACGAGCGCGGCGAGAACAGTCCGGCCAACGTTCTGCGCGAGCGGGTGTTGGAGACGGCCTATCTGTGGCACAACTATGGCCACCCGACCATCGGCGCGCGATCGGACATCGAGAACGTCCCCATCACGCATCTGCAAAGCTTCTATCACACGTACTACCAGCCCGATAACGCGGTGCTGATCGTTGCGGGCAATTTCGATGTGGTGAAGACACTCGCCTACATCCAGCGCGTGTTCGGTGTTATTCCGCGCCCGACGCGGGTTCTGCCCAATCCGTACACGGTGGAGCCGGCGCAGGACGGGGAACGCGAAGTAACGCTGCGGCGCACGGGTGGACAGTTGGTGCTCATCGAGTCGTTCCACATTCCTGCCGACGCCCAGGCCGACAGCGCCGCGCTCGGGCTGCTGACCGAGATGCTCAACGAGCGTCCTTCGGGTCGGCTGTACAAGGACCTGATCGCGACCAAGCTTGCCGTTCAGGCGAGCGCCAATGCGGCCAGCCTGCACGATCCGGGCTATCTGATGTTCACGGTCATTCTGCCGAAGGAGGGCAATCTTCCCGCCGCCCGAGCGGCCCTGGACAAGCTGCTCGCCGGCCTCACGACTGAGCCCTTCGCCGAAGCGGAGCTGCAGCGCGTGAAAGCACAGGAGCTCAACGGCTACGAGCGCCTCATGAACTCCTCGCAGCAGGTGGCCTCTGACCTGAGCGAAAATGTGGCCGCGGGCGACTGGCGCCTGCTGTTCTGGGACCGCGACCAGATGGGGAAGGTCACGACGGCGGACGTGCAACGCGTAGCGAGCACCTACCTCATCACCTCCAACCTGACGGTTGGTACGTTCATTCCGGAGGACAAGCCCCTGCGCGCCGCGATTCCGGCCGCCCCGTCGCTCACGGCAATGCTCGAGGGCTACGCCGGAAGCAAGGTCGTCGAGGCCGGCGAGCGCTTCGCGGCAACGCCGGCCAACATCGAGGCGCGCACCCGACGCGGCACGGTGGGTGCGCTGAAGACGGCGCTGCTGGAGCGCAAGTCGCGCGGCGGTCGCGTCAGCGGTGTGATCCGACTGCATTTCGGCGACGTGCAGTCACTGCAGAATCTGGGCGATGTCGGCAGACTCACCGGGGCCATGCTCATGCGCGGCACCGCCAAACACACCCGCCAGCAGCTCCAGGACGAGCTGACGCGCCTCAAGGCAACGCTGAGCGTCTCGGGCGTCGCAGACGGCGCGTCGGTGTCATTCGAGACCACACGTGAGAACCTGCCGGCGGTGCTGGACCTGGCGGCGGAAGTACTGCAGCAACCTGCCTTCCCGGCCGACCAGCTGGATGAGATCAAGCGTCAGTGGCTGGCCCAGATTGACAGTTCCCGGACCGAGCCACAGGCGATAGCCACCCGGACCGAGGGCCGCTACCTGTCGCCGTACGCTGCGGGAGATTTCCGGTACGCGCCAACCTTCGATGA
>DATHOA010000356.1:0-10778 GCA_035485475.1 Steroidobacteraceae bacterium | reverse complement strand
GAGTTTCAACCTTGGCGGAGAGGGTGGGATTCGAACCCACGGTACCCGTGAAGGTACGCCAGTTTTCAAGACTGGAGCATTCAACCGCTCTGCCACCTCTCCAGATTGGAAGTTTACCGGTTACTTGTCCTTGCGCGAAATGTCGTAGGTTCCCAGTCCGGGCTTGAAGCTCTTCTCATCGATGAACTGGCGGATGCCTTCCTTGCGGCCCTCGCTGTCAAAGGAATCGGCAGACTCCTGGGCACGGATCAGATAGTCCTCGGCATTATCGAAAGTCATCTCGTGAACGCGGCGCACGGCATCCTTGGCCGCCTTCAGGGCCACCGGGTTCTTCTTCAACAGCACTTCGCACAGCGCGACGACCCGATCCTTCAACTGCGCCAGCGGCACGGCCTCGTTGACCAGCTTCCACTCCGCAGCCTTCTTGCCGGAAATGCCCTCGCCGGTCAGGGTGTGGTACATGGCATCGCGATAGCTCATCAGGTCGGTGGCAACCTTGGTCGCGCCGCCCCCGGGCAGAATGCCCCAATTGATCTCCGATAAGCCGAAGGTCGCCTCTTCGGCGGCGATGGCCAGGTCACAGGCATACAGCGGGCCGTAACCCCCGCCGAAGCACCAGCCGTTCACCATCGCGATGGTCGGCTTCTGGAACCAGCGCAGTTTGCGCCACCAGGCATAGGCTTCGGACTGCGCCTTGCGGGTGCCCTTGAGTCCCTGTGCAGCCGTCTCGCGGAAGTATTCCTTCAGATCCATGCCGGCGGACCAGGCCGCGCCCTCCCCGGTCAGCACTAGCACGCCCACGTCATCGCGGAACTCGAGCTCCTCGAGTGCCTTCAGCATGGCTCGATTGAGCGCGGGGTTCATCGCATTGCGCTTGTCGGGACGGTTGAACTTCAACCACGCGATGCGATTCTCGACCTGATAGGCGACAACATCTGTGCTGCTCATGGGCGCTTCCTTATGGTTTCACGATGCGCGCGAGGCCGCGCATATACGGCTGCAGGACAGCAGGCACCGTGATGCTGCCATCCGCATTCTGATAGTTTTCGAGCACCGCGACCAGCGCCCGACCCACCGCCAAACCCGAACCGTTCAGGGTGTGCACGGGTTCCGGCTTGCCCGTGGCCGGATTGCGCCAGCGCGCCTGCATGCGCCGCGCCTGGAAGGCCTCGAAATTGCTGCACGAGGAGATTTCGCGGAACTTGTCCTGCGACGGCAGCCACACTTCGAGATCATAGGTCTTGGCGCTGCCGAAGCCGATGTCACCGGCGCACAGGGCTACGGTGCGATATGGGATTTCCAGTTTCTCCAGTACCGTCTGTGCGTTCGCGGTCAGCTCTTCGAGCGCCGCATAGGACTTGTCCGGTGTCACGATCTGCACCAGTTCGACCTTGTCGAACTGGTGATTGCGGATCATGCCGCGGGTGTCCTTGCCGGCCGAGCCCGCTTCGGAACGAAAGCAAGGCGTGTGACACACGAACCTCAGCGGCAGCGACTCGGCCGTGAGAATCTGTTCGCGCACCAGGTTCGTGACCGGCACTTCGGCCGTGGGAATCAGGTAAAACGGCTGCTCCCCGCGCACCGCGAACAGATCCTGCTCGAACTTCGGCAGCTGCCCGGTGCCGAGCAACGCGGCGGCGTTCACCATGTAGGGCGCGTAGATCTCGGTGTAGCCGTGCTCGACGGTGTGCAGGTCCAGCATGAACTGCGCCAGTGCCCGATGCAGATGCGCCACCTGGTTGCGCAGCACTACGAAGCGCGCGCCCGCCATGCGTGCCGCGGCCTCAAAATCCATCCCGGCCAGGCCCTCGCCCAGCGCCACATGGTCCAGCGGCTTGAAATCAAACCGGCGCGGCTCGCCCCAGCGGCGCACCTCCTGATTTGCGGTCTCATCACGGCCTTCGGGTACGGACTCGTGCAGCAGATTGGGCAGGATCAACACCAGCGCATCCAGTTCGGTCTGCACCGCGACCAGCGAGGCATCGACCTGAGCCAGTTCATGCGTCAGCGCTTCACCCCGCACCAGCAATTCGGTCGCATCCTCACCCTTGCTCTTGGCCTGCCCCACGGCCTTGGCGTTGGCATTGCGTTCGGCGCGCACCCGATCGGCGTCGATCTGCGCGCGCTTGCGCTGCTCCTCGAGTGCCATGATCCGGGCCTCATCCAGCACGAAGCCCCGGCGTGCCAGGTTACGCACGACGCCCGGCAGATCGGCACGCAGCTGTTTCGGATCAATCACGTCGAACCTTTTTCATCAGTTTTTTCGTCAGTTTTTTTGGCCCGCAGGCGTGCTAAGGCCTCACCGATGCGGATCTCGAGCCCCCGGGGCGCGGGCCGATAGTATCGCCGATCCGGCAGCTCATCGGGCAGATAGCGTTCGCCGGCGGCAAAGGCATCCGGCTCATCGTGGGCGTAGCGATAGCCCTCCCCATGCCCCAGTTCCTTCATCAGGCGCGTGGGGGCATTGCGCAAACGTGCGGGTACTTCCAGGGTGCCAAAGCGCTCCACGTCTGCGGTGACCTCGCCCATCGCCACGTACACGGCATTGCTCTTCGGGGCGCAGGCCAGGTAGACGACGGCCTCGGCGATGGCCAGTTCACCCTCCGGGCTGCCCAGCCTTTCATAGGCCTGCCAGGCATCCAGCGTGATACTCAAGGCGCGCGGATCCGCCAGGCCGATGTCCTCAACGGCCATGCGCACCACCCGCCGGGCGACGTACAACGGATCGCAGCCGCCGTCCAGCATCCGCGCCAGCCAGTACAGTGCGCCATCGGGATCCGTGCCGCGGACTGCCTTGTGCAGTGCCGAGATCTGATCGTAGAACTGGTCCCCACCCTTGTCGAAGCGGCGCCGGCCGCCGCTGGCGACCTCCTGGGCAATCTCGATGGTGAGTTCACCGCCGCGCGCGCCGATGAGTCCGGCCGCCAGTTCCAGCGAGTTGAGTGCACGGCGCGCATCGCCATCGGCGGCCCGCGCGATGAGCTCGAGGGCGGCGGGGCGCGCCTGCAGCTGTTCCATTCCCAACCCGCGCTCGGTGTCGGCCAATGCCATGTTCAACACACCGACCAGATCCTCGACCCCCAGCGCCTTGAGCACGTAGACCCGGGCACGCGACAGCAATGCACTCACGACTTCGAAGCTGGGGTTTTCGGTGGTCGCACCGATGAAGATCAGCGTACCGTCTTCGAGGAACGGCAGAAAAGTGTCCTGCTGCGCCTTGTTGAAACGGTGCACCTCATCCAGGAACAGCACCGTGGGTTTGCCGGTAGTGTGTCGCTCGCGGCGCGCCTGCTCCACCGCCGCGCGGATATCCTTCACCCCCGCCATTACGGCCGAGAGCGCCAGGAACTGCGCTTCGGCGCGGCCGGCGATGAGCCGCGCGAGCGTGGTCTTGCCGGTGCCCGGCGGCCCCCACAGCACCATTGAATGCAGGCGTCCGCCTTCGAGCGCCTGCCGTAACGGCTTGCCCGGCGCCAGCAGATGCGGTTGGCCGAGGAACTCCTCCAGACTGCGCGGTCGCATGCGATCGGCGAGCGGCCGCAGCGCTGCGCTGCTCGCGGAATATTCGGCCGTCACGTCAATGGCCTGTGAAGCTCTCGACCCATCGCAACCAGGAGCCACGGCTGCGTGGCACACAGGTCAACAGGATTGCCAGCGCGATCAGGACTCCGCAGGTGTCGGCAATCCAGTCATTGATATCCATGTCACGGCCGAGCCCCATCGTGCCCTGCGCCACTTCGATGGCGGCGCCCAACGCGGACATCAACGCGCCCAGTACCCAGAAGCGTGGCCGCCGCACCAGCCCGCCGAACCAGAATGTCATGCCGAAGAAAGCCGTCGTATGTTCAATTTTGTCGTTCAGATGCAGATCGGGCACATACGCGGACGGTGCCAGGGTCGAGTAGAGGATGAACAGCACCATCGCCCAACCCAGCGCCCACCACAGCCCGGCCAGGTGTGGCTGTTCCGGCTGTGGACTCACTTCCCCGCAGTCCCGATGACGTCGACGCCCTTGGGTGGCGTGAATGACACTTCAGCGCTCGTCACGGGCGCATTGCGCTGTGAGTGGCTGAAGGTCAGCGTGGACTGCTGCCCGAGCTTGTCCTCGAGAATCATCTGCCGCAGCTCACCGCCCGCGAACCCCAGCACGGCCTGGCGGAAATCCGCCTCGCCACCGCGCGGCTTGACCCGCAGCCACGCCAGACCATCCTTGGATCCGGCATCGGTGATGTCAAATGCCTTGCGTACTTCCGTGCCACCCGAGAGCAGCATGATCGGCGTGGCCGATAGCGCCGCATCGACCGGATTGACGGTCACCTGCTGCAGATCGCGATCATAGAACCAGACGTTGCGACCATCCGCGATCAGCACCTGGCCGGAATCGGCCGCCGCGGCACCGGCTGGAGCGGAGCCACTGGCCGCGTCGACCGCATCATGCGATTCCCAGCGAAACCGCCCCGGACGCAGCACCAGCAGTTCCCCGCTCGCCTGCGCGGTCTGATGTCCCTGGGAGTCCTTGGTGGTCTGCGTGAACTGGGTCCGCAATGACTTCAGACCCGTCAACCAGGTGTCGAGGGCCGTGTGGGTATCCTCCGCGCTGCAAATGCCCGCCACACTCAAAACGACTGTGGCGAACAACGCGGACCATCGGGCGCAGGTGACTGTCAACTCAACCTCCGGGCGGCGGCGGCGCCAGGACTTCGCGCGCACCGTTTGACTGCAGGGGTCCGACGATGCCGGCTGTTTCCATGGCTTCGAGCAGGCGCGCGGCGCGGTTATAGCCGATTTTCAGGCGCCGCTGCACGTAGGAAATCGACGGCTTGCGTTCCTGCGTCACGATCTTCACCGCCTCGTCATACAGGGCATCGCTTTCCGAATCACCGCCCAGCGAGCCGCCTTCGCCGTCCTCATCCGGAAATCCCGGAATCGACATCGATGGTCCGGACAGCACTTCCTCCACATAGTTCGGCGGCGTCGCCGTCTTCAGCGCCTCGACCACCCGATGCACTTCGGCATCCGAGACGAAGGCACCGTGGCAGCGCGTGGGCATCGACGTACCCGACGGCAGGTAGAGCATGTCGCCGTGGCCCAGCAGGGTCTCGGCGCCCATCTGATCGAGGATGGTGCGCGAATCCACCTTTGCGGAAACCTGGAAGGCGATACGACAGGGAATATTGGCCTTGATCAGGCCGGTGATCACATCCACCGAGGGTCGCTGCGTCGCCAGGATCAGATGGATGCCCGAGGCGCGCGCCTTCTGCGCCAGTCGCGCGATGAGTTCCTCGACCTTCTTGCCGACGATCATCATCAGATCGGCGAGTTCATCGATGATCACCACGATGTACGGCAGCGGCTCGAGGTTCGGGATCTTCGACTGGTCGATCGACGGATCGTTGGCGGCGCGCTGGATCATCACCGGATCGAGGATCGGCTTGCCCTTCTCGTTGGCCTCACGCACATGCTTGTTGAAGCCGGCGATATTGCGCACGCCGATCGCCGCCATCAGCTGGTAGCGCCGTTCCATTTCGGCGACCGACCAGCGCAGTGCATTCGCGGCGTGCTTCATGTCGGTGACCACCGGCGCGAGCAGGTGCGGGATGCCCTCGTACACCGACAGTTCCAGCATTTTCGGGTCGATCATGATCAGCCGAACGTGCTCGGCCGTCGCCTTATACAGCAGCGACAGCACCATCGCGTTGATGCCGACCGACTTGCCGGACCCGGTGGTGCCGGCGATCAGCAGATGCGGCATTTTGGCCAGGTCCGCGACCATGGCCTGGCCGGCAATATCCTTGCCCAACGCCAGCGCCAGGGGCGAGGCCACATCATCGTAGGCCTTGGAGCGCAGGATCTCGCCCAAGGTGACCAGTTCGCGCTTTTCATTGGCGATTTCCAGGCCCATGACCGACTTGCCCGGGATGACCTCCACGACTCGCACGCTCATCACCGACAGCGCGCGCGCCAGATCCTTGGCAAGCGTGGTGATCTGGCTGGCCTTGACCCCCGGGGCCGGGCGCAGCTCGAAACGTGTCACCACCGGGCCGGGCTGCACCGCGACCACCTCGGCCTCCACGCCGAAGTCGCGCAGTTTGATTTCAACCAGCCGCGACATCGCTTCGAGTGCTTCGGGCGCATACAGGGGCTTGTGCGCCGGCGGATCATCGAGCAGATTCAGCGGCGGCAGTTCACCGGGCTTGGCCGCCGCAAACAACGGCACCTGGCGCTCCTTCTCGACCCGCTCGCTCTTGACCACCGCCGCCGGCGGCGCTTCGATGCGGGTGGGCTTGCGGACCGCGGCCTTCTTCTGCTCGATCTCCACGCTGACCTTGCGCGCTTCGCGCCGCCCGCGGCCCTCGGCGGCCTCACGGCGCGAGACCAGCTTGGCGCGCACCAGGGCCACCGCACCCCAGCTCCAGGCCCCTAGGCGATCCATGACGGTCAGCCACGACACGCCCAGCGACAGCGACGCACCGGCCATCCAGGCGGCCAGCAGCAGCAAGGTCGCGCCGAGGAAATAAAGGCCCGACTGCAGACCCTTGCCCACGGTATCGCCGATGGCCCCACCGGCCGTATGCGGCATGCCCGCATCCGACCAGTGCAGGGTCGCGAGGCCACAGCTGGCCACCAGCAGCAGCACAAATCCGACGATGCGCACGGCGGTATTGGCCCGCGACGGTGCCTCGGTCTTACGGCCGCTGCGGAACAGGGTCCAGGTGACCAGACCGATCATCACCGGGAACAGAAAGGCCGGGCGACCGAAAATGTAGAACAGCAGGTCGGCGAACCACGCCCCGATCGGACCAATGCGGTTATGAATGGTGGTCGCGTCGGTGACCTTGGACCATCCCGGGTCATTGGTGTTGTAGGTGCCCAGGGCCACGAGCAGCACCAGCCCCACGACCGCCAGTACGATGACCGCGCTCTCCCGCAGGCCGCGGCTGACCGCGGCTGAAAAGCGATTGGCGCCCCGGGCATGCACGGTGGTTTCGGCCAAAATGTATCCTTGGATGGGTGACGATTGCGTAGGCGCTTGATTTTATGAGTCCTGAGACCCATGCAACAAGCGACGCGCTAGTATCTTAGGGCGTATGTCAAAGGACGATTATACATGTCGACTACACGGCACAGCCGTCTCATCATTCTTGGCTCTGGTCCCGCCGGCTACAGTGCCGCGGTTTACGCCGCCCGGGCCAACCGCACACCCCTGCTGATCACCGGTGTCGAACAGGGCGGTCAGCTGATGACCACGACCGAAGTGGACAACTGGCCAGGGGATGTCGAGGGCCTGCAGGGTCCGGCCCTGATGGAGCGCATGCGCCGCCATGCCGAGCGGTTTGCCACCGAAATCGTCAATGACCATATTCACAAGGCGCACCTGAGCGAGCGGCCGATCCGGCTCGAGGGCGACTCCACCCAGTACACCTGCGAAGCCCTCATCATCGCGACGGGGGCGACGGCCAAGTACCTCGGGCTGCCTTCCGAGGAGCGCAACCGGGGTCGCGGGGTGTCCGCCTGCGCTACCTGCGATGGCTTCTTCTTCCGCGGTCAGCGGGTCGCCGTCGTCGGTGGCGGCAACACGGCGGTCGAGGAGGCGCTGTACCTGTCGCACATCACCGAGCACGTCACGCTGGTCCACCGGCGCGACAAGCTGCGCGCCGAAAAAATCATGCAGGACCGGCTGTTTGCCCAGGAACGTGCCGGCAAGATCAGCATCCTGTGGAAGCATGCGGTCGAGGAAGTACTGGATGATGGCCAGGGCGTCAACGGCCTCAAGGTCCGCGGCACCGACTCGAAGGATCACAAGGTGATCCCGGTCACCGGCGTGTTCATTGCCATCGGCCATTCGCCGAATACCGAGATTTTTGCCGGCCAGCTGGACATGCACGATGGCTACATCCGGGTGACGAGCGGTGCGGCGGGCAATGCCACGGCAACCAGCATCGCCGGGGTCTTTGCGGCGGGCGATGTCGCCGACCACGTGTACCGGCAGGCCATTACCTCCGCAGGCTCCGGTTGCATGGCGGCGCTGGACGCCGATCGCTTCCTCGAAAGTCACTAGCGCACAAGGGGAACATGCTCGCCCGCCAGCACACCCGTATCGATCAACTGGACCGCCAAGCCTGGAACGGACTGGAGGGCACCGATGTGCCCTTTCTGCGCCACGAGTTCCTGGCGGCCCTCGAGCATACGGGGTGTGTGGGCCCCGGCACCGGCTGGACCCCCGCCTACATCACCCTGCACGATGATGCAGGGCTGGCGGCCGCCGCGCCGGCCTTCATCAAGAGCCACTCCTACGGCGAGTTTGTCTTCGATTTTTCCTGGGCCGAGGCCTATGCGCACTTCGGCCGTACCTACTACCCGAAGTTATCCGTGTGCGTGCCCTTCACTCCGGCCACCGGCGCGCGGTTGCTGGTGCGGGCCGGCCTGGACGGCCCGCTGGTGCGCCGCCGGCTGGCCCGGGCCATCGAGGAGTTCGTCGCCGAACAGCGGCTGTCCTCGGCCCACGCGCTGTTCTTCGACGAACCGGCCCGCGAGGCCTTCGAGCAGTCCGGCTGGCTGCTGCGTCGCGACTGCCAGTTTCACTGGACCAATCAGAACTTCACCGACTTCGATCAGTACCTCGCGACCTTCACGGCCGAGAAGCGCAAGAAGGCGCGGCGCGAACGGCGGCGGGTGCACGAGGCAGGTATCCACTTCGACACCCGCTTCGGGTCGGACATAAGCGCAGCACTGCTCGACACCGTGTACCGCTTTCACCGCGCCACCTTCCTGCGCCACGGCCACGAACCGTACCTGTCGCGCGAGTTCTTCGGCGAGATCTCACGCACGATGGGTGAGACGCTGATGTTCAAGATTGCCATGCACCAGTCCAAACCCGTGGCCGCCGCGGTGTTCTTCTGGTGCCAGGAAGCCTTGTACGGACGCTATTGGGGAGCGGCCGAAGAGCACCACAGCCTGCACTTCGAGACCTGCTACCACCAGGGTATCGAGTTCTGCATCGAGCGCGGCATCCGCCGCTTCGAACCCGGCACCCAGGGCGAACACAAGGTCGCGCGGGGGTTCGCGCCGACCCTGACCTGGTCTGCGCACTACATCGGTGACCGGCGCTTCCGCTCCGCCGTGCGCGACTACCTGGTGCGCGAAGGGGCGGCCGTGGATGCCTACGCCACCCAGGTCGGCGAGCACGTACCCTATCGCCGCGAGTCATGAAGACGATCACCTGGCTGTCCGCGACGGATCCTCCGGATCACTTTCCGCCGCCGGAGCGGGCGTTGGATGATCCGGCCGGCCTGCTGGCCGCCGGCGGGGACCTGTCCACGGCGCGGCTGCTCGCGGCCTACCAGCGCGGCATCTTTCCCTGGTATTCGGAAGGCCAGCCGGTGCTGTGGTGGTCGCCGGATCCGCGCGCCGTGCTGCTGCCCGGGGAATTCCGGCTCACGCGCAGCCTCGCCAAGACACTGCGCAATCGCGGCTTCCTGTCACGGATCAACCACAACTTTCCCGGGGTGATCGAGGGTTGCGCGGCACCGCGCGCGCGCAGCCCCGGAACCTGGTTATTGCCCGAAATGCGCGCCGCCTACCTCGAGCTGCACCAGCTTGGAGTAGCCCACAGCTTCGAGACCTGGCTGAATGACACCCTGGTCGGAGGCCTGTATGGCATCCGCCTGGGGAATATCTTCTTCGGCGAATCGATGTTCAGTCTGGAGCGCGACGCCTCGAAGGCCGCCCTGGCCCGTCTGGTGGAGTATTGCCAATCCCAGGGTGTGGTGGTCATCGACTGCCAATTACCCTCGCGGCACCTGCAAAGCATGGGTAGTCGGCTGATCCCCCGGGCGCAGTTTCAGGGTCTGCTACGCGAGCACATTGCAATGGGAGCGGGGTTTGTGCAATATCCGCGCCCCAATGTCTAAAGAAGATGCGATTCAAATGGAGGGTGAGGTCGTCGAGACTTTGCCTAATACCACCTTCCGCGTGAAGCTCAAGAACGGTCACGTCGTGACTGCTCATATTTCGGGCAAAATGCGCAAGAATTACATCCGCATCCTCACGGGCGATGCGGTTACCGTTGAAATGACCCCCTACGACCTGTCCAAGGGCCGCATCATCTACCGCGGCCGTTAGGGCCCTTAGGCGGGCACCACCTGTTGTGACGGTTGCACATCCAAGGCGAGCTTCGACTCGTCCTCGGCCACCGTCACCCGCACATTGCCGCCGCCGACGAGCCGCCCGAACAGCAGCTCCTCGGCCAGCGGGCGCTTGATGAACTCCTGGATCACCCGCGCCATGGGGCGCGCGCCCATCTTGGGGTCGTAGCCCTTGATCGCAATCCAGCGGCGCGCGGCATCGTCCAGCGTCAGGTTCACACCCTTTTGTTCCAGCTGCGCCTCGATTTCGACAATCAGCTTGTCGACCACCCGCTCGATCGTGGCCCCATCAAGGGCCGCGAACTGGATGATGGCGTCAATGCGATTGCGGAACTCCGGGGAGAACAGCCGCCGTACGGCCTCCATGCCATCGGTGGCATGGTCCGCGTGCGTGAAGCCAATGGAGGGACGGTTCATTTCCTGCGCGCCGGCATTGGTCGTCATCACAATGATCACGTGGCGGAAGTCCGCCTTGCGGCCATTGTTGTCGGTCAGCGTGCCGTGATCCATGACCTGCAGCAGCAGATTGAACACATCCGGATGGGCCTTCTCGACCTCATCCAGCAGCAGCACACAGTGCGGGTGCTTGGCGATGGCCTCGGTCAGCAGGCCCCCCTGGTCAAATCCGACATA
>DATHOA010000355.1:0-10162 GCA_035485475.1 Steroidobacteraceae bacterium | reverse complement strand
GGACGCTTGGATGTCGCCAATTCGCTGTGCTGCCCGCTGCCTGGTGCCCGTGGCCATCGTCACCCTGCTCGCCGGGTGTGCAATCGGCCCCAATTACAAGCGTCCTTCGGCCGCCGTCACCGAGAGCTACAAGAATCCCGTGGCCAGCGCCCCGGCGTTCCCGGACGAGTGGTGGACTTTGTTTAATGATCCCATTCTCAATGACCTGGAGTCCCAGGTCATCGTCAACAACCAGAACATCGCCGAAGCCGCGGCGGCCTACATGCAGGCGCGCGCCGTGGTGCGCCAGGACCGCTCCAACCTGCTGCCTTCGATCGACCTGTCGGGCGGTGCAACCCGCTCGATCAGCGGCGCGCCCGGCTTCGTGGTCGGCGGCGGCGGCGGCGCGGGAAGCAGCGGCTTGATCACCGGCAGCAACAAGTCGACCACTTATCAGCTCGCCGCCAGCACCGACTGGGAACTGGATGTCTGGGGTAAGCTGCGCCGGACCCTGGAAAACGCTCGCGACAGTGCCCAGGCCAGCGCCGCGGACCTGGCCAATGCACAGCTTTCAGCCCGCAGCCAGCTGGCCATCGCTTATCTGCAGCTGCGCGGTGCGGACGCTCAGCGCAAACTGCTCTCGGATACTCAAGGGGCGTACGCGCGCACCCTGGACATCACACAGAACAAATACAAGGCCGGCGTCTCCGCCCGCACCGATGTGCTGCAGGCACAATCCCAGCTGTTCTCGGCACAGGATCAGGAACAGGCCGAGATCCTGCAACGTGATCAGTTGGAGAACGCCATTGCGGCGCTGATCGGCAAGCCCGCTTCCGGCTACCAGCTCGCGGCGCGGGATACCTGGGACATCCCAACGCCGCAGATTCCGGCCGGAGTGCCTTCGGAACTGTTACAGCGGCGGCCGGATATCGCCAATGTGGAGCGCGCGATGGCTGCTGCGAATGCGACCATCGGCGTTCAGGAAGCCAGTTACTTTCCGGCCATCACCCTCACGGGTTCCTACGGCTATCTGTCCACCGCCGTGAGCACTCTTTTCAAGACTCCCAGCGTCACGAAATCCATCGGCGGATCCTTGTCGCAGACCCTGCTGGATTTCGGCGGACGGCGCGCGCAGGTTGACCAGGCCCGCCGCGCCTACGAACAGGCGATCGCCTCCTATCGGCAGACCGTGCTGACCGCTTTCCAGGATGTGGAGAACGACCTGGCGGGGGCGGCGATCTATCAGAAGGAATTCGATTTGCGTCGCCAGAATTCCGAGGCCCTGGACCTCGCCGAGACCCTGACACTCAACGAGTACAAGGCCGGCACGGTGGATTTCACTACCGTCGTGGTGGCGCAGACGGCAGCGCTGAGTGCGCGTTTGAATCTGGCGCAGATGCGCGTCCTGCGGCACACCAATGCGGTCACACTGATCACCGACCTCGGCGGCGGCTGGAAGGCTCCGGACTACTCACACTACCAGTGACCGCGGGCGGCCGACCGCTTCAATCAGTCCACGAGTCCATGCTGAAATCCGCGCGGATGAATGCCCAGCGGAACATGAAGGTCTTCAACGTCTCCACTGCGCCTAGCGACTGCGCATCCAGGCTCAGGCGCGCGGGCAGCAGCGGCCAGCGCTGCAGCAGTTCCTGGGCAATGACGTCCGGGTGCTCGCGCAGCAGGGTCTCATTGACCGTGACGGTGTGCAGCAGTGCTGTATGCGCCTGCAGCCAAGGGTCGCGATGGGCACCCACATCAACCAGCACCCGTGCCCCGGCGATGCGCGCGGCCTCCAGTCCGGCCGGGCCGCGCACATATATCGCATCCACCGATTGGTCCTGCAGCGCGGCCATTTCCGCCGCATAGGCACTGGGCAGCGTGAGTGTCACCGCCTCGGGTGGCAGCAGGTCTACCCACTCTACGCCGCGGAAAAAAAGTCCTTCCGACTCCAGCACCGCGGTGGCAGCCCGCAACGCGTGGACACGCGGGCTGCCGCAATCCAGTTCAGCGGCCGGCAGCCCGATGCGCCGGTCACGAAGGTCGCGCCCGCGACGCAGTTTTGCGTCACGGCGTACGATGAGCGCCTGGAAATCATCGACGCGGGAGATTCCGACCAGGCGGGTCGCGGCACCGCGCGTGCGGGCCGTGATGGCCGCCACGGCGGCCTGCTGGCGCAGGATTGCGCTGCCATGGCCGGCAGCCTCGCCGTCCGCCGGCCAGACGTGTCGTGGTCGGTGCGGGATTGGGATCGGCGCCGGATTCGGGGTCGCAAAAACACGCGCAGCGGGTACGCCCATCGCAGTCCACCAGGTATCGAGTTACTGGGCTATGAGCGTAACGGGCGTGCAGTTACGAAGTCAGTACCGAGGCGGTGACGAACCAGTAACAGCCAGGCACCCTCAGCGCTAAGCGAGTTGCGCCCTCAGCGCGCTTTGGCGCGGTTGAGGCGGCGTTTGAAGGCGGCGGTGATGGCCGTAAGCTCCGAAACCTTCAGCAAGCTTGCGCAGACCGAAAACGCCGCCGTCGCCACCACGATGGTGGCCATCAGCCATGCCAGCCGCAGCCAGAAACCGGTTGCCTGCCAACCCGGCAGCAACCACTGCATGCTGGCGAGGCAAACGGCGGCCATCACGGCCGCCGCCAATCCGACTCGCAGCGTCAGGGACCCCAGGGCACCGGAGTGAAATCGTCCCAGTTCCCGACGCATGAGGATGAACAGGACGATGAAGTTGATGCTCGCGATGCAGGCGGTGGAGAATGCCAGACCACGGTGGCCCCAGCGCAGGTGCCAGGTGAAGAACCAATTGAACAGCAGGTTCAGCCCGATCGCGGCGAAGCTGACAAACATGGGCGTCTTGCGCCGATCGATGGCGTAGAAGGCATTCACGAGCACCTTCAGCGACGCATAGCCGATAAGCCCCAAGGCGTAGTACTGCAGATCGCCAGCCGCCTCGTGCGCCTGATAAGCGGTGAATCGTCCATGCTGGTAGAGCACCGAGACGATCGGTTCGGCCAGCACGATCAACCCGACCGTCGCCGGAATCGTCATCAGGAATGCCAGCCGGATGCCACGCGCCAGTTCGGTACGAAACCCATCGCGATTGCCGGCCACCGCGAGGCGCGCCAACAGTGGCAAGGAGACCGTCCCCAATGCGACCCCGAAAATGCCCAGCGGCAGCTGCATCAGCCGAAAAGCGATGGACAGCCAGTAGGTCGGGCCATTTCCCAGGTGCGAGGCGAACACGGAATTGACCATCACGTTGACCTGGGTCGAGCTGGCCGCGATGACCGAGGGGACCATCAACTGCAGGACCGCCGATACGCCTCGATCCCGCCATGCCAGATCCGGTCGGAAAACAAAGCCTTCACGCCGCAGCGCCGGCAGCTGCATGCCCAGCTGCAGCAATCCTCCGACCAGCGTACCCAGCGCCAATCCCAACAGGGCCCGTGGTCCGAAATGCGGATCAAATATCCACCCCAGGACAACGCCAGCGGCGATGGAGCCGAGATTGAAGAAGCTCGAGGCCATCGCCGGTATCCCGAACACATTGCGCGCGTTCAGCATGCCCATCACCAGCGCGGCCAGCGACACCATCAGGATGAATGGATACATGATCCGGGCCAGGGTCACGGTCAACGCCTGCTTGTCCGGATCAAATCCGGGCGCCAGCACGCCAATGATCCACGGGGCGAAAATGATTCCCAGGACCGTGATGCTGCTGAGCGCCACCAGCGTCAGGGTCGTGACCTTGTTCGCCAGACGGAATGCGGCCACATCGCCTTCGCGGCTGATGGTCTTGCTGAATATGGTGATGAATGCCGTGGACAGCGCGCCTTCGGCAAACAGGTCACGCAGCAGATTGGGAATGCGAAACGCAATGGTGAACGCATCCATCATCGCGCCGCCGCCGAACAGCGCCGCGAATATCTGCTCGCGCGCCAACCCCAGGACGCGGCTGCACATCACCGCCAGACCGACAATGCCGGCCGCCCGGGTATTGAGAGTCTCAGACCGGGGCGCAGCGGACGCAGCTAAGGGTGGATTTTCAGACACAATATATCGTGGTCACTCTACCACGGCTTCCCTGCGACACCGCAGCGCCGCGGCGACCCAGAACAGTCCGCTGACAGCCACCGCAACCGGGACCAGCAACACGGCATCTCCCAGCGAGGTGCGATCGGATACGCTGCCAATCAGCGGCGGCGAAATGACATCCCCAAGGAGATGGATGGCCAGCACGCTCAACGCCACCGCGGAGGCGCGATGCGCCGGACTCACGAGCGAGACGATGACGGAGTTGATGGGGCCGGTGGACATGAACAGCAGCAGCTCAGCGACCACCAATGCCGGGTAGTACACCGACGGCGACGCCGCCGTCAGGCAGACAACGGCCAGCGGCAATGCCAGCAAAGTCGCAATCCCTGACACCCACAGATAGGCCTGCTGCGTATAGCGCAGGCAGTAGTCCCCGAGCCAGCCTCCCGCAAAGGTGCCCGCGAAACCGGTGACCACGACAATCGCGCCGAATCCTGTGGTCGCCTGCGACACGGGTACCGCGCGGACCCGCTCCAGGAAGGTGGGCATCCAGAACGCCAGGCCGCCCACGGCAAAGGTGTAAGCCGCATACCCGAGTACCGTCAGCGCATATGAGGCTTGCCGCGCCAACTGCAGGTAGAGTGTCGCCGTGCGGCGCAGCGCCAGCAGCATGCCAGGCCGTTGCGCGGTCTGCTCCGTGGAGCGACCCGCCTTTGCGCCGGCCAGTGGTTCGGTTGCGCCGCGTGGCGGGTCCGGCACGCGCAGTACCCACAAGGCGAGCAGCAGGCCGGGCAAACCTGCGACAAAGAAGGCAGCCCGCCAGCCCCAGGCCTGTGAAACCACTCCACCGACCACATACCCCAGGGCCGCGCCTACCGGAATGGCCATATAGAAGATGGCAAAAATGCGGCCGCGCCGCGCCGCGGGGTAGTAGTCGGCAAGCAATGCTGGGGAAATGGTGGCATAGGCGGCCTCGCCAATTCCCACCGCCGCGCGCGATGCGAACAATTCCCAGTAAGTTCGCGACAGGCCCGACCCCATCGTCGCCAGGCTCCACAAGGCTACGCCGAGTGCGATGGGCCGCGTGCGTGAGCGACGATCTCCCAGGTAGCCAAATACGGGTGCCGCCAGCATGTACACCACCACGAATCCCGGCGACAGAATGCCGAGCTGGAAATCCGTGCTCACGATGCCCGAGGCCTTCAGCTGCGGAAGCACCGCGGAAGGGATGTAGCGATCCAGGTAGTTGAGCAGATTGATCAGCGTCAGGACGAACAGGCCGCGCGCCGCGAAGCGCACCGCGGTGTGAGGCCCCGCAGACGGGTCTTGTCGCTCAGTCACGTCACTTCGCCCCATGCCCACCAAAGTGCGAAATGATACGCTGCCGGTCGGGCCAGAAGCTTCAGACCTGTCACGAGGATCTGCCATGCCGGTAACAGGATGCAAAGTGCAACATCGTTGCCGAAATCACGCTGCGGCGCTGGCCGGGGCGGTGACCGCTGTCTGGCTGACACTTCCGGGGCATAGCACGCCCGGTATTGCTGCGACCCCCGACCCCGGACAGCAGCGCTGGCTTGCGCCACATGAAACCGGGCTGGTTACGGACGGCCAGGTGCATTTCTTTCCCCTGCCCCACGAACGCAGCGGACCGACGACGGTTGTGGTCGCGGCGGATGGCCGGATCTGGTTTACGGAAGGCAGCGGCAATCGCATCGGCAGCATGAATCCGGATGGCACCGGTTTGCTGGAATTTCCGCTGCCGCATCCGGACAGCTCGCCGCGCATCCTCGCGCGCGGCGCCGATGGCAACCTGTGGTTCTCCGAACACAGCGGCAACCGCATGGCCCGCATCACCCAGAACGGCAACATCACTGAATGGGATATTCCCACGGCGAACAGTCAGCCCCGTGCCATTGCCCTGGGCATGGACGGCAACATCTGGTTTGGCATGTTCGCCGCGGGCAAGGTCGCGCGCATCACCCCGAAGGGCGTGATCAGCGAATTTACACCGCCGACTCCCGACAGCGGTCCGCGCGCGCTCGCCGCGGGCGGCGATGGCAACATCTGGTTCTCCGAATACCGGACGGACAAGATCGGCCGCATCACCCCCAAGGGTGTGATCACGGAGTTTCCCCTGCCGCGTCCGAACAGCGGGCCCGGCGACATCACGATGGGGCCTGATGGGGCCTTGTGGTTCGTTGAACTGTCCGGTGGCATGGATGGCCTCCGCACCGACGGCAATCGCGTCGGCCGCATCACCTACAGCGGCACGGTCAGCGAGTATCCGATGCCAGCCGGGAGTGCATCCGCCATCAACATCGCCGTCGGACCCGACCACAACCTGTGGTACACCCGCGGTGCAAGCGTCGGGCGCGTCACGCCGGATGGCGTGGTGACTGAATTCCCGGCCGGCGCCGATGGCCGCGGTGCGGGACTTACGGCGGGCAGCGACCGGGAGCCCCCGACGCGACTGGTGAACCGGTTATGGATTGCCGACGGCGGCGCGAACCGGCTGAGTTATCTGCAGTTCGCACCACCTGCGGCCGAGCACTGAAGGGGATACCTATGAAGGCTGGAATGATGACGGCAGCGGCCGCGCTATGCCTGTTGAGCGCGGCCCATGCACAGACACCCGCTGGCGGCGCACCGGCCGTGACGGCCGGCCCGGCACCCACCACCTTCGTGGTGAGGTTCAAGATCAAAGCCGGTCGCAACGCCGACTTCGAGAAGATCATGACCAAGCTGCAGGGCCAGCTGCGAAATTCGGAGCCGGGCAATGTCTACTACGACCTGTACCTGCCCACGGCGGACTCCCAGACGTACGTGCTGATCGAGCATTACCGGGATGCCGAGGCGGTCAAGGCCCACGGCCAGGATCCGAATACCCAGGCCATGGCAACCGCGATCAAGGATTTGCTCGACGGGCCGCCTGCAGCCGAACGCTTGATACTGGTGAGCAGCAAGCCTTAAGCGTTGCGGGCGCGCCGTATCAGTGTGGATTGCCGCCATGGATTCGGCGTAAATTATCCACCATGAACGCCACACCTGATCTGGATAGTCGGCTCGATGAGGCCCTCGAGGAAAGCTTCCCCGCCAGCGATCCGCCGGCCGTGCATTCCATCGAGCCGAACGAGGCCAAACCCCGGCCGCAATCCACCGAGCCGCCCGACGCCAAGAACTCCTGACCCACGGGCCACGGCGTTGCCGTAGGTCCCGTCCGACCGTGTTTCCCGGCCGTTCACGGACGCCTGCTGGCATTTGCCGATGTCACGATCGCCGCGACCTTGATTCCACGGCCCGTTAGGAGGACTACGATGACAACGACCAGTAACACCAGCGGCTATGTGATTTCGTCAGACAAGGTGGAAGGCACAGCCGTATTCAATGGCACCGGCGATAAGCTCGGATCGATTGACGATCTGATGATTGACAAGCGCACGGGCCATGTCCGGTATGCGGTACTCGAGTTTGGCGGCTTCCTGGGGATTGGATCTGATCGCTATCCCATCCCGTGGAATGTCCTCAAGTACGACACCGCCAAGGACGGCTACGTGGTGCCGCTCGACAAGAACAATCTCGAGAACGCGCCGCGCTATCAACTCGATGCCGCGCCCACCTACGACAGTGCTTATGGCACGCGCGTCGACAGCTACTACAGCAAGTTCAGCTGAAGGGGTGCAGCCCGATGCCGGCTGGCGCCAGGGATGGCGCGAGCCGGCACGGGATTTCCAAGGGGGGCCCGCGCGGCCTAGTGAATCTGATTCGCGAAAAACGACCGGGTCGCGGCCAGGCAAAACGGTGCGACCAGGGTGGCGTGATAGGCCTCGGTCACCGCCAGGAAGCCGCCATCCGTCGCGCCCTGCGCGATGGCGTCGGCCGCGATCAGCGCTTTGGCAGCCTGAAATTCCTGCTTCACGGTGCCATAGGGATCCGGGGACGGGAGCGTTGTTTCAAGATCCACCACTGCGAGTGAGGCCGCCGCCGGTGGATGTGCCGTCCAGTAAGCCTGCATGAGTTGCGTGTTGAACCAGAACACCTCGGGGTCATCGGCTCCGCCGCACAACTGCATCGGGGCTACAGGGACCCAGTTGCGCAAGTCATTTTTTTGCAGCGCCTGCCGCCAGGGCAGCTGCGGCGCCGCCGCCGCCACACCGGTCGTCACCGCGGGAAACCCGCCGTCCGGATTCTGCTGAGCATCCTCCAGGTAGCTGAGCCTGAAGCTGTTCAGAATCAAATTGCCGCTCCCAAACCCGAGTGCGAAGACCGGAGCCAGGTTCGCAGGCGTCGTCGCCGGTGTGATGTCCGCAAACTGCGGTGCCGGCGGGGTCGCGCTGAATAACGCATATTGCGGCAGTTTCCCCTGCGCATACAGCTGCGCGCGGGTCAGGGTGGTCGGCAGCAGGGTCTCAATGCCGCTGGCGTACTGGGGCTCGAACACGTCGGTCGCATTGGCGTAGATATTCCCGTAGGCGGCCTGGTACGCGGTAACCAGCAACGTGGTCGAGATCGGCGCCCCGCCATTGACCGCCCCGTAGAACACCGCATCGGCGAACGCTGCCAGGGCGTAGGGTCCCGACAGCGGCGCAGAGGCCGTGACTTTCATGCCGGCCGCCTCCATGGCCCGATGCGTCGCCATCGCGACGTAGCCGCCCTGGGAGTAACCGGTAATGAACAGCTGCCCGCTGTCCTGGGTGAGCGTTGCCGAGGCGATCGGTAGCGCCTTACGCGCGGCGGTCAGCGCATCGATCATGTCCCTCGATTGCTGCGCGGCGATCAGATAGGGGTGGTAGGGAAGCGTCGAGGTGTCGTAGCCGGCGTAGTTAGGCGCCACGACGATGTACCCCTGCGAGGCGAAAATCCCGGCCATGCCCAGCGCCTCGGCATTGCTCAGATCCGTCATGTCGAAGGTGCGTTCAGTCGTGGTGCCGTGGGCATACATGACGATGGGCCGCGCGCCCGTACAATTCGAGCCCAGGCCGCTGGGTATCATCAGGGCAGCGGAGGCCGTAGTCGGTTCGTTCGCACCGCCCACGGTCTCGTACTGGATCTTGTAGATCAGCACGTCGCAGACCGGCGAGCCACTCAGCGCCAGTAGCGGCGGATTGGTCGCCAGATTGAGCTCAACCAGGAGGCTTGGCGCGGTTACCGTTGAGATCAGTTGCCCCGGACTTTGCAGCAACGTGCCTTCGGGTGGGGTCGAACTGGTGCCGGGGGATGACCCCTGCCCGCCGCTCATTCCGCTGTCGTTACCACTGCCGCCGCAGCTCGCCAGAAACAGCATCGACAGCGCGGGCAGATACCGCTGCCAGCCGGGCAATACGGGTACGCTCAAGGGCATATCGACCACTCACGGCGATTGCGATGCCCCAGCCTGCTCCACCGCGCCTGGCGCGGTCTGTCCGGTGGCACCCTCATCGACTCGTAGGCGCTACCGCCACGAGTCCCGGCAGTCGCCTCTACCGCACCGGGGGCAATGGTGGCAGCGGCAGTATCCAAGGCGAGGCGGTCTTTACGGTCGCGTGTGCGACGCCCTCGGTCGATTCCACGCGCACGGCAAACTTGCCGCAGCAGGGACAAACGATCAGGGGAACCGTGCGCGAGCGCCCGGCGGCGGGGGATTCGATGGAACGCCCGCATTGCGGACAATTGACAAGCATAGTGCAGCTCCGTACGGGAGTCTGCTAGCGGCGAGGGCGAAATGCGCCCGCCACGAGGCTCTGAAACCGTGCTGCAACATGGTACGCCCTATTCGCTCCGGCCGCCTGCTCCTGTCGGCGCCAGCCTATTGGCGGGCAGGTGACGCCAGGCGGCCCTCGGCGAGGGCCTGCAACAAGTAGGGATCAATGCTCACCACGTTGAAGGTGGAATGGACGATGCTGTGGAGGACGCGAAAACCGCAGAATACCCACGCGGCGATCAGCCGGTGCTCATGCCGCCGCCCAGGCTGATTCTATCCCTGCCTCGCGCACGCGATAGACGCGGCTCGGCGGAATCAGCCAGGACGAGGGCTCATTCCCGCACATGGAGGTCCGACACCTGGACCCGATCAGGATATTCCGGGCCGCGTTCACGTCCCGGTCATGCGACTCACCACAGTCGCTGCATACCCATGACCTCACAATCAACCCATTGACCCCTCGCGGCCCG